>JAPORH010000041.1 GCA_026710325.1 Litoreibacter sp. | reverse complement strand
AAGCTTCAATTCGAATCCTTTTCGCTCCTCGTTTCAAGTAGCGTCGTGTACTATGGTCGGACGCCAAACACGGAGATCACACGCACTTCGAATTGATCACGGCGACGATCCGTCTTGCCGATGGCACTGAAGGGACGGGCTACACCTACACCGGAGGGCGCGGGGGACACGCAATCAAGGCTATGATCGAGCGGGATTTGACGCCCTTCCTATGCGGCAAAGACGCCGGATCTGTTGAAGCCCTCTACGAGGCTATGCAATGGCATATGCACTACGTGGCGCGCGGCGGCATAGCCAGCTTTGCAATCTCGGCTCTCGACATCGCCCTTTGGGACATTCGGGCCAAGACGTTGGCCAAGCCGCTGTGGCAACTTGCTGGCGGCGCCTCGGACCGGTGCAAGGCCTATGCCGGCGGAATCGATTTGAACTTTCCCTTGCCCAAGCTTCTGGACTCTATTCGTGGCTATCTGGAGCGCGGCCACAATGGCGTGAAAATCAAGATCGGCCAGCCAGACCTCGCCACGGATGTGGAGCGCATTCGCGCCGTGCGCGAACTCATTGGACCTGACGTTGCTTTCATGGTGGATGCCAATTACGCGCTCAGCGTTGACGAAGCGATTGCTGCGGCGGAAGCCTTTAAGCCCTTTGACCTGCTGTGGTTTGAAGAACCAACGATCCCGGACGACTATGTGGGCTATGGCCGGATTGCTGATGTCACCGGTTTTCCCTTGGCCATGGGAGAGAACCTGCACACGATCCATGAATTTGAATATGCCTTTGCACAGGCGAAGCTGTCCTTCATTCAACCCGACGCATCGAATTGCGGGGGTATTACGGGATGGCTTCAGGTGGCTGAGCTTGCGCGTCAGCATGGCATTCCCATTTGCAGCCACGGCATGCAGGAGTTGCATGTCAGCCTGATGTCGGCACAACCCAATTCCGGCTGGCTCGAGGTGCATTCGTTCCCTATAGACAGTTACACCTGCCGACCGCTGGTGATCGAGGA
This sequence comes from Litoreibacter sp., assembly GCA_026710325.1. Taxonomy (GTDB): domain Bacteria; phylum Pseudomonadota; class Alphaproteobacteria; order Rhodobacterales; family Rhodobacteraceae; genus Litoreibacter. The sequence continues at coordinate 26,900 of JAPORH010000041.1, read as the reverse complement.
TCATATGGCGGTCGCGCCCAATTCCCCTGGCGTGGGCGTGGAATTTGACTGGGGGCGGCTCACAGCCGCGCATGAAGGAGTTTAAGACCATGACCAGCATCGCCGCCGCTCACTATCGCGGGAACAAGTCCTTTTCCGTGGACACGATAACTGCTGCGCCACCTGGTCCGGGCGAGGTGTCAGTGCGGGTCGCCTATTGCGGGATATGCGGCACGGATATGCATGTGTTTCACGGCAACATGGACGCACGGGTTGGATTTGAGCGGGTGATTGGCCACGAGATGTCGGGGACCGTCGAAGCCCTCGGTGACGGCGTGTCAGGGTTCTCGGCCGGGCAAAAAGTTGTTGTGCGCCCGCTTGTCCACTGCGGCGAATGCCCTGCCTGCCGGTCCGGGCACGAGCATATCTGCCACAATCTGAAATTTCTTGGCCTCGACACTAATGGCGCGATGCAGGAGATCTGGACGGTGCCCGCGCACACGTTGCACGCGCTGCCGGATGATCTGCGCCTGGATCATGCCGCGCTGATCGAGCCGGTTGCCGTCGCCTGCCACGATGTCCGACTGTCAGATCTGCAGGATGGTGAAGACGTCGTCGTGATCGGCGGAGGCTCGATTGGCATTCTGGTTGCGATGGTCGCGCGCGATGCGGGCGGCAAGGTCGTTTTGTCAGAGGTAAACCCTCACCGGTTGGCGATTGCGCAAAAACTTGGCTTCGAGACGGTCAATCCCGCCGAGAGTGACCTTGCCGCTGAGATCAATCAGCGCACCGGGGATAAAGGGGCCGACGTCGTCTTTGAAGTCTCGGGCACCCAACCCGGCGTCGACGCCATGACCAAGGTGGCAGCAACCCGCGCGCGCATCGTCATGGTCGCAATTCATGCACAAAAGCCCGAGATCGACCTGTTCCAATTTTTCTGGCGCGAGCTGAAGCTGATCGGCGCCCGTGTGTATGAGCCGCAAGATTACGAACAGGCTATCGCCATCATCACCTCGGGTGGGGTCGACGCCGAGACCGTGATCACCGATGTGGCGCCCTTGTCGGATATTCAGGCCGCGTTCGAGGCGCTGGACAGCAGTCCAACGGCGCTCAAAAGCCTGATCAAGGTAGGAGAAAACGCATGAGCCTCTCGATGTTCGACCTGAGCGGCAAGACAGCACTTGTCACCGGCGCCAAGCGCGGCATCGGGCGCGGCATGGCCGAAGCGCTTGCCTCGGCCGGAGCCGACGTCGTGGGCGTCAGCGCAAGCCTGTCGCCCGGCAGCGACGTGGAACAGTCGATTACTGCCATGGGTCGCAGCTTTGCGCCTTATGCCTGCGATTTCAGCGACCGCGCGGCGCTGAAGGATTTCTTTGCTCAACTCGCCAAAGACGGCGTTGCGCCGGACATCATGGTCAACAATGCCGGCACCATCATGCGCAAACCTGCCGCCGAGCATCCGGATGACTATTGGGATACGGTGATTGACGTGAACCTGTCCGCGCAGTTCCTGCTCAGCCGCGAGATCGGACGGGGCATGATCGAACGCGGACGCGGCAAGATCATCTTCACTGCCTCGCTCTTGACGTTTCAGGGTGGCATTACGGTCCCAGGCTATGCGGCCTCCAAGGGCGGGATTGGGCAGCTGACCAAGGCGCTGGCCAACGAATGGGCGGGCAAGGGCGTAAACGTGAACGCCATCGCACCGGGCTATATCGCGACCGACAACACCGAGGCGCTCAGAAACGATCCGGATCGCTTCAAGTCGATCCTTGAACGCATTCCGGCAGGCCGCTGGGGTGAGCCGGAAGACTTTGCCGGGCCGGTCATCTTCCTCGCATCCGACTCCTCCGACTACGTGAATGGAGAGATTTTGACCGTCGATGGCGGCTGGATGGGCCGTTAACGGGCCTCACAGTCAGACCGCGCCGCGCAGGCGCGTTTCACCACATGGTTTTGGCCGCGCGAGGGGCCCATTCGGCGTCATAAGTCGCGCCGTCAAACCCGTCTTTCATCTCGGCCAACATGTCGCCGACACTTGGCAGGCCGGTGCTTTCATGGCCGCAGGTCCAGATACGGGCGCGCATCAGAGCGCGGGCGCATTGGCTGTAAATTTCGCCTATCTTGATCACGATGACGGACCGCGGATGGTTGCCATTTTGGGCGAAGGAGGCACACAGATCAGCGTCGGTTGTGACCTTCGCCGTTCCATTGACCCGGACGACGTTATTTGAGCCCGGCACCATGAACATCAGGGATACGCGCCCGTCCGCCACGATATTGCGCAGTGAGTCCATGCGGTTGTTGCCGCGCCAGTCGGGCAGGGCAAGGGTTTGGGGGTCCAGCTCCCGTACAACGGGTCCGTCATCGCCGCGGGGACTGCCATCTGTGCCGTCGGGCCCGACAGTGCTCAGAACGCAGAGACGGGAGGCCATGATCCATGTGCGGTAGGCGGGCGTTATCTGGTGGGCGACCTTGATGAGCGAGGCCTCCCCCGGCGTGCCGTAAAGTGCTTCAAGCTCGGCAATATCTTCGACAAATTGCATCAGCTTTTCCCCTTCGGAGCGGTAAACCCGGCCTCGACCAGCAGCGCGTCGGAGGCGGTTTCGACCTCTGTCTCCAGACGTTTGAGAAACTCTTCCTTTGGCAGGCCCGGCGGGATTGGGGGCAGGAAATCAACCACGGCCGTTCCGGGCTTGCGGTAGACGCCCCGGCGCGGCCAGAACACGCCCGCATTGGTTGAGACCGGGTAGCAATCGGTGCCCATTTGCTCATAGAGCACCGCCGTTCCGATTTTGTAGGGCCGTTTGACCCCGGGGGCGAGGCGCGTGCCTTGGCTGTAGATGATCAGCTGGCCGGGCAGGCTTGCGCCCCGTTTGACGTCTTCGAGCATCTTGGTGATGGCCTGCCCGCGCTTGCCGCGGTTCACCGGCACGCAGCCAATGCGGTAGGCATATTGGCCCAGGATCGGCGCGTAGAGCAGGATTTGCTTCATAATGAACCGGCCGCTGGGCACGGCGTGGAAAATCATGATGATGTCGAGGAACGACTGGTGCTTGGCCGCGACAAGAACTTGCCCCTCAGGGGGCGTGCCGCGCACCTCACAGCGCAGGTTGATCATCCAGCTGGCGAGCCATTTGACGACCACGCAATACGCCTTGCATCCAGCGACACCGCCGTGCGGGCTGACGAGCATCCAAGGCAGGTAGATGAGCGCGACGATTGGCATCGCGATATACATGGTGATGTTGAACGCGAGCGAACGGATCCATTGAATTGCGTAGCCCATCAGGTCACCCCTTTCAAAACGGAGAGCGCGGCGGCGCGGGTTGCGATGAAGGCCACCACGGCGCCCAGGATCGGGATCAAGACGGGCAGCAGCCAATGCGCGCCCTGAAAGCCGAGGCCGGTGAGGAATGCCCCTTCCTCCGCCGCGCTTGGCAGGGCCGCGATGGCAAGCATGCCGATGGCGGTTCCGATGGTGGCACCCAAGGCGGTGCGCAGCGTGAACCGGCGCACGAAGGCACGCGCAATATAGCTGTCACGCGCGCCCACCAGCCGGGTGACGGAAATGACTTGGGCATTGGCCGAGAGGGCCGCGCGGGCGGCGAGGGTGATCATCGCGGCGGTGGAGGCGGCAATGAGGCCTATCGCGACCCAACCCAGAAGCCGCAGCCTGTTGGCGGCCTCAACCAGCGGCCGGCGCCAACGGGTATGATCATCCAGCACCGCGCCGGGGGCTTCGGCGGCAAGGCGCAAGCGCAGCCCTTCGACATCGTAGCCTTCCGTGGTCTCGATCACCTCGATCAGGCGCGGGATGGGCAGCGCGTCCACGGGTAGGTCGGGCCCGAACCAAGGCTCGAGCAGCAGGCGTTGTTCCTCTTCGCCCAAGATGCGGGAGCGGGCGACGCCAGGGGTTAGGCGCAGCACCTCCTGCGCTGCGCGGGTCTGTTCCTCCAGTTCGGCCGCGGGCGCGGAGATACGGATTGTGGAGGACCGGGCGAGCTCAGAATCCCAGCGTTCCGCAAGCCGCGATGTGGCCAGCGATAAGGCGAGTGCGAAGACGCAGAGAAAAGCCATGGCAGCGGCGGTCAACACAGTCAGGCTGGCAGTGACGCCCGTGGGCGGGACGACGCGGTCCGCCTCAGGATCGCCACGCAGAAGGGACAACAGCGCGCGCATTACAGATCCGCCCCCGCAAGCTGCAAGGTGCGATCCTTGATGCGCAGCACGCGGGCCGAGACTTGCGATTTCGCAACGCGGATCAGGTTCATGTCATGGGTTGCCACGACAACCGATTTGCCGAGCTTGTTTAGCTCGACGAGCAGGGACAAGAGGCGTTGCGACATCTCCCAATCCACATTGCCTGTGGGCTCATCGGCGAGGATTATGTCGGGGTCCATGATTACAGCGCGGGCGAGGGCCGCGCGTTGACGCTCCCCGCCGGACAGCTCAGGCGGGCGTTGCTCTTGCTGATCCTTCAACCCGACCCATTCCATAAGCGACGCGATGTCAGCCTCGCTTTCTGCAACGTCGCGCCCGGCCACGGTGAGTGGCAGTGCTACATTTTCGCGCAAGGACAGGTGGTCTAGGAATTGGCAGTCTTGATGCACCACGCCGATGCGCCGCCGTGCCTGCGCAACCTGATCGCGGGTCATATCCCGCGCCTCCTGGCCAAATATCTGGACCATGCCGGAGCTTGGGGCGAGTTCCATATAGCAGAGCTTCAAAAAGGTGGATTTCCCGGCGCCAGAGGGCCCCGTCAAAAAATGGAAGGAGCCGGGCTGCAAGCGTAGGGACAGACCGCTCAGCAGATTTCCGCCGCCATAGGAATAGGCGACTTTGTCAAATTCTATCACGCGCGGTGGCTCCGGTTGCTCGTTGCGCAACAATTAGGCCATAGCCGGGTAGAGTTGCAATCAATGAGAAAGACAATTACTTGGATTGGCGATTTTTACGGGGTATGAGTGCGAAGGTTTGAGGGGCTTGTCGTAACGTCAGGCGATTTAGAGGGAACAGATGCGGCTCATTTGCCCGAATTGCGATGCTGAGTACGAGGTGGACGCGGACCTGTTCCCCCCTGAGGGGCGCGAGGTGCAATGTTCCAACTGCTCCAATACGTGGTACGTGAAAGTCGAAGGCGGCCGCTTTGTCGAGCCGGGCGCGACGCCATCCCCTCCTTCACCAGAACCTGAAGCCCCGAAGCCAAGCGCGTCGGACGAGACTCAGACGCGGCAAGAGGCCGACCCCAAAGCGCTTGATATTCTGCACGCAGAGGTAGAGCGCGAGAAGCAGGCCCGGGCCGCGGAAGCAAGCGGGTTGGAAACGCAGGCTGATTTGGGCCTTGATGATGCGCCTGCGCCGTCAGGGTCGGAAACGGCACCCGAGCTGGACGAGGCGGTGCTGGCACCTGCCCCGCGTCGCCCCGATGCGAATAAGCGCGAATTGCTGCCCGATATCGAGGAGATCAACTCGACCCTGGCCAACGCGCCTGACCCCGAATTTGATACAGAGGAAGACGCGACGGAGCGCGAGTCCAAAGGACGAAGCGCCTTCCGCATGGGGTTTGGCCTCGCACTTCTTTTTGCGGCGGCGATCTTGGCTGTCTACGCCTACGCGCCGGAGATCGCGGAACGCTTCCCGGATTTCGCCGAGCCGCTGGTATCCTATGTCGACTTCATAGATGGTTTGCGTGTGACCTTGGCTGAAGCGACTGAGGCTTTGGCCGAAAAAATTGACAACCTTACTGAGCAGGTCGGCAGTTCTTCCTGATCAAAGATGTAGTTGTAACGCTTCGCACATACATTTGGTTTTGACGAATTGCGGCTCTTTGACGGTTGAGCGCTATGGCGCTTTGCATTCAATTTGGATCGGAAGGCACTGCCTCTCGCTGCGCTCGAACGCGCCTTTCGATGCTGGTGCCGCACATAAAACTCAAAACGCCTTAGAACTGGTCAAGCAGCCGTTTGAGGTACTCGCGCTCGACTTCTGGGCGTTCTTGCTCGCCCGAGCGGCGTCGGATTTCGTCGAGCAACTCGCGGGAGCGGCGCTGTGCAAGCTCGTCGCCCAGCAGCCCTTCATCGGTGCCGATCTGGCCATTTTGGCCGGGCTCACGTCCCAGCGGGTCCTGATTGCGGTTGGAGGCCTGACCTGGGACATCGCCCTGCTGGCCTTGCTGCTGGTTTTCGGCCATGGCCTCGCCCAGGTTGCGCATCCCTTCGCGCAGCGCGTCCATCGCATCTGACTGGGCATCAAGCGCGTCGGCCATGTCTTCATTGCGCAGCGCTTCTTCAGCCCGGCCCATTGCGTCATCGGCGCGTTCCAGCGCGTCGCGTGCGGCTTCACCGGCCTCAGTTCCCGCGCCCGGCAGGGGCTGGTTGCGTTGGCGGTTCAGCTCGCGGCGAAGCTGTTCCTGCCTGTCAGCAAGGCTTTCTTCGCCCGCGCCGCCGGATTGCCCTTCGCTTGGGTTTTGGTCGCCTTCGCCGCCATTCTGATTTTCGGCCTGGCCTTCACCAGTATCGCCCTCATGGCTTTGGCCCTGACCTTGCCCGCCATTGCGGCCGGTATTGCCTTCGTTTTCGCCAGCCTGCGCGCCGGGGTTGAATTGCTCCTGCAGGTCGCGGAAGGCTTCATCGCTGAGACCTTGTTGGTCGCGCAGCGTTTCCTGCAAGCCTTGCATGGCCTGATCACCCTGACCCTGCTGACCCTGGCTTTGCTGGCCTTCGGCCATTTGCATGTTCTCCATCATTTCCATGAGCTGTTGGAGAAGCTCTTGCGCCTCGGCGGTACGGCCTTCGCGCATCAGCTCTTCGATGCGGTCAAGCATATCCTGCAGGTCTTGCTGGCTCATCTGCTGGCCTTCGCCCTGCTCGCTTTGCTGGCCTTCGCGCGGCTCTTGGGCGAGTTGCTCCATATACTCGCGCATGGCTTCTTCAAGCTCGCGCATCAGCTCGGAGATCTCGTCCTCGGACGCGCCTTCTTCCATGGCCTGGTTCAGGCGTTCCTGCGCGCGGCGCAAACGCTCCAATGCGTCGGAGAGGCGACCTTCTTCCAGCAAGGTCGCGGCGTCCCAGAGCATCTGCGCAATCTCATCGCGCTTTTCCTCGCTCAACCCATAGCCACGGTGGATGTCAAGCCGCTCAATGGCGCGACGAATGGTCAGATACGCTGTTTCGTTCGGGAAATACCCGTCCGGATCAAATGTTATGGTCTCGAGGACCTGGCTGACCCGTTTGGCATTCTCGCGCGACCACAAGATATCGCGGCGCTGCTCGATCACCGCGGCGGCAATTGGCTGGAAGAAGCGGCGACCGGGCAGGGTGGTTTCCAGCGTCTCGTCAGGGCTGTCCTGGCCGAGCGAATCGAGCACATCGAGCGAGAAGCGCACATTCAGCCCTGCCCAGGGATGCTCCGCCATGTTTTCGACAAGTAGCTCCGAGAAATTGTCCCGGTTGCCGCTGATCGGCATGGGCAGGTCGAGAACGACCGGTTCACGCGGCTCAGGGTCAACGGCCAGACCGTAGCGGCGGTCTATCCCGTCGAGATGAAGTGTCACCGTCGTGGTGCCACTCTCGACGCCATAGTCGTCGGAGGCGGAGAAAGGCAGCTTCAGCTCCCCATCGACGCTGCGCTCGATCTCGCCCTCGATCAGGACTTGTGGCGGTTGGTCGGCGCGGGCGCTAACCTGCCAGTTGCGTTCATCAATCGACAGCGTGCCGCTGCGGGTCACGTCGATGGAGAATGCAGATCTTGCCTCCTTCGGTGCGGGGGTGCCTGAAAGCGTTTCGGACCATGGAATCGAGCCGACTTGTCCGTAAAGCCTGACCGTGATCTCGCTGCCTTGTGGCACTTCGAACTGGGGCACGGTCACGTCGTTGAGATAGATCGTGGGTTTTGCGGTATATCCGGGTGGCTCTACCCAAGCTTCCCAGCTGGGACCCGCGATGATGGCTTCCCCGGGCGTGCCGGGCAGAACCCCTTGGGGCGCACCTAGGCGGAAGATGGAACCAAAGAGCACTGCAACACCGAACAAAAGCAACGCTGCGTAGCGCAAGGCGTAGGGATCGCGGTCGGAGATTTTCAGGTCGGGCTGAACGGCTTTGGCAGCGGCCAGGCGCTTGCGAGTCCGGGCGATATGGGCCTGCCAGACGCTGCGCGAAGCCTCGTCCTCCGCCCCGATGGCCATGTCGTCGAAGGTTGCCGTGAGCGGGCGGTCGGGCATGGATCTGTCGAGCGCGTCAATCGCGTCATCTTTGCTGACCCAGCGGAAATTCTTGTAGGCATAGTAGCTTGACCCGACGAGCCCGGCCAAAAGAGCCATTGCACCAGTCCAGAACAGCTCCAACGAGACTGTGTCGTGGAGGCCGAAGGAGAGGACGAAAAAAAGGACCAGTAAAACAGTCCAGAGCGGCCAAAAGGCGCGGACGGTTTGCTCAGCCAAAAGCCCAGCACGCGTCAGCCCGAGCGGGCGGCGCAGGTTATAGAGCTCAATCTGGCGGTCGTTCTGATTCAAAGGCCGACTCCATCGGTGCAACACTTCATAGCGCTACAACCATGAAGGAATGATATCTCGATTTATCATTTCGTCAAAGGTTGGACGGGGGCGAATGACAGCGAATTGATCGCCTTGCACCAGCACCTCCGGGATCATGGGCCGGGAATTGTATTCCGAGGCCATAACCGCGCCGTAAGCCCCGGCGGAGCGGAAGGCCACCAGATCACCCACGCCGACGGCGGGCATCTGGCGATGTTTGGCAAACGTGTCGCCGCTTTCGCAGACCGGGCCCACGATATCATAGGTTGCCGGTTCCTCGCCCGGGGCGGGTTCTTTGACCGGTAGAATATCATGATGCGCGCCATACATAGCAGGGCGGATCAGGTCGTTCATGGCCGCGTCAAGGATCAGGAATTGCCGGTCCTCGCCTTGCTTGACGTAGATCACCTCAGAGACCAGCACGCCCGCATTGCCCGCGATCAGGCGGCCGGGTTCAATCTCGATCTCGCAACCCAGATGGCCGACCTCTTCGCGAACCACCTGCCCGAAATCGCGCGGCAGCGGCGGGTCGGCGTTTGACCGCTCATAGGGAATGCCAAGCCCGCCACCCAGATCTAGGCGCGTGATTTCATGCCCCTCAGCGCGCAATTGCTCCGTCAGATCGGCCACCTTGCGGAAAGCAAGGCGGAACGGGTCCAGATCCACAAGCTGGCTGCCGATATGGACGTCGATGCCGATGACTTTCAGGCCGGGCAGGTTGGCGGCCAGCGCGTACACCTCGGACGCGCGGGAGATCGGGATACCGAATTTGTTTTCGGCCTTACCCGTCGCGATTTTCTCATGCGTTTTGGCGTCGACATCGGGGTTCACGCGGATGGTGACGGGGACCTCTGTACCCATGGAGGTTGCAACTCGCGACAGCACCTCCATCTCAGGTTCGCTTTCGATGTTGAACTGTCGGATGCCGCTTTCGATGGCCACGCGCATCTCGTCCTCGGTCTTGCCGACGCCGGAAAAGACAATCCGGTCACCCGGCACGCGCGCGGCGCGCGCACGGCGATATTCACCGCCGGAGACCACATCCATCCCCGCGCCCTGATCGCCCAGAAGCTTCAGGATCGCTTGATTGGAATTGGCCTTCATCGCGTAGCATACCAAATGCTCCATCCCGTCCAGCGCCTCATCAAAGAGCTGGAAATGCCGCGTGAAGGTGGCGGCGGAATAGCAGTAAAACGGCGCGCCGACAGTGGCCGCAATCTCGCGCAGCGGCACGTCTTCGGCGTAAAGCTCGCCGTCGCGATAAAGGAAGTGGTCCATGAAGGTTTAGGCCCGGGAACGAAGGAACAGATAAAGCGGCAAGCCGCAGCTGACGCCAATGCAGAACGTGGCCGGAATGGTCAGCAAATTCAACCAGGCTTTTCGCTGAAACGTCTCGTAAATCACCCAAATTGTCAGCGTCACAGCCGCCACGGTCAGATCCCAGACCAGACCGGAGGTGGCGGCGTTGACATGCCAGGCGTCGACCATGGCCATGATGTCGTAGGTGTTCTCGTTGAACCAGGTGATGAACCAGCTCATCGGGTGGATCGTGCCCCAGATGGCGAGGGCGAGGTAAAGCATGCGGATCGGGGTCATGGCGGGGCCTTTTTCGTTTGGTCGGATGGCAGGTAGAGCGCGGAGAGGCGCTCGGAAAGTCGAAACCGCCAAATTAGGAAAGACCCTGCCGCATGTAATGCGCGGCAGGCCCCAAGGTTTCGCTTAATTTTGTGTTGATCTTAGGTAGTCCGCGATGTCGTCGTGCTTGAGATATTCTGCCCAACCCAAAGCGGTCATTTTGTGATGAATATCTGTAAGGGAGAGGTCCGCACCGCCTTCCATCAAGGCCTTGACCGTGTCGAGTTTTTTCGCAGCGACAGCGGAATGAAGCGGGGTGCAATGGCTGTGACCGCCTGGCGGGTTGTAACGGTTTGGGTCTGCTCCACCGGCCAGTAGCAGCTTTGCAACTTCAGCGCGTCCGCAACAGGCCGCCAGAGCCAGAGCCAATTGGATGTCGTCTGAGCTCGCGTTGTTAAGCAGGCTTTTTACGACTACGCGTTCGTCCAAAGCCGCTGCGGCAGGCAGGTTCAACTTCGCGCCGCATTCGATCAACGCGCGGGCCGCGTCGAACTCGTCATGCGCCAGGGCGCTATACATGCCCGCCTCCGGGTCAGCGCCATGCTGGCAAAGCAGTTCGATCAGCGCGTTTTGCAGTCCTGACTCGCGGCATATACGACCAGAGGCGGCGAGCATCACGGTTTCGTTCAACGCTTCCTGATTTTGCGCGGCCCCGGCCTCCAAAAGGATTTCAGCGATTTTAAGCGCGTTGGCCGGGATGCGTTCCTGCCTGTTCGGGTTTTCAGGAAGGAACTCCAAAAGCGTGGGGGTTTGGAAATAGTTTCCGCCTTCGAACAACGCTTCCTCATGAATGAGACCCGGATGGCGTGCGAGGTGGTCTTTCAGGCGCGCCTCGTTGCCCGCGTCCATAAAGTCGAGCGCTTGTTTGAACGGGCCGTCGGGCAGGCGTTCATTATGGGTGAGGGCGAGCGTTTCATGGCTGCGATCCGCGATTGCGGCTCTCAGGCGTGGCCAGGATGCGTAGCCATATTCCCGCGCGATGGAGAGTTGGGCATCGCTCAGCGCGAAGCTGCGCGATGTCATGCCATTGTCGGGGGTTTCCGCAAATTTGGGGTGAAACTCGCGCGCGCGTTGGAAGGCGGACATATCGGCGTCACGAAAATCGCGCAGCAGGTCTTTGGCCTGACGCTTCAGGTGATCAATATTGGCGGAATCGGGGAGCCATTTTGTCGGCATGGAACTTTCCTTTTCATCGACGGAAGTCCTGCATCATTCGTCTAAAGGTCAGTTCGTCTGACAAGTTAATCTAGGAGTGGACTCGGTCCTTACCGCAGGATGGGTGCGCCTCCAGAACGCAATACTAGAATACCAATGGCAAGCGCGTTTGGCAATTCCTGACGGTGTCAGATCGATTTCTGGTTGACCCGTTTCGACAGCTCTTCGCGGGTTTCCACCCGCTCGGAGTAACGATCCACCAACTCGTCGCGGATGTCGCGGGTCAGGACGGTAAAGCGCATCAGCTCCTCCATCACATCGACCATCCGGTTGTAATAGGGGGAAGGTTTCATGCGCCCGTCTTGAAATTCCAGCCAAGCTTTGGGCGTTGAAAACTGGTTCGGGATGGTCAGAAGCCGCATCCAGCGGCCCAAGATGCGCAGCTGGTTGACGGTGTTGAAGCTTTGCGACCCACCGCTGACCTGACCGATGGCCAGCACTTTGCCTTGGGTCGGGCGCACGCCGCCAAGCGAAAGTGGAATCCAGTCGATCTGCGTCTTCATGATGCCGGTCATGGCGCCGTGGCGCTCCGGGCTGACCCAGACCATGGCGTCGCAGGCGGTGACCTTGTCGCGCAGCTCAACCACCTTGGGGTGGGAGGCGTCTGCATCGTCAGGCAGGGGCAGGCCGGAAGGGTTGAACGTCTCCGTATCCCCGCCAAATTTTTGGAGGATGCGGGCACATTCCTCGGACGCGGCGCGCGAATAAGAGGTCTCGCGAAGGGAGCCGTAGAGCAGCAGGAATTTTGGCGGCGGGCCATCGAAGGGGATCGGTTTGAACTCGGCCTCGACGATATTGGGGGTGTCGCTCATCCGATATGCCTTTCGCCACGTTTATGGGCTAGCTCGATTTGCTTTTGGCGGTCGCGGAAGCGGGCTTTGTCAGCCTCCGATGTCTCGTCAATGCAGTGATGGCAGGACACACCGGGCTCGTATTGCGGGCGGCGTAGATCCTCCGGCTTCAAAGGTCTGCGGCAGGCGTAGCAAAGCTTGTGCTTGCCCTCTTTCAGCCCGTGCCCGACCGAGACGCGCCCGTCAAAAACGAAGCACTCCCCGTCCCATGTGCTTTCGCCCGCCGGGATGCGTTCGAGATATTTCAGGATGCCGCCTTTGAGGTGAAAAACCTCTTCAACCCCCTGGCCCAGCAGATAGTTAGTCGACTTTTCGCAGCGGATGCCGCCGGTGCAGAACATCGCGATTTTCTTATTGTGGAACCGGTCTTTGTTTTCCTGCCACCAAGCGGGGAATTCGCCAAAGCTTTTGGTCTCGGGGTCAATGGCGCCTTTGAACGTGCCGATCGCGACCTCATAATCGTTGCGGGTGTCAATTACGGCGACATCCTCGCTTTCGATGAGCGCGTTCCAGTCTTCAGGTTCGACGTAATGCCCGGTGCCCGCCGTCGGGTCGACATCGGGCTGTCCCATGGTCACGATTTCCCGCTTCAAGCGCACTTTCATGCGGTTGAATGGCATCTCGGAGGCGGTGCTTTCCTTATGCTCCAGCGCCGCGCAGCCGGGCAGGGCGCGAAGGTGGTCGAGGAGCGCGTCGATGCCTGCGCGGTCTCCCGCGACCGTTCCGTTGACCCCCTCTCTGGCCAGAAGCAGTGTCCCGCGAATGCCGCGACCGCAGCACAGCTTCGCGATCTCCGGGCGCAGCGCATCCGGGTCGTCAAAGCGGGTAAAGTGGTAAAGGGCTGCGACCGTATACATGGGCGTTGAGATACGGGGCTTGCGCGGGGCGTTCAAGGGGGTCTAGCTAGGGTGAAACGCGATAGGAGAGCCGAAATGCGCAATGCCAGTGACGCCCTGATTGTGATCGATATGCAAAATGATTTCTGCCCAGGCGGCAACCTTGCGGTGGAAGGCGGCGACGAGATCGTGGGCGGCATCAACGCGCTGATGGCGGAGTTTCAGACTGTGGTGCTGACGCAGGATTGGCACCCGGCGGGCCATAGCTCCTTCGCCTCCAGCCACGGAGCGGAGCCGTTTTCAGTGACCGAGATGCCCTACGGCCCGCAGGTGCTCTGGCCTGACCATTGCATCCAAGGGTCACGCGGCGCGGAGTTTCATCCAGACCTGAACCAGAACCCCGTCCAAATGATCGTGCGCAAGGGTTTCCGCCCTGAAATCGACAGCTATTCGGCGTTTTTCGAGAATGACCGGGAGACGAACACCGGCCTGGCCGGTTATCTGCGCATGCGTGGGGTAGAGCGGCTGACAATGGTCGGCTTGGCGCTGGACTATTGCGTAAATTACTCAGCGGTGGATGGCGCGAAGCTGGGGTTTGAAGTTACGGTCGAGACGTCTTTGAGCCGGGCGATTTCGGAAGAGAGCCTGGCGGCTGCGCGGGAGGGAATGCTGGCTGCGGGGGTCGCGCTGTCATAACGCCAACATGCGCGCGACTTATAGCGCTTTGCCCGCGCTTGATCCCTGCTTCATTAGATCATCTTCCCAGGACCGTCCAACGGCCATAAAGCAAGATAGCCCAGTGGGCTTGGTAAACAGAATGGTCCATGTGCCAGCGTCGGACGCGAAGACTTCGACGAGGACCATGTTGTCCTGCAGCCCTGCTGATCTTCGGAATTCGCCATGCTTGTTTTCAAGCTGATTTACGATGACGGCACGCTCGCCGCACACCTGTTCTTGCGCTAATACAGGTAGAGGCGGAAAAATTGTCGCCGCGACGGCAGCGAAGGCGGTTTTTACTTTCATATTCGTTGCCTTCCTCAATGCAGAAAAGCCTGCGCCTATGCGCGGCAATAAGGGAGTACTCTTTATTGAGAATGCGGCGAATTTATCCCGCCCGTGCGACCAAATAGGGCCGATGCAAGGACGAAATAGTGCGGCTTGCAACCCTTAGCGGTGGGTATGGAAAGTCTTACTCGTTGGTTAACAAGATTGGCCTAACCTTACGTAAGCGAGCCGAATCTTAGTGCGGCTCGTCTACTTTTGCTTGGTATGATCGCAATGAAGGAGACAACCAAATGACGACATTGAAACCAGTTTTGGCCGCATCAATAGCTGCTCTGATCGCAGCACCGGCTTATTCTGGAGGCATTTCAGAGCAAGCCGTCATCGATGCGCAAAAAGCGTGGGGTGAGGGTATTGTAGCTATTGCTGCAACTCATAAAGACGGGGGTGATTTTAAGACCCGTGCATCAGAGCATATTGAGACGCTTTACGCCTATGGAGAGTCGGACGTCATGTTCAAGCCAACTCTGGCGGCACAAGACCAGTTTCGCGAAAAGTTTGGTGAAGCGCTGAGCTACTTCGTCGGGACGGATGGCACCGAAGATAGCGGCTTTGCGATCAAAGGCTGGACCAATGTGCGCTGGGAAAACAACGGCATTTTCACGGCCGATGATAGCGCCATGGCGATGGGGAACTACTATTTCACCGGCCCGGATGGCAATGAGACCAAGGTTGAATATACGTTCGGGTATATACTCGACGATGCTGGCGACCTGAAGATCAACCTGCACCATTCCAGCTTGCCCTTCTCTGCAGAGTAAAAGAACGAATTGGCCGCCGACACTCCGCTAACGGGTGTCGGCGCTTCGCATTTGGCTTGTTTCAAGAGCCCGAGTGAGCGGATACCCATCACGACGCAGATCGGCCTTAACCTTTCTATAGACAGCATCGCAGGCATTCGGTCTAATGAGCCGCCGGGCCGGGAGGTGTGTTATGGTCGACATTGCTACACGTGTTTACAATCATAAATGGAAGATCGACCCGATTGTCCGCTCACTGATTGACACGGATTTTTACAAACTTCTGATGTGCCAATCGGTGTTTCGCAACAAACCCGATACCAATGTCACCTTCTCGCTGATCAACAGGACCAAGTCGATCCGGCTGGCGGAGATTGTGGATGAGGGGGAGTTGCGGGAGCAGTTGGATCATGTCCGCTCCCTGTCCTTGTCGCGCGGAGAGAGCACGTTTTTGCGCGGCAACACGTTTTACGGCAAGCGGCAAATGTTTCGCCCTGATTTCATGGAGTGGTTTGAGGGGTTTCGTATGCCGGACTACCACCTCGAAAAACGTGAAGGGCAATATGAGCTGACCTTTGAGGGCAAATGGCCGGAGGTCATGCTGTGGGAAATCCCCGCCCTGGCGATCCTGATGGAGCTGCGCTCCCGCGCGGTGTTGAAAGACATGGGCCGGTTCGAGCTGCAGGTGCTCTATGCCCGCGCTATGACGCGGCTTTGGGAGAAGGTGGAAGCGCTCCAGGGCGTCGACGGCTTGCTGCTTGCTGATTTTGGTACAAGACGGCGGCATTCCTTTATGTGGCAGGACTGGTGTGTGCAGGCCATGGGCGAGGGGTTGGGTAGAAAATTCGTCGGCACCTCCAACTGTTTGATTGCGATGCGGCGCGAGGTTGAAGCGATTGGCACCAACGCCCATGAGCTGCCAATGGTCTATTCGGCTTTGGCCCAAGACGATGACGCACTTAAGCGTGCGCCCTATGACGTACTCGCGGATTGGCACGAGGAGCATGATGGCAACCTGCGCATCATTCTTCCCGACACATATGGAACGGAAGGGTTCTTGAACGATGCGCCCGATTGGCTCGCTCGTTGGACTGGTATTCGGATCGATTCAGGCGACCCTGCGACGGGGGCGGAGACGGCAATTCGATGGTGGAAAGAACGCGGCGAGGACCCGCGCGAAAAACTGGTGATCTTCTCTGACGGCCTCGACGTCGAAAAGATCATTGAGCTCCAGACGCAGTTCGCCGGACGCGTCCGCATTTCCTTTGGTTGGGGCACAATGCTGACCAATGACTTCCGCGGCCTAGTCCCGGGAGATGCATTGAAAGCCTTCTCACTCGTCTGCAAGGCAATCAGCGCAAATGGAAACCCAACGGTTAAGTTGTCCGACAACCCCAACAAGGCGATGGGACCTGCTTTGGAGATCGAGCGCTATAAGCGCGTCTTTGGTGTGGGTGCGCAGCGCGAGATGGATGTCGTCGTTTAAGACGGTTTGGGGGCTCTGCCCGCGCGGTCCGCGCTCCCCCGGGATATTTGTGAAGCAATGAAGGTGCGGCGCGTGGGGCGCGATTCCGCCCCCTATTTCACCGATCTCACGGATTGTGATCGCGCTGTCACGCGGCCGTGAGGGGTTGCGCGGGCGGGGGATCTGATATGTGCGTTTATGCGCATAAATATGGAATAATTTGGCTTTTTGTGTGTTGAGATGTCCACCCACAAGGCGCATATTCATCTCATCAAACGGCAACGACGCCGCACATACACAGCGCCACGCATCACTGAAAAGGCGCAACACAAACTGGAGAAAGACAATGAAAACCATCATCGCAACCGCCCTCGTTTCCCTCTCGCTGGCCGCTCCGGCTGCCGCTGAAACCGCTCAAGAGTTCTTCGCTTTGGGCAATGACAGCGCCGCTGAGCGCATCGTCTCCGAGACATCTGTCGGCAACCCTGTCGGCGCCGCTCAAGCGCTGGCTCTGGTCAACGACAGCCCTGCCGAGAACACGGTGAACTTCGACCGCGCACGTTCGGTTGACGTCAAAGAAGTGCAGGCTTTCTTCGCACTGGGCAACGACT
Source organism: Litoreibacter sp. (assembly GCA_026710325.1). Taxonomy (GTDB): domain Bacteria; phylum Pseudomonadota; class Alphaproteobacteria; order Rhodobacterales; family Rhodobacteraceae; genus Litoreibacter. The sequence continues at coordinate 9,973 of JAPORH010000041.1, read as the reverse complement.
CCGCTGCTGAGCGCCACGTGAAATAAGCCACCACCACTCTCCCCCACTGGTGACTTCGAACGCCCTCCCGACTGTCCCCGGGAGGGCGTCTTCTTAATTGAAGAGGGATTTGACACCCGCGATGGCCTTTCCTTTGACCAACCACGATGTGCCAAAGGCCAGCACGGCGACGGTTTCAACCCAGAAGACGTAGTTCAATTCGTCAAGAGCAATGCTCGTTTGGCAGGACACAAAGGCCAAAGGGATGAGCGCCAGGATCGATATGACGATCAGGACGCCGCAGATCAGATAGGTGCGGTGTTCGTCGCGCTTGTAATCAACCGCCCCGCCATGGGTTTTTGGAAACAGCCGCAGGCAGAATATTGCGAGGCAAATAAAGAACAACAGCGCCGCACCGAAATGCAGGTAGCCCATTTGCATCCAATGGAAGGCGAACCCCTGTTGGATATAGCCTTCGCCGAGTTGGCCCGTTCCTGTGCAGAGCTTCAGCGGGCCAGGGGCGGTTGGAAAAAGCGCGACCCCAATGGCGCCAAGACCCGCCAGCGTTGCAACCCAACGGTCTGACAGGGCCTCACCCGGGAGGCGTTTGTAGCCTTTGTAGCTGATTAGGAAGAAACCTGCGGCGACAAGTGCGCCGACGAGATAATCCCCGAAGGCAGTATGGTAGAAATCTGAGATCGAGGGCTCTAACCCGCGCCCGCTGATTTGGGCGTAGGCGAACAGAACCATAGGCAGGGCCATGCCCAGAAGGCCAATCGCACGGCGGGTTGCGAGATGTGAAAATACGCGGGCATCTTGTTGGGACATCGGGAGGCTCCGTTGCGGTCTATGGGCAATGAAAAATTGCCGTACAGACTAGCGGAGCGTGGGCCCGTGTTGCCGAACGGTCGGGTCGTGCGCGCTTTCGCGCGGCTTAGCTGTTGGGTGTTTGAGCCTGCGGCGAGCGGAGCTCTGCCAGAATGTCTTCCGCCGCCCCGCGCGGGGAGGGTGCTTTGTGGATCGGTCGCCCCACGACCACATGATCGGCCCCGGCTGCAATTGCGGCGGCTGGGGTGGCGATGCGCTTTTGATCACCCAGATCCGCGCCTGCAGGCCGGACCCCTGGCGTGACGATCAGACGGCCCGCGCTTTCGGGCAAAGCCCGGATCGCAGCGGCTTCTTGGGGGGAGGCGATGACACCATCGGCCCCGGCGTCAAAGGCGTTTGCCGCGCGATCAACCACCAGATCGGGAACAGCACCCTCTTTGATCAGACTTGCGTCAAGGTCGGTGCGGTCCAGTGAGGTCAGAATGGTGACAGCCAGGATTTTCATATCCTTACCTGCCGCACCTTCTTTGGCGGCGCGCACCACATGCGGGTCGCCGTGAACAGTGAGAAAATCGATATCGAACTGCGCAATCCCACGCACGGCGGCTTCTACCGTGGCGCCGATGTCAAAAAGCTTCATATCGAGGAAAATTCGCTTGTCGTGTTCGAGCTTCAGCTCATTGGCCAGGGCCAGGCCACCGCCTGTCAGCATACCAAGCCCGATTTTGTAGAAGGACACCGCGTCGCCGAGTTGGTTGACCAGCTCCAGACCATCCAGCACGTTGGGGACGTCAAGCGCAACAATCAGGCGGTCATCAGAGGTCGCGGTGGTTTGGTTCATCAGTCACGGCCTTGTATCGGGGCAGGGTCGCCGTCCCGTTTGCGCCGTCATCCCCCGAACGTCAAGCTGCGCGCGGTGTTTTCAGCCCAAGAGAGCGCGTCATCTGCCGTGCCAGATCGCCCAGATGTGCGAGCCGGGCATCCCCGCACGCGGTGCGGGAGATCAGATGCCCCGCATTTTGACGCCTCTGACGTTTTGCTTCGCTCACAAGTTTTTTGCTGACAAAGCTGAAATCGCTTTGGATCGGCAACGCAAGCTCGGTGGGGTACTTGAGAACATCCCCGCCCTCGTAAAATAGGATCAGCGCCTCGAAGCTCTGCGTGGCTGCATTATAGCGGAGGTTTTGCACTTCGGTCCGGTAGCTGCTCATGGCCATCTCTCTTTGTTAAGACCCTTTCTTCACCTGACGTAAGCATCTTGCCGGGGGGAAAAAGATCACTCGCGCAGCCGTGATGATCTGTGTAATGCGTGACAAATTTGTAACATTGAGCCCTTGTAGAGGAAGGTTGGCGTTTCCATATCAAGTCCAAGGTTTGCCAGCACTCGGTGCCGCATGTCGGGCCGCAGCAATGGGCAAATGCTTATCGAAAGGACAGAACTTATGAATTTGGACAAATTCACCGAACGGTCGCGCGGTTTTATTCAGGCGGCCCAGACCATTGCGATGCGCGAAGATCACCAGCGCGTCCTTCCCGAACATCTTTTGAAGGCTTTGATGGATGACGAGCAGGGGCTTGCCTCCAACCTGATTGCGTCTGCTGGGGGCGACGCCAAGCAGATCGCCACCCATGTCGATCTGACGATCTCCAAACTGCCGAAAGTGTCTGGTGACACCGGGCAACTTTATGTCGACACGCAAACGGGCAAAGTCTTGGCAGAGGCCGAGAAGCTTGCACAGAAAGCAGGCGACAGCTTTGTGCCGGTGGAGCGCATCCTGACCGCACTTGCGATGGTGAAATCGAAAGCGAAAGAGGCGTTGGACGCGGGCGGTGTCTCCGCCCAAGGGCTGAACGCGGCGATCAATGACGTGCGCAAGGGCCGGACGGCCGATTCAGCTTCGGCCGAGGACAGTTATGACGCGCTTAAGAAATACGCGATGGACCTGACGGAGCGGGCGCGGGAGGGCAAGATCGACCCGATCATTGGCCGCGACGAAGAGATACGGCGCACGATGCAGGTGCTGTCGCGGCGGACCAAGAACAACCCGGTGCTGATCGGCGAGCCTGGCGTGGGCAAGACCGCGATTGCCGAAGGGCTGGCCTTGCGGATCGTTGATGGCGATGTGCCGGAGTCCTTGCGCAACAAGAAGCTGATGGCGCTGGACATGGGCGCGTTGATTGCGGGCGCGAAGTATCGCGGCGAGTTTGAGGAACGGCTGAAAGCGATCCTGAACGAAGTCACCGATGCCGCGGGCGAGATCATTCTTTTTATCGACGAGATGCATACGCTCGTGGGCGCGGGCAAAGGCGAAGGCGCGATGGATGCGTCGAACCTGCTGAAACCTGCCTTAGCGCGGGGCGAACTGCATTGTGTTGGCGCCACGACGCTCGATGAATACCGCAAACATGTTGAGAAGGACGCGGCGCTTGCACGGCGGTTCCAGCCTGTTATGGCGGAGGAGCCGACGGTCGAGGACACGATCTCGATCCTGCGTGGCATCAAAGAGAAATATGAGCTGCACCACGGTGTGCGGATTTCCGACAGCGCATTGGTGTCGGCGGCAACGCTGTCGCATCGCTATATCACGGACCGGTTCCTGCCGGATAAGGCCATCGACCTGATGGACGAGGCCGCCTCGCGTTTGCGTATGGAAGTGGACAGCAAGCCGGAGGAGCTGGATGCGCTTGACCGGCAGATCATGCAGCTTCAGATCGAGGCGTTGGCGCTGGAGAAGGAAGACGACGAGGCCTCCCAGGACCGGCTGGAGGCGCTGCGCAAGGAATTGTCAGAGCTACAGCAAAAATCGGCTGAGATGACGGCGCAATGGCAAGCGGAACGCGACAAGCTGGAAGGCGCGCGTGAGCTGAAAGAAAAGCTGGACCGCGCGCGGGCCGAGCTGGATATCGCGAAACGTGAAGGCAACCTCGCCAAAGCGGGGGAGCTGTCTTATGGCGTGATCCCGGAGCTTGAGAAAAAGCTCGGCGAGGCCGAGGCATCGGAAAATGATGTCGTGGTCGAGGAAGCCGTGCGGCCGGAGCAGATCGCGCAGGTGGTTGAACGCTGGACCGGGATCCCGACGTCCAAGATGCTTGAAGGCGAGCGCGACAAGCTGCTTCGTATGGAGGAGGAGCTGGGTCGCCGTGTGATCGGGCAACGCTCTGCTGTAGAAGCGGTCTCCCGCGCGGTGCGCCGGGCACGTGCCGGTCTGAACGAGGAGACGCGGCCTTTGGGGTCATTCCTGTTCCTTGGGCCCACGGGCGTCGGTAAAACTGAACTGACCAAGGCCGTGGCCGAGTTTCTGTTTGACGATGACAGCGCCATGGTGCGCATCGATATGTCGGAGTTTATGGAGAAACACGCGGTGGCACGCCTCATCGGTGCCCCTCCGGGCTATGTCGGCTATGACGAAGGTGGTGTTTTGACTGAGGCCGTCCGGCGCCGCCCTTATCAGGTGGTCCTGTTTGACGAGGTCGAGAAGGCGCATCCGGATGTGTTTAACGTGTTGCTGCAAGTCCTAGATGACGGCCAGCTCACGGATGGGCAGGGCCGTACGGTTGATTTCAAACAGACCTTGATCATCCTGACGTCCAACCTTGGGGCGCAGGCTTTGAGTCAGCTGCCGGAGAATGCCGATAGCTCTGATGCGAAACGCGACGTTATGGATGCCGTGCGGGCGCATTTCCGGCCCGAATTCTTGAACCGTCTGGATGAGACGGTGATCTTTGACCGGCTGGCTCGGGAGGATATGGCGGGGATCGTTGATATCCAGCTCGGGCTTTTGGAGAAGCGCCTTGCCTCCCGCAAGATCGGCCTGGAGCTGGACGACGCTGCGCATAAATGGCTCGCGGAAGAAGGCTATGATCCTGTCTTTGGCGCGCGTCCGCTCAAACGGGTGATCCAACGCACGTTGCAAGACCAGCTCGCCGAAATGCTATTGGCGGGGGATGTCAAAGATGGCGATAGCGTTGTGGTCAGTGCCGGGACGGATGGGCTTATTGTGGGCGACAGACTATCTTCGTCGAATAGGCCAATGCCTGATGATGCCGTCGTGCATTAAGATCGCTTTGAACTTTTAGAATGCTGGGGCCGGGTTTGAACAAACCCGGCCTTTTGTTTGGGGGGCTCTGCCCCCGCGCGGTCCGCGCTCCCCCGGGATATTTGTGAAGCAATGAAGGTGCGGCGCGTGGGGCGCGATTCCGCCCCCTATTTCACCGATCTCACGGATTGTGATCGCGCTGTCACGCGGGCGTGAGGGGTTGCGCGGGCGGGGGATCTGATATGTGCTCAAATGCGCAGAAATACGGTATTTTTCCATTTTTTGTGTGTTGAGATACCCGACAGCAAGGCGCATATTCATCTCATCAAACGGCAACGACGCCGCACACACAACGCCCCAAGCATCACATATCCGGGGCATCACAAACTGGAGAAAGACAATGAAAACCATCATCGCAACCGCCCTCGTTTCCCTCTCGCTGGCCGCTCCGGCTGCCGCTGAAACCGCTCAAGAGTTCTTCGCTCTGGGCAATGACAGCGCCGCTGAGCGCATCGTCTCCGAAACCTCCGTCGGCAACCCTGTCGGCGCCGCTCAAGCGCTGGCTCTGGTCAACGACAGCCCTGCCGAGAACACGGTGAACTTCGACCGCGCACGTTCGGTTGACGTCAAAGAAGTGCAGGCTTTCTTCGCACTGGGCAACGACTCCGCTGCTGAGCGCCACGTGAAATAAGACGACCCCCGATACGGGACCTCGTGCCCTCCCTCGCAAGGCTCCCTATCTCAAAAACGCCCTCCCGCTGTCTCCGGGGGGGGCGTTTATCTCTGGTAGAGGTCAGGGGCGTGGCGCGACAGGCGTTCGCAACCGTCAGCTGTGACAAGAACCGAATGCCCCAGGCACATGGCCGCGCCAGCATCGCTATCCATCAAGATCATGTGCAAAAAGAAAACCTGGCCCTTGCGCATCGCCAGCGGGTTTCCTTCGTAAAACATCGGGAAATCGACCCAGATTGGGTTGTAGACCGCCCCCATCCCATAGCCGCAGGCCTGCAACCGTGCATGGCTCATACCAGCGGCATCGAACACGCGTGCATGCGCATCATAGACATCACCCATAGGGCGCCCCGGCTTGATTGCGGCTTCGCAGGCCTCCAGCGCGTCGCGCGCCAATCCGTGCAGGCGTTTATGCAACTCGGAGGCTTCGCCGACGATCAGCGTTTGCATCATGGCTGCGTGATAGCGCGCATAGGCCCCTGACCATTCAATGGTGAGCTGGTCGGAATCCTCAAGATGACGGCGCCCGGAGAAATAGCGGCACAGCAGCGCGCCGGGCCCGGAGCCGATGACGAATTCATTCCCAGCATAATCGCCGCCGCCTTTGAACACAGCGCCCTGCATGGCGGCGAGGATATCCCCCTCGAACGCGCCCGCGCGCGTCGTCGCAAGGGCCGCGTCGAACGCGTCATCGGAAAGGGCTGCGGCACGGCGGTGCATGTCGATTTCGGCTGGGGACTTGTCACGGCGCAGGTCGCGAATGAGGTCGGAGGCGTCTATCAGCGGGCCCAAAACCTCCCGCACCATGCGGCCATTGTGATCGGTCAGGCCGGGCGTTTGGCTTTCGATGCCGATTTTGCCGTTCCGAACGCCAAGACCCGCGAGAAGCGCTGTGAGATCATCGGCCGGATTTGCGCCTTGCCGTTCATGCCAGATATGAATGTCGGCATCACCGAGGGTAGAGGTGTGCTGCGCCTGCCGCAGGTCCGGCATCCTTGTGAGCAGCGCGAGTTGCCCCTCGCGCGTGAGCACAATGCATTGAAACATGGCAAAGCCGAACGTGTCATAGCCCGAGATCCAGTACTGGCTTTCCGGTGCAAACATCAAAAGCGCGTCCAGGCCCGCATGGCGCAGCGCGTCCGTCGCACGAGCAAGGCGGGTGGAAAATTCGGCATCGGTGAAGTGGAGCGGCATTTCTATCCTGTTTCGAAGTTTGTTTCGGCCCGCCCGATCAGCAAGCAGCCAAGCGTTTCGTTGAGCGCTGCGACCAGCTCCTCCACGGTTTCTGTCGACGCATAGGTGCCGCCCGTGGCGTCAGACAGGCATTTGGCGACGGTGACATTGCGCTCATAGCTTTCCTGCTCAGGGGTGTCCCAGCTGAACGGGTCGATACGGATTTTGAAGCCTATGGTATGGATGGTAAGATCATGGGCGGAGGTGGCAAGGCTTTCGCCAAGCGCGCAAGGCGTGCCACCGCAGGTCTCGTTGCCGTCAGTGATCAACACGATTGTTGATGGCCGTTCGCGGAAATTCAGAGCCTCTGCTGCCGCGCGTACCGACGTTGCTATGGGCGTCATGCCACCGGGTTGCAATTGGTCAACTTCGGCCAGGATCGGTGCGGCTGCTGCGGCGCGGGGCATAAGCTTGAGCTCGATATTGGAGCACCCATCGAGCGGGCCAGGGCCATAGATCAACAGTCCCAGGTTGCGAAAAGGCTCTATCTGAGGGAGTGCCCGGCGCATCGCCTTGCGCGCCTCAAATATGCGCGGCGTGTCGATTCCGGGGCCAAGCTCTGCCATTGAGCCGGAGCCATCAAACACGATCATCGCGTCGGCGGCACAGTTTCCGCTGGAGTGGACCGGTTGGGCGAGCAGTGTGCACGCAATTGCAAAGGATCGAAACATGACGCGAAGCCTGCCATGTTGGCGCGCATGCTGTCCATGACTGACACAAAAGGCCCCGCCCGAAATGTATCAGGCGGGGTCAGTTTGTACGAAATCTAAGCCTTAGCCTTCGGCGGGCAGGATCACTTTGTCGATGACATGGATGACGCCGTTGGAGGCCGCGATGTCGGCGGTTACGACACTCGCGTCATTGACCATCACGCCATTGTCGAGATCGATCGTGATCTCTCCGCCTTGTACGGTAGCGGCGGTCATGTCGTCGGTCAGGTCACCGGACATCACTTTGCCAGGAACGACGTGATAGGTGAGGATCGATGCCAGCTGTTCTTTATTCTCCGGCTTCAGCAGGTCTTCCACCGTGCCTTCCGGCAATGCGGCGAATGCCTCATCGGTTGGTGCGAAGACGGTGAACGGGCCTTCGCCTTTCAGCGTGTCCACAAGGCCAGCAGCGGTTGCGGCTGCAAGCAGGGTCTCAAAGCTGCCGGCACCAGCAGCGGTGTCGACGATGTCCTTCTTCATGCCTGCAAAAGCAGGTGCTGCAAGCGCGGCAGTGGCGGCCAGAACGATAAAAGACTTACGGATCATGGAAATAATCTCCCTTGGTTTGCTAAGATCGAGATCCCCTGTGTGGAGAAATCACACGAGATACGGGCTAACCCGGCGGCAGGTTTTCGCCAGTCGGGTGAAAATTTCTTTTGACCAGAAAAAGAGCTGCACTAAGCCACGCGCCTGCGTATTTTCAATTCACAAAATGGTTAGCCTTTGTGAGTGAATCGACCTGATCGAACGCGAGGGCTTGCACGATTTAGTCTCTGTGCCACAGTGATCGCGCAAGCAATGAAGGAGCAAGCGCGATGATGGATTGGGCCGGATGGGTGTTTCAGATTTTGGCCTTCGCCTTTGTGTTTGTCATTGGCCTCGCTGCGCTAATAGCCGTGATCTTCTTCATCATCGACCGGTCCCAGACCGAGGACGCTGTGCGGCGCAATTACCCTGTCATCGGGCGGTTCCGACACATCTTCACCGAGCTGGGCGAGTTTTTCCGGCAGTATTTCTTTGCGATGGACCGGGAGGAGCTGCCGTTCAATCGGGCGCAGCGGGATTGGGTGAAACGCGCCACCAGCGGCAAGGGGAACACCGTTGCCTTTGGCTCAACCCGCAACATAGCGGTACCGGGAACCCCAATTTTCGTAAATGCGCCTTTCCCGCCTTTGGACAATCAATTTGCCAAATCCGAGCCGATGGTAATTGGCGCAGGCGCGCGAAAGCCCTACCACGCGCCATCCTTTTTCAATCTGTCCGGCATGAGCTACGGTGCGATTTCGAAACCTGCGGTGCAAGCCTTGAGCCGTGGCGCCAAAGAGGCGGGCATCTGGATGAACACAGGTGAGGGCGGGCTGAGCCCGTACCATTTGGAGGGTGGCGCGGATATCGTTTTCCAGATCGGCACAGCCAAATACGGTGTGCGCGACAAAAATGGGCGGTTGGATGACGCCAAGCTGCGGGAGGTCGCTGAAAAACCGCAGGTAAAGATGTTCGAGCTTAAGCTTGCGCAAGGCGCCAAGCCCGGGAAAGGCGGTATCCTTCCTGCCGCCAAGATCACGCGAGAGATTGCAGAGATACGCGGTATTGAAGTGGGCGCGGATTCGATCAGCCCGAACCGGCATGAGGAGATCGGCAGCTGGGACGATCTCCTCGATTATCTGGCGCATATAAGAGAGGTGACCGGAAAGCCGGTCGGCATCAAGACGGTCTATGGTGCCTCCGCCCCGTTTCGGGAACTGTTTGAGACCATCAACCGGCGCGGGCCGGAGCTGGCCCCGGATTTCATCACGCTGGATGGAGGCGAGGGCGGGACCGGTGCGTCGCCTTTGCCACTGATGGATTTGGTGGGCGTCTCGATCCGCGAAAGCCTGCCCGAGGTCGCAAACTTGTTGCGCGCCTATGGGTTGAAAGAACGCATTCGCCTTGTGGCCTCCGCCAAGCTGATGGTGCCGGGCGACGTCGCCTGGGCATTGGCGGCTGGCGCGGATTTCGTGACCTCGGCGCGTGGCTTCATGTTCTCGCTGGGCTGCATTCAAGCGATGAAATGCAACAAGAACACCTGCCCTACCGGCATCACCACCCACAACCCACGCTTCCAAAAAGGGCTGGTGCCGGAAGACAAGTATAAGAAGGTCGCCCGCTATGCGACGAATATCGTGAAAGAGGTCGAAACTATCGCCCATTCCGTCGGTGTTGAAGAACCACGCCTTATGCGTCGCGAACATGTGCGCATTGCGCAGGATAATGGCGGCTCAATCCTTCTGAGCGAGCTTCACCCCGATATTGCGCAGACATGAGATGTGTATAAGCCTCGCTCGGATCGAGGTCCTGCGATTGTGATCTAGTTTACAGACCCACGATAGTCCCGGCGCTAACGTGCCGACATTCGCTTTGCTTGTCTTATGACTTTAGGTGGTTCTGTGCGAAAGTAGGGCCTTAGCCCGCCAC
>JAPORH010000205.1:388-3693 GCA_026710325.1 Litoreibacter sp. | reverse complement strand
TCACCGCCAAGTCTTACCGCCACGCACGCGCCGACGCATTTCGGCTATGGCAGGATTATACCCGCGAGATGACCGCCTGAAATTCGCAACACACATAATCGCAACCTACGCCAAATAACTTGGCAATGCCCACGCTGCGCATAGCCGTAAAGAATGGGCGCATCCCAGCCCTGCACCCCCGCCAGGGCGGCCATATGCAGGGCCGCGATCCCGCGCTCGGAGGCCGGGAAGGGGGAGAGGTTCCATTCCGAAATTGTCAGGGGTTTGCCACTCAGATGCGCGCCGGCCAATGGCGTGAAGATGTCTTTCTCGGGCCCAAGAGGGGCAAAGCTTTGTCCATCCCGCCCGTAGCTATGCACATCCACCACATCGCCCAGGCTGAGGGAGGCCAGCCCTGATAGCTCCATCCAGCCCCAAAAACTGCTGGTGGCGATCAGCCCCTCATAGCCCAGCCCCCGCAGATGGGCGATCATATCGCTAAAGAAGGCGGCTTCCAGCTCGGCCAGAAAGAGTTTTGGCGCGCCAGGCTCCCAAGCCCGCCAGATTTGGCGCTCTGGCAGGTTATGCGCCTGCGCAAAACCACGCGCGGCTTCCATGAAGACCCCGGTGTGGCCGGGGACGTCTCTTTTGGGCAAAAGACGATTGGCGAAATGGGTGACGAGGTCGTTTTCATTGCTGATCAGCACGAAGGCGATGGCCGGATCGTCCTTATAGGCAAGCCCTGTATAGCGGTTCACATGGCCCAGATAGGCGGCGTTCACGCGCTGCATCTCCGCCTTGATGCTCGGGTTGACGAAGTTGAAGCCGCGCAGATCGCCCGGCTGGCGGCGGCGCTGAAGCTCATCAATATGGGAGATGTCGCCCATATCCGGCGTGAGCAGCCGGCCCACATGCAGATCGAGCCAGATATAAATGCCCTCTGCCTTCAGCGCCGCGATCCAGCGGTCGATCCGCTCCAGGGCCGGGTCATGCAGATCAGCGTCGCGCGCCCCCTTCGGGCCAAAGATATTCAACCCAACCCAGTCTGAATCGTGATGATGAATACGCACGAGGTTGACGCCCATGCGGGCCAGCCGGGTGGCATGGGCCCGATATCGGCATCCTCGGTGCGAAACAGCGCGTTGGCCTGCAGGTTGACGCCCCAGAAGCGTGCTTCGCGACCATCCGGCCAGACCAGCCGGTCGCCCTCTGCCCGCAGCCGATCAAACTTTCCAGCTGGCCGGTGATTGAGAAAGCGCAGATCGACAAGCTGGCCTGCGGCCTCAGCGCTCAGATCGAAGGGCACCATGACGGGCTGGCTCTGCTGCGCCTGCGCTGCGCCGTCCCCGATCAGTATCCCGACAAGCGCCATTGCTGCGCCGAAAACCGCCGCGCGACGGCTATGCCTCAGCGCCCGGTTTTCTTGCGCCTTGCCGCAATTTTGCTGTTTTGCTGTGTGATCCAAACCTGCTATCCGCATGGCGTTGAAGCGAGAGCTGCCCATGCCATTGGGTATAGAAGGATTGTCTAATGAGTATTACCCCCATTCTCTTGTGCGGCGGCTCTGGCACCCGGCTTTGGCCTCTCTCGCGCAAAAGCTACCCCAAGCAATTCGTGCCATTGGTGGGCGATCAAACCCTGTTTCAGGCCTCCGCCACCCGTTTGGCCGGTCCAAATTTTGGCGCGCCTGTGGTGGTGACCAATTCCGATTTCCGCTTCATCGTGACCGAGCAACTGGCCGAGATCGGAATCGATCCCGGTGCGGTGCTGATCGAGCCTGAGGGGCGCAACACGGCCCCCGCCGTTCTGGCCGCGGCGCTTTATGCCCATGCTAAGGACCCGGATGGCATGATGCTGGTCTCTCCCGCCGATCACGTGGTCCCGGATAAGGACGCTTTCGCGGCGGCTGTTGCAAAAGGCATTCCGGCTGCCGAAGCAGGCCAGCTTGTCACTTTCGGCATCACGCCGACCCATGCGGAGACGGGCTACGGTTATCTGGAGCTGAGCGCAGCCCCGGGCGAAGACCCGGTCGCTCTGTCGCGTTTCGTCGAAAAGCCCGACGCGGAGACCGCCGCCAAGCTTGTCGCCTCCGGCACGCATCTGTGGAATGCGGGGATTTTCCTCTTCAAGACCGCCACGATCATTGAGGCGTTTCGCGCCCATGCCCCCGGGCTGATGGACCCGGTGGAGCGCGCCGTGAGTGAGGCCAAGCCCGATCTGGGCTTCCTGCGCATCGCCCCCGGCCCTTGGGCGCAAGCCGAGTCTATCTCCATCGACTATGCGGTGATGGAGCGCGTGGATAACCTCTCCGTCGTGCCGTTTTCCGCCGGCTGGTCCGACCTTGGCGGTTGGGACGCGGTCTGGCGCGAGAGCGGGCAGGACGGGCGCGGTGTCGCCCTTTCGGGCCCGGCCACGGCGATTGATTGCGACAACACGCTTTTGCGGTCCGAGGATGACGGGCTGCAGGTTGTGGGCATCGGCTTGAAAGACGTGGTCACGGTGGCCATGCCCGACGCGGTGCTGGTGGCCGATGCGTCGCGCGCGCAGGATGTGAAACTTGCCGTCTCCGCGCTGAAGGAAAAATCCGCCAAACAGGCCGAGGCCTTCCCGAAAGATCACCGCCCCTGGGGTTGGTTTGAAAGCCTCGTTGTGGGGGACCGGTTTCAGGTCAAGCGCATCGTGGTGCATCCCGGCGCCGCGCTCAGCCTGCAAAACCATCACCATAGATCCGAGCATTGGATCGTGGTGGAAGGCACCGCCAGGGTCACCGTGGATGATGAGGTAAAGCTCGTCAGCGAAAACCAGTCTGTCTATATCCCGCTCGGCGCGGTGCACCGGATGGAAAACCCCGGCAAGCTGCCGATGGTCCTGATCGAAGTGCAGACCGGGTCCTACTTAGGTGAGGATGACATCATCCGCTACGAGGATGTCTACGCGCGGTCCGAAGAGGACTGACTATCTGGCCAAAGTTGCCGCCGCCGTAAAAGCCCCAGAGCTTTCAGGACGGCCACTTTGACCCCGTTCACCCGGTAGATCGCCTCAAAAAGCTGGCGCTCGGTGCCGCTTTTCTGATGCGCGGCGAACATGTCGATATAGTTGCGCTTGGCGGCGTTGAAGCTGGTCTTGCGAGCTTTGCCACGTTTGACGCGTAGGCTCCATTTGGCGATCCAGCGATCATACCCGATGGCCTCGAAATGGTAGAGAAAGATGCCCGGCTTTGAGGGGATATCAGTGGCCTAGGGCCCGTCGCGGCATTGCCAAGTTATTTGGTGTAGGTTGCGATTATGTGTGTTGCGAGTTTCAGGCGGTCATCTCACGGGTATAAT
>JAPORH010000205.1:0-378 GCA_026710325.1 Litoreibacter sp. | reverse complement strand
GCGCAAAGCGATGGTACGCCCAAACAGCATAGGCGATGATCTCTCGTGGGAACCTAAATCCCTTAGACTCAGTTCGTAAATTATATGCAAGCTCTCCATTTTTTGTTGTGATCTTTGGACAATCAGGGAGGGATCGTCAGTGGATCACAAGCAGTTTCAGGAATGGCTATCCGGTATAGAGGGTCTCAGCCCCGCGCAGAGGCAGCAAGCACAAGCTGTGTTGCTTGGGGAAGCCGAGCCATCCGCCTGGCATTGCCAAGTTATTTGGCGTAGGTTGCGATTATGTGTGTTGCGAATTTCAGGCGGTCATCTCGCGGGTATAATCCTGCCATAGCCGAAATGCGTCGGCGCGTGCGTGGCGGTAAGACTTGGCGGTGA
>JAPORH010000044.1 GCA_026710325.1 Litoreibacter sp. | reverse complement strand
CAATTGTTGGGCGGGATTCGCACCCGCAAGGAAAACGCGCCTTTCCACGGCGCACACCTGATTGGAACAGGATAGAGCTGCCTCATGACGACGCAAAAAACATTGACCACGCGTGCCTGGGGTGAGCTACTTTTGCTCTCCGCCATTTGGGGGGCCTCTTTCCTTTCGATCCGGGTTGCCTTGGACGAGGTCCCTTTTGTCACCAGCGTGGCCCATCGGGTCGTCTGGGCCGCAATAATTCTTTGGGCCTATATTCTGATCCGCAGGCTTCCCCTTCCCGCAGACCCGCGCATCTGGGGCGCTTTTTTGGTGATGGGCATTTTGAACAATGTCATTCCCTTCTCCCTTATGGCGTGGGGGCAGCTCCATATCGAAACGGGCCTCACCTCGATCTTCAACGCGGCCACAGCCATTTTCGGCGTCTTGGTCGCGGCACTGGTCTTCACGGATGAAAAGCTGACCCCCAACAGGCTTGCCGGCGTTTTGATCGGTTTTGCCGGGGTCGCGGTGGCCATCGGACTGGAAAACCTGCGCAATTTCGATCTCCGATCGCTGGCGCAACTTGCGGTGTTGGCGGGAACCCTTTCTTATGCCTGTGCCGGGGCTTGGGCGCGCAAGACACTGGGCGCTTTGCCGCCGCAACTTGCAGCGGCTGGTATGCTGACGGGCTCCAGCATTGTCATGCTACCAGCCGCTCTTTTGATCGACGGCACCCCGAGTTTTGCGCTCCAAACCGACACAATCTTGGCAGTCGCCTACTATGCGGTCATCGCGACCTCTGGCGCATATCTCCTCTACTACCGCGTTCTCGCTATGGCAGGATCCGGCAACCTCATGCTCTGCACCCTTTTGATCGTTCCTGTCGCCATCACACTCGGTGCTGTGTTCCGGGGCGAAGCGCTTTCACCTAATGCGCTAATTGGCTTTGCGATACTTGCCTTTGGCCTCATGGTACTTGATGGCCGCATCCTAAGGCTTTTGCGGCGCGCCCCCTAGCAAGCCCGGCATAACGGCGTTATCCCCGAGATCCCAAAGGGTAAAGGGACCGCAGTCATGCTCTACAACTCCGCGCAAGAGTGGCGGAACGCCAAATCCAAACGCATCCTGTTTTTCGGGATGTCGGGCTTGGGCAAAACCCATGTCTCCAACATGCTGCGCGCCTCGGGTCAGTGGTTTCACTACTCGGCCGATTACCGCATCGGCACTCGCTACATGGGCGAATACATCACCGACAATTTCAAGCGCCGCGCCATGCAAGACCCGTTTCTGGCGGAGCTGTTGCGCTCGGATTCGATCTATATCGCGTCCAATCTGACCTTTGACGACCTCTCCCCGCTGTCCACCTATCTCGGAAAGCCGGGCGATCCGTCCAAAGGGGGCCTAAGCTTTGAGGAATACCAAAAACGTCAGGCCCAACACCACCGCGCTGAGGTGGCCGCGCTCTACGACACCGCGCATTTCATCGAGCGCGCCAAAGACCTTTACGATTACGACAATTTCGTCTGCGACAGTGGCGGATCAACTTGTGAGGTCGTGGACCCGTTCGACCCAGAGGACCCGCTTCTCAACGCGCTGGCCGAGAACCACCTAATGGTGCGCATTGAGGGCTCACCCGAGCATGAGGCGGAGCTTGTTCGACGCTTCAAACGTGCGCCCAAACCGATGTGCTACCGCCCGGAATTTCTGTCTGCGATTTGGCAGGAATATCTTGATACGCATCAGTTGAGCGAGGATCAGGTCGACCCAAACGAGTTTATGACCTTCACCTATGCGCGTGCGATTTCTGGCCGCGACCCGCGCTACCGCGCGATGGAGGAGCATTTCGGGGTGTCTGTGTCCTACCAAGACCTCGGCAAATGCACCTCACCTGAGCTTCTCAATGAGTTGATCGAGGCGACCCTTGGCAAGGCCTAGGCCGCGCCTTACCTAAAAACCCCATATTGCAAAGGATAATTTATGCCAATCCGCCTGCCCTCCACCCTTCCCGCCTTCGACGTGCTAAAGCGCGAAGGTGTGATGGTTATGGGCCTGGCGGAGGCCGACAGGCAAGACATCCGCCCGTTGCGCATCGCGCTTCTCAATCTGATGCCGAAGAAAATCCAGACCGAAAATCAAATTGCCCGTCTGATCGGGGCCACGCCCTTGCAGATTGACCTGACGCTCATCCGTATGACCGAGCATCAGACCAAAAACACCGCCGCCCAGCATATGGAAGAGTTCTACCGCCCTTTCCAAGACGTGAAGGACGAGAAGTTCGACGGGCTGCTCATTACCGGGGCGCCAATAGAACATCTGCCCTTTGAGGACGTGACCTATTGGGATGAGCTGCGGGAGGTCATGGAATGGACGCAGACCAATGTGCATTCCACCTTCGGCATTTGCTGGGGCGCAATGGCGATGCTCAAGTATTTCCACGGCGTCGACAAACATATTCTGGACGCCAAGGCCTTTGGTTGTTTCAAGCAAAACAACCTCGACCCGGCCTCGCCCTTCTTGCGTGGATTTTCAGACGAATGCGTGATTCCTGTTTCCCGCTGGACAGAGGTGAAGCAAACCGAGGTTGCGGCTGCGGGTGGAGGGTTGAAAACGCTTCTCGGCAGTGACGAAACCGGGCCATGTCTGATCGAGGATCCTGAGCATCGCGCGCTCTATATCTTCAACCACTTTGAGTATGACAATGACACGCTCAAGCAAGAGTATGACCGCGACGTTGAGGCCGGTACGCCGATCAACGTGCCAATGAACTACTACCCGGACGACGATCCAAGCCGAAAGCCCTACAACCGCTGGCGCAGCCACGCGCATCTGCTTTACGGGAATTGGATCAACGAGATCTACCAATCCACGCCTTTTGATCTGGAGGTGATCGGTGCGACGTAAACTCATAGCGCTGGTCGTTCTGGCGCTTTTGGGCGCCTGCGCCGCTTACGTGGAAGGGTCAAATATGCGCAACAACTCCGCCGCCTTTCGCGAGACACCGCCTTCGGGCCAATTTCTGGATGTGGGCGGCACTCAAGTGCATGTGCATGTCGAAGGATCGGGCCCCGACCTGATCCTTATCCACGGCGCAGGCGGCAACCTGCGCGATTTTACCTTTTCGATGGTCGATGAGCTGAAAGACGAGTTCCGCATCATAGCCTTTGATCGCCCGGGGCATGGCTATACGCAACGGATTGCGTCGCGCGAAGGCTTGGGCGAAAGCCCGGCAGAGCAAGCCGCCTTATTGTCAGCCGCCGCCGCACAACTTGACGTCGAGGATGCTGTTATCGTTGGCCATTCCTTTGGTGGGATCGTATCTCTGGCTTGGGCCTTGAACCACCCGGAACAAATCAGCGCCCTCGTCACTTTGGGCGGTGTCTCCAACGAATGGGAAGGCGACCTGGGCAGTTGGTACACCACGACGACCGGTTTTCTGGGGCGCAACATCTTGTTGCCCACCCTCTCCGCGCTGGCTACGCGAAAAAGGCTTGAAGGCACAACCGCGGGCATCTTTGAGCCTGACCCGGTGCCTGAAGGCTATCTAAGCCATATGGGCGTCGAGTTGTCTAAAGCCACCGTCACGCTGCAAGCCACCACGCAGCAGGTGAACTTCCTCAAGCCCCATGTTGTTGAGATGCAGAAGCGTTATGGCGGACTGACAATCCCGATCGAGCTTGTCCATGGCACAGCCGACACCACGGTCCCCATCAATGTGCACGCACGCGTTCTGGCGTCACAAGCGCCCAATGCGAACCTGACCGCGTTGGAAGGTGTAGGACACATGCCGCACCATGCCGCCGAGCCACAGGCTATCGCCGCGATCCGGCGCGCCGCAAATCGGGCTGGCCTGCGCTAAGCATTGCCTGCATACTCCCGCGACGACCCAGAAGGAGAGCTCGATGTCCCTGCCCTTTGATGGTGCGATCAGCACGTTTTTCAAAGAAACCGCGCCGGACGAGGTGCGCGAAGCGATTGAAAACGCAAAAAAGGGCCGCATCCTCGATGACAGCTACCCTTATGACGCGCGCATGGACAAGGACGACTACGAGGCGGAGCTAGAGGCGCTGCAGATCGAACTGGTCAAACTGCAATCACATATAAAAGAGAGCGGCGACCGGTTGATTGTGGTGTTCGAAGGCCGCGACGCGGCAGGCAAAGGCGGCACGATCAAACGCCTGCGCGAAAACATGAACCCGCGCGTGACCCGCACCGTGGCCCTGTCCAAACCGTCGGACCGCGAACAAAGCCAATGGTATTTCCAGCGCTATATCGACCATTTCCCGAGCGCAGGCGAAATGGTGCTGTTTGATCGCAGCTGGTACAATCGCGGCGTGGTCGAAAAGGTGTTCGAGTTCTGCTCGGATGACCAGCGCGCCGCTTTCTTCACCCAAGTCCCGCAGTTCGAGCAGATGATCGTTGAGGAAGGCATCACGCTCGTCAAGCTTTGGCTCAATGTAGGCCGGGCGGAGCAGCTACGCCGGTTCCTTGACCGCGAAAAAGACCCGCTCAAACAATGGAAGCTGAGCTGGATCGACGTGGAAGGCCTCAATCGCTGGGACGCCTACACGCAAGCCATTGGTGAAACATTCGAGCGCTCTCACACCGACCACGCGCCCTGGACCGTGATCCGCACCGATGACAAACGCCGCGCGCGGATTGCGGCTTTGAAAACTGTTCTTCAGACGACCCAATATAAGGGACGTGACGAAAAGGCCCTCAGCGGGCTGGACCCGAAAATCTGCGGAGGCCCCGACATCTGGCATGCCTAAACGCGGCTATCATCACGGCAATCTCAAACAAGCTTTGGTCGATGCCACGCTGAAGCTGGTCGAGGAGAAGGGCCCGCACGGCTTCACCGTGGCCGAGGCCGCGAAGCAGGCAGGTGTCACCCCAGCAGCTGTTTACCGCCATTTCGACGGTCGCGAAGCGCTGATCGCCGAATGCGCGCTGCAGGGGCATCGTATCTTTGGCGATCTTATGGAACACGCCTATGCCGATGGTCACCCGTCGGCGCTCGCCGCATTCGAGGCCACGGGCCGCGCCTATCTTGCTTTCGCTCGCAAGTTTCCGGGCCATTACGTGGCCATGTTTGAAAGCGGGGTTTCGTTGCAGGCCAACGCTGATCTTGCGCGCGCCTCTGAACGCTCCCGCGGCGTGTTGGAGCGCGCGGCCGCGGCCCTGTCCGAACATATCCCCGAAGACAAACGTCCCCCCGCATCCATGTTCTCCGCCCACATCTGGGCAATGAGCCACGGCGTGGTCGAGCTTTTTGCGCGCGGCACACCAGGCTCCAAGGCCCCATTTCCACCAGAAGATTTGTTGGAGACCGGTATCGGGATCTACCTACGTGGGCTTGGTTTGATACGCCCCGACGATTGACAGTCACTACCATACAAAAAAGTTTCAAATTTTAGGAAAACGTTAGAGGCTCATACGCCAAGTTGCGCAGGTGATTTAAAAAGGAAGCCTGCCATGCGTGCCCTAATCGTCCATGAAAACCCAACCTTTCAAACGAACCTGTCGTATTCTTTGATGCAGCAAGGGTTTCACACACTAACGGCGATGGACATCTACAGTGGTTTGGCCTTCGCTCGGCGGGGATCACTCGACTTGCTCATCTTGTCGGAGGTGATCGAAGATGAGTTAGCACATTCCGTGGCCTTATCGGCCGAACGCCACAGCCCTTACGTTTCGACCATCATACTCACAAAGCGCCAGGACGAGGATGTGCATGAGCTCTATGAGCTTCTCCCCTCGCTCTATTCGATCTTGGGCCACAACATGCCGTTGGAGCTGATCAAGACTTTAGGCGTCGCCGGTTTGACCGGTGCAAATCTGTCTGTGAGCTCGAACCCGCTGGCCTTGCCAAAGCCGAGCGACCAAGACCAACCCGTTATGGACACAGGCATTGCATTCCACCGCGCCTCTGAACGCGTGATGGAACTTAGCTAGCGAACACTACGAGCGAGCCTGCGTCCCAAGTCACTTGCGTTTCAGCTCCGCGCTCCAGCACTGGCCGGCTGGTCAGGTTTTTCATCGAGATCGTGACCGGGCTGGATGTTCCCTCAAGCTGCACTTCATAATAGGTCATATCGCCGTAATAGCTCAGGTCCACGACTTTTCCTGGAACCGCCGACTTAGGTGATCCGTCATAAACGATGCTCAACGCTTCAGGTCTGAGCCCAACAACAGAATAAAAGCTGCGGGCGCCTTTCGGAAGCTGCTCGGGCTTGATCTCGACCTCACCCAGACCATCCACATCAAAGCGCACTTGGGATATCCCGGTATCGACCTGTCGCGCATCGAGAAAATTCATCACGCCAATAAACTCACCAACCCTGCGCGTCAGGGGCCGTCTATACAGCTCCTGTGGCGCCGCGAGCTGCGCGATCTCGCCCTCAAACATCACGGCAATCCGGTCTGACATGATCAGCGCTTCCTCCTGATCATGTGTAACCAGAATGAAGGTAATACCAACTTGGCGTTGCAAGCGTCGCAACTCTGTCTGCATCTGCTCTCGCATCTTTTTGTCCAGCGCAGAAAGCGGCTCATCCAATAGCAGCACCTTCGGCTCCAAAATCAGTGCGCGCGCCAATGCCACCCTTTGCCGTTGACCGCCCGATAAAGCGTGGGATGCGCGCCCGCCAAACCCTTCGAGCCCCACCATTTTCAATGCACCGTTCACCTTCTCGGCCAATTCCGCCCTTGGCAAACGCGCGCGCCGCAAACCATAGCCTACGTTTTCCGCCACACTGAGATGGGGGAAGATGGCGTAGCTTTGAAAAACCATATTGGTGGGACGTTTGTTTGCTGGCACCCCGGCCATGTTCTGCCCGCCAATCACCACAGTGCCGCTGGACACATCCTCGAACCCCGCAATCACCCGCAGCAAGGTCGTCTTGCCGCAACCCGAAGGACCAAGAAGGGAAAAGAACTCGCCTTCGGCAATCTCACAATCAATGCCTTTTAAAGCATGGTAGTCGCCGTAGTATTTCTCGATCGCTTTAAGGGAAATGATGCTCACAGAAAGCCCCCGCTATCCTTTCCGCCGACACGCTCCACCCCGCGCCGTCTGTAGTATTCCGCCACACTCAAAATGATCAGCGAGGCCACCAGCATCAATGTCCCCAAGGCCATCACGGCCGGGATCTTGGTCGGAAACCGCAGCTGGCTCCAGATATAGACCGGCAAAGTCGGCTCGGCGCCGGTCAGGAAAAACGCGATGATGAACTCATCCAGTGAGATGGTGAAACAGATGAGGAACGAGGCCACGATCCCGGGGCTGACTAGGGGAAGAATAATGTTCTTGAAAGCCCCCCAACGGGTCTCCCCCAAATCGACGGCTGCTTCCTCCAGGGATTGGTCTAACCCTTGAAAAGCGGAGCTTAGGATCGCTATCGCGAAAGGCGTACAGATCAACGTATGGCCCGCGATCACTGTCCAGGCCGAAAGCGGCAGATCAAGCACTTGAACCACGACCACCAATAGCGATACCGCGACTATGATCTCAGGCAGAACCAGCGGCACCATGATCGCCCCCATGATCGGGCCCTTGAAGGGAAACCGAAACCTGGTGGAGGCCCGCGCTGCGCATATCCCAAAAATCACCGAGAGGCTGGCCGTCACCAAGGCGATGAACACCGAATTGAGCAAAGCGCCATGCAGCGCTTCAATCCCTGCCAGCTGTACGAACCATTCGGTCGTAAAACCTTTCAACGGAAAGGCGATGACTGTGCCCTCGTTAAAGGCAAACATCGGCAGCAAGACCACTGGCAGGTACAAAAACACCAGATAACCAATGGCGTAGATGCGCAACCAGCCGCCCTTCATCGCAAATACCTGCGGTTCATCAAAACAAAGATAAGCGAAATTGCGGTGACCGCGCACATGGCCAGCACCGCCAAAGTTGCCCCCATCGGCGCGTTATTGAGCTTCAGGAACTGCGTCTGGATCATATTGGCGATCATCAATCCGTTCGGGCCACCGACAAGCCGTGGCGTCACGTAATCGCCGATGGTTGGTATGAAAACGATCAGCGTCGCCGCGATCACCCCTGGCATCGCCAAAGGCAGCGTGACCCGGAAAAACGTGGTCACACGGTTCTCGCCCAGGTCTCGGGATGCTTCCAAGAGAGAGCGGTCGATCTTTTCCAAGGCAACATAGATCGGCAAGATCGTGAAAGGCGCGAAGGCGTGGGCCAGCGTGATCACCACGGCGTTGGCGTTATAGAGGATAAAGGTGATCGGCTCGTCTATGAGGCCCAGAGAGATAAGCCCAGAATTGAGCACCCCGTTAAACCCCAAGATCACCTTCCACAGAAACACCCTGAGCAAGTAGCTTGTCCAGAAAGGGATGGTGATGAGGAAAATCCAAAGGGCTTTGCGCTCGGGCGGCACATAAAAGGATACGAAATAGGCGATCGGGAAGGCCAGGACGACAGTCACCACCGTCACGATCCCCGAAATAACCAGCGATCGGATCATCAAGACCCTATAAAGCGGATCTGTGAAAGCCTCCCGGTAGTTATCGAGCGTAAAGCTGCGATCAATGGTCAGAAAATCCTGGGTCCAGAAGCTGAAAGTGACGACCGCAGCCAATGGGGCCGCCAGCAAAAGAAGCACGTAGACCGCCGTGGGAGAGACCAGCAGCAGCCCCCGTTTTGCATCACTGTCCAACCTCGTGGCGATGGTTCGAACCCCCATGTCTTAGGCTTCAGATTGGCGCGTTCGCCACACCGGAGCAAGCCCTCAAAAGCGCTTTTCCATTCGGTTACAAATACTCTGAAGGGTTGCCCTTGCGGCGCGGGAGCAAAGCTCCCGCAAGAGCAAAATCGTCAAGCGCGGCGCAGCCGCACCTTTGGATCAAAACGGGATTTCATCATCCAAGTCGCTAGAGCTACCCTGACCACCACCATAGGATCCGCCTTGGCTGCCGCCGCCCATGGGGTCATCGCTGTAGCCACCACCCTGATTGCCACCGCCATAAGAGCCGCCGCCGCCACCCTCACCGCGCCCATCCAACATAGTGAGCGTCGATGTATAGGGGCGCAAAACAACTTCGGTCGAATAGCGATCCTGGCCCGATTGGTCTTGCCATTTACGGGTCTCGAGCTGGCCTTCGAGGTAAACCTTGGAGCCTTTCTTCAGATATTGCTCTGCCACGCGGGCCAGCGGTTCCGAAAAGATTGCGACGGAATGCCATTCCGTCCGCTCCCGCCGCTCACCTGAGTTGCGGTCTTTCCAAGTCTCAGAAGTCGCGATCCGCAAGTTACAAACTTTGCCGCCATTCTGAAACGTCCGGACCTCGGGGTCGCGCCCCAGATTGCCGATAAGAATTACCTTGTTGACTGATCCTGCCATGCGACCTCTCCTCGAATCTCAGTGTTGCGCGACACTAGCCTACCTCTTCTTGGGCTGCACATGGATAATGAAGTCCTAACAAGCGCTCTGGCACTGTGCCGATATTTCTCTATAATGCAGCCCAGAATTTGGGTGGATCAGGATTTTTATGCGGTTTGCTTGTGCTATATGCTGCGCGCTGAGTTTGATCGCGACGCAGCCCTTAAATGCTGAAGGGTTGAGCGGTTCGGGCTCAAGCTCCGCGCGAGAGAAGCTGTTTCAGTCTCAATCTCGTTTGCTGGATGGACGGCTGTCTACACAATATCGCGCATCGACCCGTTATGCCCCCGGCAGTTCTGCGATATCTAAAACTTCAACCGCAATCCCCGCCTATCGCGGCAAATATCGCGGTGTTTACCTTGCCGCGGCTAAAAATGCGGCCCGCAAGCACGGTATCCCTGAAGACTTGTTCCTTCGATTGGTGCAACAAGAAAGCGGCTTTAACCCGCGTGCGCGCTCGCACAAAGGCGCCATCGGCTTGGCTCAGCTTATGCCGCAAACTGCACGTGCATTGCGCGTTGATCCGCATGACCCGCAGCAAAACCTCGAAGGCGGCGCGCGCTACTTGCGGCAAATGTATCGGAAATTCGGCAATTGGCGGCTTGCGCTCGCGGCTTACAACGCAGGCCCCGGCGCTGTTGAAAAATACAACGGCGTGCCCCCCTTCAAAGAGACGAAGAATTACGTCCGGCGGATCCTCGGCAGCTAGCGCAACAGGCGGCTAGCTGTTCCAATCTGGTTCGCGTTTCTCAAGAAAAGCAGCGATACCCTCTTTCGTGTCACGCTCAGCCATATTCGCGACCATGACATCACCCGTGAAGGCGTAGGCCTCTGCCAAACCCATTTCCATCTGGTCGTAAAACGCGCCCTTGCCGTACCTCACAGCAAGTCCGAGCTTGGATGCGACCTGCTCGGATAGGGCCGCAGTCTCAGCATCCAGATCGGTCGCCACTCGATTGACCAGGCCAAGGTCGCGGGCCCGAGACGCGTCAATGAAGTCCCCCGTAACGAGCATCTCGAACGCTTGCTTGCGCGCGATGTTTCGAGACAAAGCCACCATTGGCGTCGAACAGAACAGTCCGATATTGACGCCGTTTACACCGAAACGCGTCCCCTCCTCTGCCACGGCCAAATCACAAGACGCAACGAGCTGGCACCCGGCTGCAGTCGCTATTCCGTGCACGGACGCAATCACAGGCTGCGGCATCTTGCGGATCGTCATCATCATCTCGGCGCAACGATCAAACAGGTCCTTGAACCCGGCCGCCCCATCATCCTCAGCCTGCCGCTTGTCGGTCATTTGCCGCAGATCATGTCCGGCGCAAAACGCTTTTCCGGCACCGCGCAAGACAACTGCTTTCACCTGGTCGCTTTCCGCTATCTCGCTGAAAGTAGATTGAAGCGCGGCAAGCATCTCATCCGATAGTGCATTCAACTTGGCAGGATTGTTCATCGTTAGCCAAGCGACGGTGCCGCGCGTTTCGCGCAAAAGTAACGTGTCGTTCATATTGCAAGCCTCCCAAGCATGCGGCTTAATAAATCCTGAAGCGCTAGAGAAGAAAAGCCATGACTTTGAAAATGACCGCTGATGACCTGAAGGCGTTTCTGAAACGCGATTTCACCCAGGTCGCCGATGATTTCGAGTTTGTCGAGGTCAGCGAGAGGCAGGTGATCATGGGACTCAACGCGTCGGAGAAGCATCTACGCCCCGGCGGCACGGTTTCCGGTCCGTCCATGTTCGGGCTGGCCGACGTTTGCGCCTATTTCTGTATTCTCTCGCGACTTGGCCCTGTGGCTCTCGCCGTGACAACCAATTGCTCCATTGACTTCATGCGCAAGCCCGCGCCGGGCCGTATTCTGTGCCGAATGGAGCTTTTGAAGCTTGGCCGCGCGCTTGCTGTGACCGAAGGGCGGCTCTATTCTGACTCCGAGCCTGAGAAATATGTTGCGCGCGCCTCTTTGACCTACTCAATTCCACCCGATGCAAGTGGGGTAAAATAATACCTTATTTGTAAACCATTGTTTTTAAGCATTTAAAACCACTGATCACACATTGACTGCGTATCAAAAACCCTTAGAACACCCCAATCCCCGAAGGCTATCGCCCAAGGGCCAAGATATCTAAGGATGACCCATGAAAACCTTTACCGCTAAACCAAGCGATATCGAGAAGAAATGGATCCTGATCGACGCTGAAGGCGTTGTTCTGGGCCGTCTCGCCTCTATCGTGGCTATGCGCCTGCGTGGCAAGCATAAGCCTTCCTTCACGCCGCACATGGATATGGGCGACAACGTGATCATCATCAATGCAGACAAAATTCAGATGACCGGCAAAAAGCGTGATGAGAACTTTTACTGGCATACCGGCCACCCTGGCGGCATCAAGTCCCGCACCAAACAGCAAATCCTGGACGGCGCGCATCCTGAGCGCGTGGTGACCATGGCGGTCAAGCGGATGCTGCCTGGCGGTGTTTTGTCCCGCAAGCAAATGACCAACCTGCGCGTCTATGCCGGTGCTGAGCACCCACATGAAGCGCAATCTCCTGAAGTTCTGGACGTCAAAGCCATGAACTCCAAAAACACTCGGAGCGCATAAAGATGGCTGATGAAGTAAAATCCCTCGACGATCTGAAAGACGTCGTCGACACCGCTGAGCTGGCAGAAGCACCAAGCGCAGCCGAAGCAGTCTCCGCCGCGATCACTCGCGAGCCTGTCCGTGACGAGCTGGGCCGCGCCTACGCCACCGGCAAACGTAAAGACGCGGTCGCCCGTGTTTGGATTAAGCCGGGCTCCGGCAAGGTCACCGTGAACGGCAAAGAGCAGAACGTCTATTTTGCCCGCCCTGTACTGCAAATGATCCTGCGCCAACCTTTCACTGTGTCTGGCACCGAAGACCAGTTCGACGTAATGGCGACCGTCAAAGGCGGCGGTCTCAGCGGTCAAGCCGGTGCGGTCAAGCACGGCATCTCTAAGGCGCTGCAGCTTTACGATCCATCCTTGCGCGGCGCGTTGAAAGCCGCAGGCTTCCTGACCCGCGACAGCCGCGTTGTGGAACGGAAGAAATACGGCAAGGCCAAAGCGCGTAAGAGCTTCCAGTTCTCCAAGCGTTAAGCCACTGGACATATTTCAAAAAGGGCCGCTCATTCGAGTGACCCTTTTTTATTCCAATAGCAAAATGCGCCAAGAAAATGCGCGTCCGCGAAAGCGGGCTCCTTTAAGTTGCGCTCTCTTCAAGCACCTTATGCACGATGCCCAGATCGACATCCGAGGTCACAAACGCCTCCCCGATCCCGCGCGCCATGATGAAATTAAGTGTACCGCGAACCACCTTTTTATCCTGCCCCATAAGCTCGACCAGTTTCTCAGCGCCCGGCAAATCGCCGGGAATGTCACGCAGGTCACGCTTCAGCCCCATCTGCGCCAGATGCGCCCGGACACGGCTTGGATCTTCTTGGCTGCATAGCCCCATGCGGGCGGAAACCTCGAAAGCCAGCGCACAGCCAATCGCCACACCCTCCCCATGCAACAGTCGGTCGGAATAGCCGGTTGCGGCCTCCAATGCGTGGCAGAAAGTATGGCCCAGGTTCAAAAGCGCCCGCTCCCCCTGCTCCGTTTCGTCGCGCGCCACGATGGCAGCTTTCATTTCGCAAGAGCGTTTAACGGCGTAGATTCGTTTCGCCTGATCGCCTGCCGCCATGGCCGGGGCGTTTTTCTCCAGCCATGCAAAGAAATCAGCGTCACCCAAAAGCCCGTATTTCATGACCTCGCCATAGCCAGCCAAAAAGTCCCGCTCCGTAAGGGTTCCCAACACATCGACATCTGCCAGCACCAGCGCAGGTTGATGGAACGCACCAATCAGGTTCTTGCCATGTTCGGAGTTGATTGCTGTCTTCCCACCGACCGAGCTGTCCACTTGCGCCAAAAGAGAGGTCGGGATCTGCACGTATCGAACACCGCGCCGCAAAACAGCGGCGGCAAATCCAACCAAATCGCCAATCACGCCGCCACCAAGCGCGATGACCAAATCCCCCCGCTCGACCTTTTGCGCCAAAAGCCAATCCACCGTGCGCGAGAAATGCGGCCAGCTTTTGGTGGCCTCCCCCGCGGGCAGCACAAGGCTTTCCATTTCAATGCCGGAGGCCGCAAGCCCCGCCCGCAAATTGTTCAGATGCAGACCTGCGACGTTTTCATCGGTGACAACTGCCACGCGGCCGGAGGGGCCCAACCCGGACATCAAAGCGCCGGTCTGCTCCAAAAGCCCCGGACCAATCAAAATGTCATAGGCGCGCGCGCCCAGTTCCACGCGGAGTTTTTCCATCCCTTACCCCTCAACGATCCCGGCTTCGACGAGCCGGTTGCATACGGCCTCAGCCATGTCCTCGATTGAATAGTCTTCCTGCGCCTCGACAGACAGGTCCGCCAAGGCATAGATCGGATCGCGCGCCTCATAGATTTCTGCAAGCGTGGCGCGCGGGTCATCGGTTTGCAAAAGTGGCCGCGTCGTCTTGTGTTTGACGCGATTCCAAAGAAGCTCCAAATCGGCCTTGAGCCAAAGCGATACGCCTTTTTCTGAGATAAGCGCGCGATTGCCTTCAGACATGAAAGCACCGCCACCGGTCGATAAAACGGCAGGCGCGCCAGTCAGCAGCCGGTCGATCACCTCGGTCTCACGCTTGCGAAAAAACGCTTCACCGTCACGTTCGAATATCTCGGCAATCGACATGTTGGCGGCTTTCACCAAGGCCTCGTCAGAATCCAGAAAATCGACATCCAACATCCGAGACAAAGCCAACCCAACCGCGCTTTTTCCTGCCCCCATCATGCCCACAAGGACAACAGGCTTCATCAAACGGGGAAGTTTTGGTGGCATTCTCTCACTCACTGGTTTTTTCTGTTGCTTCAATGGCGTGATATCGCCCTAAATGCCATATATAAATACGGGCGGGCGCTAAGGATCGGGAAAACCGACGTGGAACCGCCCAAGAAGAGGCAGAGCATAAAAAGGAAGAGTTCGACATGGGGCGTCTGATAAAGCTCTTGGTATTCTTGATCATTGTGGGGATATTCGCGATCATTGGTTACGCTTATTTGGGCGATTTGTCTCCCAATAGGAGCGAGGTCAACCAACCGGTGGAGCTTAATGGGAACTAACCGTCTCGCGTTTGCAATATGCGCGATTTGCCTTTTGCCACCCTTGTCCGCCTATGCTTCGGAGCAGAACGCGCCGCTGTCAGCCATTGGCTGGCTCTCGGATGTTGTCGCGGAGCCAGACCTTGAGACGAGCGATACAAGCAATGACGTCGCGCGTTCAGTAACAGTAGCGCCCGTCACAACAACGCCATTGGGCCAAACACGCCTTGATGCCGTCGGAATTTTGCCAAGATCAGTGACAGGGCTGCCAGCCGATTTCTGGTCGCGATCTTCGGCGCAGGATTTGGTCGCGGAATTACGCAATCTCAGGACCGATCTTCCTCCGCCTTTGGCACAGCTCCTAACCCGACTTCTTCTTGCAGAACTTCCGGCGCCTGCGGATAGCACCGAAGGCGCAGAACTGTTTTTAGCGCGTGTCGACAAATTCTTAGAGTTAGGCGCGCTTGATCAGGCCGAGGCGCTCCTGAGCCGCGCGGGCCCCTCTCAGCCAAGCGTTTTCGGCCGCTGGTTCGATGTCAGCCTTTTGACCGGACAAGAAGAGCGCGCGTGCGACGCGTTGCGCCAGAGCCCAGAAGTTGCACCCACCTACGCAGCGAATGTTTTTTGCCTCGCACGTGCGGGCGATTGGCAAGGCGCAGGAAAAGCGTTTGAGCAAGGTCGCAGCGCGGGGGCGATCTCGGAAAAAGAGGGCAGACTTTTAGAACGTTTCCTCGATCCCGAACTGTTCGAAGGAGAACCCCTCCTCCCGATCCCAGACCGCGTTACCCCGCTCAATTTCCGCATGCATGAAGCGATTGGCGAAGCCTTAAGCCCCGCAGGTCTGCCCAATGCCTTTTCCTATGCCGAGCTGTCAGAGCGCACCGGCTGGAAGGCTCGCATCGCAGCCGCTGAACGTCTTGCACGCGCGAACGCAATTCCCCACCAACAGCTCTTTGCACTTTATAACGAACGCAAGCCCGCGGCCTCTGGCGGCGTCTGGGATCGTGTCAGCGCTATACAGGCTTTTGAGGCAGCCCTTTCGACGTCAGATACAAAAGCCCTCTCCTTCCAACTGCCGATCGCGATGCGTGCTATGCGCAGCGCCGGACTGGAATTCGCCTTTGCACAGAGTTACGGGACACGCGTTGCGAGCCTGCCGTTGACAGGCGACGCAAAGCAGGCCGCGTTTCGTGCAGGTCTCATGTCAAAAGACTATGAAAATGTGGCTATGACCTCCAAAGATGCCGGACCACGAATTTGGACAGCCGTTGCAAAGGGCCTGGCAAGTGAGGCTGAAAGCGACGACGCGCTGGAGGCCGCAATCGCTTCGGGGTTCAAAGCAACAGCGCCCCCTGCCCAATTTGAGCCCCTCTTGGAAGGACGCCGCCTTGGCGAAGCGGCGCTTAAAGCAATTGGGATAATGGCAGATGGCGCGCGCACTGACCCGGGTGATGTCGAACGCGGGATAAGCGTTCTGGTCCAGCTTGGACTAGAGGATTTGGCACGCCAGACGGCGCTTTACATGCTTCTGACCCGTCCGCGCGAATGAGCGGAGCTGTCCCCTCCTGGGCGGATCGGTGGCTGGACAGCTTTCTGGAGGCCCAAGCAGCGGAGCTGGATGCCGCAGAGAATACCCGACTGGCCTATGGGCGCGATCTGATTGACTGGGCCCAGTGGCTGGAGAAACGTGGTACCGACTTTCAAACGGCGGCACGTGCAGATGTCGAGGATTACCTCGTAGATTGCGACACGGCGGGGCTCGCCCAGTCCACGCGCGCGCGCCGTTTGTCAGCCATCAAGCAACTCTATCGTTTCGCCTATGAGGAAGGATGGCGCGAAGACAATCCCGCAATCCAGATCAAGGGCCCCGGGCGCAAAAAGTCTCTTCCCAAGACGCTTTCAGTTGAACAAGTTGACCAACTTTTAGGGGCTGCACAAACCTCCGCCCGCACACAGTCGGATAGGCTGCGCAACACATGCTTGATGGAGTTGCTTTATGCGACCGGCATGCGCGTCAGCGAACTTGTGAGCCTTCCGGTCTCCGCGGTGCGCGGTGATCCACGGATGATCCTGGTGCGCGGCAAGGGCGATAAGGAGCGGATGGTGCCACTGTCGCCCGCCGCACGCGACGCTTTGGCCGTTTGGGTCGACACGCGAGACGCACTGGATGAGGCCGCAAGGAAGAAAGGTGCCGCCCCGTCCAAGTTCTTGTTCCCGTCGCGCGGTAAGTCCGGTCATATGACGCGGCACCGATTTTACCTGCTGATCAAAGAACTGGCCGTCGCTGGTGGCGTCGATCCATCGGAGGTCACGCCTCACACGTTGCGCCACGCCTTTGCCACGCATCTATTGGCCGGTGGCGCGGATCTAAGGGCTATCCAGACGATGCTGGGACACGCAGATATTTCGACGACAGAGATTTACACCCATGTTCTGGATGAACGTTTGAAAGAGTTGGTCCTAGACAAGCACCCGCTCGCCGGGCCTGAGGACAGTTAACGTCGCAACGCCTGAGGCAGAACATCTTCGGAAGGCCAAATGCCAGTTCGAAGACCGCTTTCATACCCTTGCCTGAGACCCACAGCTTCCATTCGCAAGGCAGCCGTCTCGAAATCATAGGCAAGCTCATGCAGTGTGAACGCGCCACCAGACGCGATGACATATCGCGTAGTCGCTCGCCCGTCATGGGGTGGCATGCCGATAACGCCAGCATTAACCCACAGTACATCGTCGATCGTCTTTTGGAAGGGTATCCCGCTATGGCCTGAAATAACGACATCAACCTCCGGTCCTAGAGCATTGATTTCTTGCCTAAAAATGTCTTCCTGATCTATTTCCCAGATAAACCGAGCGACGTGAGAGGCACCGCCATGTATCACGACACAACGCCTCCCTTCATGCTCGAAAAAGACGCGTTCAGGCAGAGCGGCGAAGGTCTTTCGCAGATGTGCCACTTGCGTGCTTGCATGTGCATACCAAGCCCCTGAGGCCAGGTCACACGCGGTCCCGTCTTCAAAGCCGCACCCGCAATCATCTGCGCCCTTGGCAAGCTGTATCTCGCAATTGCCCGCGATCACCACGCCAGCCTCCGACAAGACCAGTTCCGCAGTCTTCCCGGCATCGGCGCAATAGGCGACCAAATCACCCGTGCAAATCCGGTTCTCGCGCTTGATATGCTTGGTTTCGTTAAAAAGCGCTTCGGTCGCCTGCAGGTTGGAATAGGGCCCACCGAAGAGCAAAAGATCGCCCTCCAGCACGCCTAAATCACGCTCCATCACGCTCATTGCAACACCCGTTCCCCTTGTAAGACCAACGGCAGACCTACATAAGGTTCAGACTGCGAAATTTTGCTGCGGAATAACACCCCGAATGGAAGACCCATCATCTGTGATTGGCACCGCCTCCTGGATTACGGCGGGCGCGATTATTTTATTGTTGTTTATGTCTGGCTTTTTCTCCGGCTCCGAAACGGCTTTGACAGCCGCGTCGCGTGGGAAATTGAGGTCTCAAGCCGATAAAGGTTCTGCCGGCGCTGAGCGCGCGCTGGAGATTACGGAAGACAGCGAAAGGCTGATCGGCTCGGTCCTTTTGGGTAACAATCTCGTGA
Organism: Litoreibacter sp.; assembly: GCA_026710325.1. Taxonomy (GTDB): domain Bacteria; phylum Pseudomonadota; class Alphaproteobacteria; order Rhodobacterales; family Rhodobacteraceae; genus Litoreibacter. Next base: position 9,976 of record JAPORH010000044.1, on the reverse strand, counting down.
ATATTTTGGCGACGGCTCTGGCGACGTCACTTTTCACGGCGTTGTTCGGTGAATCCGGGGTCGCGTTCGCAACACTTGTCATGACCCTGTTGGTGCTGATTTTCGCGGAAGTGCTGCCCAAGACCTACGCAATCACCAATGCTGAATCCGCCGCCGCGATGGTCTCCGCCCCGATCAAGGTCGTGGTGACGATATTTGCGCCTGTGGTGAATGTCGTGCGCGCCCTTGTGCGACAGCTTTTGCGCTTGTTCGGCGTCGAGACAGACCCCGACACGCATATTCTTTCCGTCCATGAGGAAATCGCAGGCGCGCTTGAGCTTGGTCGGCAGGAAGGCGTTGTTCAAAAAGAGCAACGTGACAGGCTTTTGGGCGCGCTTGATCTTCATGATCGCGATGTCGAGGAAATCATGCTTCACCGCTCCGAGATCGAGGTGATCAATGTCGATGACAGTCCGGAGGCGATTGTAGAGCAGTCTTTGAAGTCGTCTTACACCCGCCTGCCCGTGTTCCGCGACGACCCGGAAAACATTGTGGGTGTTCTGCATGCGAAGGACCTGCTGCGGGCTGTCGACAAAGCGCTGCGAAAGCCTGATGGGTTGACGGGCAACCTGGACAGCTTTGACGTCACCCAAGTGATGCGTGAGCCCTATTTCGTGCCAGAGACGACAACGCTGGAAGAGCAGATGCGCCAGTTCCTCGCGCAAAGCACGCACTTTGCGCTTGTGGTCGATGAGTATGGCGGCCTTCAGGGACTGATTACCCTGGAGGACATTCTGGAAGAAATCGTGGGTGAAATAACCGACGAGTTCGATCTCGAGGATGAGCAGCGCCCCGAAGCGGGCGCGGATGGGAACTACGACATCGAAGGCGCGATGACGATCCGCGACCTCAATCGGCAGCTCGATTGGAACCTCCCCGATGAGGAGGCAAACACCGTAGCCGGCCTTGTGATCCACGAGGCACAGTCGATTCCATTGGAAGGCCAGGTGTTTAGCTTCCACGGCTACCGCTTTGAAGTTACTGGAAAGTCCGAGAACAGGATTACAAATCTGAAGGTCCGCCCGCTATGAGCCGGCGCAAGATCATTATCGACACCGATCCCGGCCAGGACGATGCGGTCGCGATCCTGTTGGCCTTGGCCTCCCCCGAATTGGACGTGTTGGGCGTGACAGCGGTCGCCGGAAATGTGCCCCTGCCGCTCACCGAACGGAATGCACGGATCGTCTGCGAATTGGCGGAGCGCCCGGATGTTAAGGTGTTCGCAGGATGCGACGCGCCATTAGAACGCGCGCTCGTCACGGCTGAGCATGTGCACGGCAAAACCGGTCTCGACGGGCCGCAATTGCCTGACCCGGTGATGCCGCTTGAGGCGCAACATGCGGTCGATTTCATCATCGAAACGGTACGCGCCGAACCCAACGATGCGGTCACGCTTTGCCCACTTGGCCCACTCACCAATATCGCAACTGCATTTCAGCGTGCCCCTGACATCATCGAAAAAGTGGCGGAAATTGTGCTTATGGGCGGCGCATATTTTCAGGTTGGCAACATTACACCTGCGGCAGAATTCAACATTTATGTCGACCCAAAAGCCGCTGATATTGTGTTTAAATCCGGTATAGACATCGTCGTGATGGGGCTTGATGTCACCCATAAGGCGCTCACAACACGCCCACGGGTCGAAGCCTTCCGCAACCTTGGAACGGAGCCTGGGCGGATGGTAGCCGAGTGGACTGACTTCTTTGAGCGGTTCGACAAGGAGAAATACGGATCTGCCGGCGCACCGCTTCATGATCCTTGCGTGATTGCTTATCTGCTGAAGCCTGAGTTATTCACCGGGCGCCACATCAATGTCGAAATTGAAACTCAGTCAGAGCTAACCATGGGCATGACCGTCGCTGACTGGTGGGGCGTCACGGACCGCGCGCCAAATGCAATGTTTATCGGCGACATTGATGCGGATGGTTTTTTCGCCCTACTGACCGAGCGGATCGCACGGCTGTGACCCCGCAATTCGACAACAGCTATGCCCGCTTACCGGAGCGCTTCTTCACGAAACAAAGCGCCACCCCGGTGCCAACACCATCGCTTTTGAAACTAAACCATAACCTTGCAGGTGAGATGGGCCTCGACGCTGAGTGGCTCGCGAGCAACGAGGGCCTTGCGATGCTGGCAGGAAACGACACGCCTGCAGGCGCTGAGCCCCTAGCTCAAGTCTATGCCGGACACCAATTTGGCGGCTGGTCCCCGCGTCTGGGGGATGGACGCGCGCTCTTGCTAGGTGAGGTCACGGGGCCGGACGGGCAGCATTGGGACATCCAACTCAAAGGCTCCGGACGGACGCCTTACTCGCGCTCAGGCGACGGGCGCGCCTGGCTGGGTCCGGTCATTCGGGAATACCTGGTGAGCGAGGCCATGGCGGCCTTGGGCGTGCCGACCACGCGTGCACTGGCGGCCGTCAGCACAGGTGAAACCGTCCTGAGAGAGGCCCCCTTCCCTGGCGCTATTCTGACCCGAGTCGCGTCCAGCCATATCCGGGTTGGGACGTTTCAGTATTTTGCCTCGCAGAAAGATAGAGATGGGCTAGAGACGCTTCTGGCGTTTTCAGTCGAACGACACTACCCTGAACTCGCGCCCAATGACGCACTTGGTTTTCTAAGCTCGGTCGTGGAAGCGCAGGCCGAGCTTGTCGCCAAGTGGATGGGCCTTGGATTCATTCACGGCGTTATGAATACCGACAACTGCCATGTCGGCGGCCTCACGATTGATTATGGCCCCTGCGCCTTCCTGGACACCTATCATCCGGCCAAGGTGTTCTCCTCTATCGACCAGTTTGGGCGCTACGCCTATGGCGCGCAACCCGAGATACTGGTTTGGAACCTCGCCCAATTGGCCAGCGCGCTTTTGCCCCTCATTGATGAGGACAGCGAAAAAGCCGTGGAGGCCGCGCAGGAGGTTCTGCATAGCTATGGCCCGGCTTACACCAGCGCATGGCAGCGCAACTTCTTTCCCAAAATTGGCCTCGCCGATGGCGGTGAAGAAGAGATTGCTTTGGTCAAAGACTTGATGCTGCGCATGGCGGACAATCAGGCGGATTTCACCCTAACATTCCACGCGCTCCTCGACGGCGGCGCACGCGACCTCTTTATTGACCCAACCGCTTTTGACGCGTGGGAGGCAACCTGGCGGGACCACCAGCCTGACCCGGCACTGATGGCAAAGGCCAATCCTGGTGTCATCCCTCGCAACCACCAGATCGAACGGGTGATCAAGGAAGCCGTGGCGGGCAATATGGACCCATTTCATGAGATGGCAGAGGTGCTCAGCCGCCCGTTTGATCCCGGACCTGAGGCCGCCCCTTGGCAAAAGCCGCCTTTAGAAGAAGAGCTCGTCCAACAGACCTTCTGCGGAACCTGACCCATGCCTGTGCTTGAACTGGTTGCCGGGTTTGACATCTTTGCAAACGGACATGCGCAACCAGTTGAAGACCCGGATGCAACCCGCGCAGATGGCGCCGCCTATCGGTGGCTGCATTTCGACATAAACTCCGAGGCGGCGGCGACATGGATGCGTGCAAACCTGCCTGCCATCCCCGCAGCGGCCATGATCCAGACGGAGACGCGCCCGCGCTCCAACGCGTTTGGCGAGGGTGTGTTGATTAACCTGCGCGGGATCAACCTTAACACCGGCGCGCAAGAGGACGACATGGTCTCACTGCGCATGTGGCTGACCGAAGACCTATTGGTCACCGGTCGTTTTAGGCGCATCTTCGCTATGGATGATCTGGTGAAGATGGCAGCGGACGGAAAGGCCCCTGCGACCCCAGGCGGGCTGGTGGCAGAGATTTGCGAAGGGCTCTCTGGGCGCATCGAAGATGTTTCTCTCAAGCTCGAAGACGATGCCGACAATCTGGAAGACGACCTCTTGGACATGGGGCACGTTGACGCCATGCGGCTGGCCGCCACGCGGCGCAAGGCGATTAGGCTGAGGCGGCATATCATTCCATCGCGAGACGCCATGCATGTGCTGGCTTCCCCCGAAACCCCGCAAATCGGACCGGATGAAAGCGCACTTCTGCGCGAAAGCGCTAACCGGATGGATCGCAGCGTCGAAGAAATTCTGGCCGTTGGCGACCGATTGACAGCCGTCGCGGACCAATTAGACGCGATCACAGCGAACAAAATCGGGCGCAACTCCTATATCCTGTCCGTAGTCGCGGCGATCTTTTTGCCGCTCGGGTTTCTTACGGGGCTCTTCGGGATGAACGTCGGCGGCATGCCCTGGACCGCTTGGCCTTGGGGCTTTTTGGCGATCAGCGGCATCATGGCCATCATCGGGATCGGGCTCTACCTGCTGTTTCGCGCGCGCAATTGGCTTTAACGCCACGGTTTTTGGTGGCACCATGCTCCAAAAGCAAACTGGGAGAAGTTCATGTCATTGATGAGAATGGCCACGAAAGTAGCGCTTGGCTTCGCAATCGCCAAAGGGATCAGCGCGGTGCAAAAATCCGGCGGGATTGGCAAAGCGATGGAGCAAATGAAGGGGGCCGGCGCTGACGCGCTCTCACGCGCCCAAACCGGCGGTGCCGGAGGCCTTAGCGACATCATGGGGAGCTTGGGCGGCGGCGGCGCTGCTGCTGGTGGACTGGGCGGTCTCGGCGGCTTGCTGGGTGGTCTGGCAGCGGCACGTAGTGGCCAGGAAGGCAATGCCTCCTCCCTCGAAGACCTATTGAGCCGGGATAACCCGCCAGAAGAGCCGCCCGCGGAACAAAGCGCTGGTTTAATGATCCGCGCCATGGTCCTTGCCGCGCGCTGCGACGGTGAGATAGATGCCAATGAGCGTGAGACGCTTATGGGCACCATCGGCGAGGACGCGACGCCCGAGGATATGGATTTTGTCCGCGCCGCTATGGATGAGCCGGTCAGCGCGAGCGCTTTGGCTGACGACACGCCACAAGGGTTAGAGACTCAAGTTTACTCGATGTCACTGATGGCGATTGAGCCGGACCATCCTGCGGAAGCCAAATACCTCCATGAACTCGCCACCGCTCTTGGCATAGGACAAGCGACGGTCAACGAAATCCATGACAGTTTCGGTGTTCAGCGGCTTTACAGCTAATTAAGCCGCGTGCTTCGGCCCCTGCCCGCGCCTGCGCCGCTGACGGCGGCGTTTTGGCGGGCCGGAGGGTTTGCTGTCTTTAGGCGCGCCGCCGCTCTTGGCACCTTGCCCTCGGGCATTTGCGCCACCACGACCTCGTCCGCGCCCTGAACCGCCGCCGCCACGTTTTGGCTTGGCTTCTTCCTCGGACGGGGACCAACGCCTGCCACCTGCGACTGGTATCTCCATCTTCAAAACTTTTTCGATGTCCTTAAGCTCGGACATCTCATCGGGCGCGCAGAAAGCAATCGCTTCGCCCTCTTTGCCTGCACGCGCGGTGCGGCCAATACGGTGGACGTAATTCTCCGGCACGTTGGGCAGGTCATAATTATAGACGAAGCCCACATCAGGAATGTCGATGCCACGTGCGGCCACATCGGTGGCAACAAGGATCCGCAACTCCCCTGACTTGAACGCGTTTAACGCGCGGTCCCTTTGGTTTTGGGACTTATTGCCGTGGATCGAGCCAGCAGCGAAACCCTTCTTGTCGAGCAATTTTTTCAGCCGCTCCGCCCCGTGTTTGGTGCGCGAGAAAACCAGCGCAAGATCGTCGCGGTGTTTGTCCAGCAGTTCGACCAGCAGCTCGTTCTTGGCAGCCTTGGCGATGTAGTGAACCGACTGTGTGATCTTGTCGGCAGCCTTGCCCGCACGTGCCACCTGCACTTTGCGCGGATGGATTAGATAGGTCGCGGCCAGCTCCTCCATCAGCTTGGGCATGGTCGCCGAAAATAGCAGCGTCTGCCGTTCTTTGGGGATCACTTTTGCAATCTGGCGCAAGGCATGGATGAACCCCATATCGAGCATCTGGTCCGCCTCGTCGAGCACAAGGTATTCTACCACATCAAGGGAGACATTGCCCTGTTCCATATGGTCGATGAGCCGCCCCGGCGTCGCAACCAGAATGTCGGAGCCACGCTGAAGCGCGTTGCGTTGCGTGTTCATCGAAAGCCCGCCTACGACCATGTTGATCTTCAAGTGGCCGCCGCCTTGGAACATTTTCAGGTTGTCCCGGATTTGGCCCGCCAGCTCCCGTGTCGGGGCCAGCACAAGGGCGCGGACCGTCTTCGGGTCAGGCTTGGTTCCGAGCTTGATGAGATTGTGGATGATCGGCAGGCCAAAGGCCAAAGTCTTGCCCGTCCCGGTTTGTGCCAAACCCATGACGTCGCGCCCTTCCAAGATAATCGGGATGGATTCTTTTTGGATAGGGGTCGGATCAGTGATCTGGTTTTCGTCGAGTTTGGCGGCCAGTTTTGGGCTCACACCCAAAGCTTTAAATTTATTCAAGTGATGTCCTTTCAAGACATGTCTTCGCCAAACCCAAACGGAGTGGCGCGTCGCGTGTTTCATGGGCGCGGAACTCAAAGCTCCGCCGCACCCGTCCGCGTGAAAAAGGGGAACGTCTTCTGGTGCGCATGCTTTGACCTGTTGTTCAGGTTTCACGCAAGCTTTTCAGCACGCCAATTGGTCGCGTATGCGGGTTGATCAGTAAAAGGTCAATGCGCTTGCAGCATTTTTCGGCTGGAGCGTTGCCTAGGATCTGTCTTAAATATCTCTTGAGGACGGAGGAGACATGTCAGACACACTCATCGAGCGCTCCGCGAAAAAGGGGCTGCGTATGACCGGCCAGCGGGTCGTGATTGCCGATATTCTTGAGGAGGCTCAAGACCACCCGGATGTCGAGGAATTGCACGCGCGCGCTATAGAAAAAGACCCCGGCATTTCGATTGCCACCGTCTATCGGACGGTGAAGCTGTTCGAAGAGGCCGGTTTGCTTGAACGTTACGAATTTGGTGACGGTCGGTCGCGCTATGAGGATGCTGAACGCGACCATCACGACCATCTGATCGATGTACAGACGGGAGAAATCATCGAATTTATCGACCCAGAAATCGAAGCGCTGCAAGAGGCGATTGCCAAACGTCTAGGCTATACGCTGAAAGGACACCGGCTGGAGCTGTATGGGGTTAAACGCAAGGATTAAGCGGCTACACCAACATATCTGAGAGTGATAATTGGGCGACAGACAAGTTTGACAGCACTGCGATGTCTTCAAGCACGTCCCGACTTCCATTCGCACCATCGCTGAGCAGCCGGATCATGACGTCCGAACCTGCCTGTTCGAAGAGCAGCGTCCCTTTGATCCATCCATCATCGCCGACGCTCCCAATACGAAATTTCTGCTCATCGCCCATGGCAACATTGAGAAAATCGATATCGGCGGTGATTGCGCGCAGGTCGAGGATGTCTTCGCCGGCGGCAAAGTCGGTCACTGTGTCGATGCCAGATTCTTTGGTGAAAACGAAACTGTCTTGGCCCTCTCCGCCGGTCAGGATGTCGTCCCCTCCCAAACCGCCGTCCAACAGGTCATCACCTTCATTCCCGTCAAGGACGTCATCTTCCAATCCGCCCGTTAGCTCATCTGCTTGGGACGTTCCCACAAGAGTAAGCGAAGCCGATTTGGTTAGGATGACTTCGATAACTTCATAGCTTTGTGTGAATTCAAAGCTGATTGTGTCGTGTTCAAACCCCACATCCGCTTCAGCGATCACTCCGGTCGCGTAAAGTGCGCCTTCGGGCGTTTCGTCTATGGCTGCATTATCGACGATCCCGAATGTCTCCATCCAGTTTTCATCAAGCTCTGAGGTCAGGCTTCGGGCAGAAAGCCCGGTGAAATCATATCCAAGCGCGCTGAGGTCAAGCTGGGCTTCAAGACTGGTGACGCCAGCTTCAAAAGCATCGGCAGACAGATAGAGGACAACCCGATCATCGTCTTCGAAGGCGTGTAGATTGATCTCTCCATCCCGCTGATTGGCTGCATTTGTTTCAATCGTCCAAGTGCCTACAAGGCTTTCTGAGAGCATCGACATCATCGCACCCCCTACGAAAACCTCGCCCCCCCAACTCAAATGCGCCGCATAAGGTGTGTCGACGCCGTAAATCGCCGCCGCATCGACCCCTAGATCAAGCCCCATCTTGAACAGCTCAATCATGGCGGCGGCTTGCGCGAGCCCATAGTCGCGATTGGCCAAGCCCCATTTTGTGGCAACGACCACGCCACCCTGTGACGTGACCTGTCCCGTCTGCCAGAAGGTTTCAAAACCCACATGATTTCGAGCATCTAAATTAATGAGCGTTCGGTCAACGTTTTCACCGAAGACCAAGGCCATCTCATCTTCATATTTGTTAAGAGCCTCGTTGCGAGTCCAGGAGGCGACATTCCAACCGGACATATAGGCCTCATAGTCCGGATCTATTCCAGCCTCGATCCAAGCTGCAAGACTGGTCTCAACACGCTCCTCACGGGCGCGTGCGTCGTCCATGCCCCAGGCAAACCGATGGAAAATAAGGGTGTCGATCTGTGCGATATCATCAGGCGACAGCGAGCTTAGGATCGCATCATTTTCATCAATCTCCTTACCAATCTGCGCAGCAAGATTGATGTCTATATCATTGAAACTGTTTGGGTTATCTTCCTTGAACTCCCGAAATACCTGCGCGGTTGCGCTTACGATTTCGCCATAAGCACCGGGGTCGTTCTTGAAGTTCGAAGCAGCGTAATACTCGTTGCCAATTTCGAACGTGATCTCGGGCGGCTTGGGGCCAAGCGTGCCGTCATCCATCCGCTCCAAAAGCGCGCGCAGATCGGTTTTGAACCGCGCCGCGTCGCCAGCATACTCGTTCGTTGGCAGGATGATGTTGAGGGGCAGCCCGTCTTCGATGGCGCGCGCAGCCATCTCCCGCAGGCCTTCCTTGTTACGGTTCGGATCAACGAGGTTTTCGAACTCCAACCCAAACCAACTGGCATTTTCAGCCGCAGCGCCGCCTGGCCAACGTATTGTTGTTAAACCTATTTCCTCGGCTGCAGTGTCATATCTGCCGAAATTCCGATACCCTGTATATATACCCCCAAAATGCTCGTCAGTGACGATTTGGGTAGGGTTGGTTCCGTCTTGGGTGACGAAGGTGAAACTCGGACTGGCCATGCGTTTACAAGCATTAATTTGGACTGGTTACGTTTTCCTTTTATTAGGAACTATGGATTTTGCACATATTTTTCAGTGACTTATTTAAAAGACTTCCCTTAAAATTTTTAACAAATGACCCCACTGGTCCAAAAACGCCTGAAACATCAAGACCCTCGCATTCGGGTTCCAGGACACGCGCAATCGGCGTTTTGTACAAAATGGGGTCAAACAAAATGCATGCTACCCCATTTTGTACAGAAATTCGGTCGTAGAAATCACGCCCAAATACTCTTCAGGTGGTGCGCCCCTCTGCCAACAAGCGTCTGACGAGGGACACCAGATCGTCAGGGTGAAATGGCTTTGACAATACCGCAGTCGCGCCCAGTGTCTTAGCGGAGGTTTTCAAATGCACACCAAAGCTTGCGTCAAACGCGCCTGAAATCGCAATAATGGGCAGCGGTTTGCGTTCTATTTGGCGCATCTTAGAAATAAAAGTCAGCCCGCCTTTCTTTTTCAGCACCTCATCTTTTCGAAAGAACAGATCGACGATCGCCAGATCGACTTCATTTCCCTCCAGGTAATCGTATGCACCTTGCAGGGCGTCAAAATGGACGCACTCCCCTAGGTCAGCAAGCTCAAGAGACTGAACAATGAGCTTCGATAAGACCAGGTCATCATCTAAGAGCAGTATCCGCGCCATTTCAGCCTACTTTCATCCGTGCAAGAGGCACGCTATACAACTAGTTTCTCTAAAGTAGAGTCAGGGAGAGGCGCGCCCTGCTGTAGGTGCGGGGAGTTGCTGTTTTCCGGTGGCTTTCGCCCTTTACCGGTGCCTCAATCCTCACCTTGGCCAC
>JAPORH010000078.1 GCA_026710325.1 Litoreibacter sp. | reverse complement strand
TTTTAACAGTCCAGATGGTCCACTATTTCCAGCCACAGCCCTCAAAGCGAGTGCCCACAAGGGCTTTGCCACAAATGGCTTCACCCGCGCCCATTGGAAAACAACTGAACCAGTTCGCAAGATCGTCAACAGCGCCTTCGACAACGCTGGACTTCCTGCCTTCGGGCCACACGCCTTTCGGCACATGTAGGCGCGCCACGCCGCAAAGAACTGTGGGTCGGTTGCAGAATTGGTAGCTACGTCTCAGAATCTTGGCCACTTGGATGTTCTTACAACTCTACGGAGCTACGGACAAATCAACCGTGATGACCAGCGTCGCTTGATCACAGGAGAAGATTGAATTGTCTCGGCAGTGCGGCGAAGGTCCGTTTTGAACCAACGTTACCAAATGCTGCACTGCGCACGGATGTTAGCTTTGCAGGTGAATATGCTTAGAAGCGCTCTGAAACACACTAGACAGTCACAAGTCCAAGAATCACCCATTTTTCCTTAGAGACCTACATCAAAAATCCGTGGTTCTGGCGGACCTTCTACGGCGCGACTATATCGGATTTGTTGGGGGCGATGGTCGAATTTTCTGTTGTATCTAATGCCCCTAGTTCCACGGGGCGCGTCTAGTAAAGAGGAGCGTTTCGTTCCATCGGTCTGTGTCGCAGAAAAGGCTCCTTACTGCGCGGCAGAGTGGTTTGCACGGGCCTGTTCAAGGAAGAGCTCGTCGGGGCTCAACAGTATTCCACGGACCTGCAGGTCCTCCATCCGTGTCACAACCTCTGCCCAGTGTTGCGCTGCATTTTCGGTGTCTATTCGCGCCATCTTCCATAGACTCACCCAAACATCGCGGGCCCAATCGGCATTGCCCGGATCGCGCGCGGCAAGGTCGCGGCGTATCTGCAGGCCCTCTTCGTAGACGGTCAGTGCACCGGGCAGATTACCTTGCGCACGGCACACATCCCCGACCTTGTTGAGCGCGACAGAGACATCGCGGGCCCAACCGGCATTGCCCGGATCGCGCGCGGCAAGGTCGCGGGCAATCTGCAGGCTCTCTTCGTAGACGGTCAGTGCACCGGACAGATCACCTTGCGCAAGGCGCACATCCGCGACCTTGTTGAGCAAGACAGAGACATCGCGGGCCCAACCGGCATTGCCCGGATCGCGCGCGGCAAGATCGCGGCGTATCTGCAGGCCCTCTTCGTAGACGGTCAGCGCACCGGGCAGATCACCTTGCGCACGGCGTACATCCCCGACCTTGTTGAGCGAGACAGAGAGATCGCGAGCCCAACCGGCATTGCCCGGAGCGCGCGCAGCAAGATCGCGGATAATCTGCAGGCCCTCCTCATAGACGGAAAGTGCACCGGGCAGATCACCTTGCGCACGGCGCACATCCCCGACCTTGTTGAGAAAGACAGAGACTTCGCGGGCCCAATCAGCATTGCCCGGATCGCGCGCGGCAAGTTCGCGGGATATTTTCAATCCGGCCTCATAGACTTGCAAAGCAGGCGAAAGCTCCCCCTTACTGACGTGAACATTCCCGAACCAGTTTTTCGCAATCATAGCATCTCGGCTATTGGGCTTGTCAGTCGTCAGCCCTGACGCCTTTTCGAATGCCGCTTGCGCCGCTTTCAAATCGCCAACGCTCATGCGCGCTTCACCACAGTCAATCCAATAGAAAAAATCCTGATCCGCCAAATAAGCCGCGGCACAGAGCAGGGGTTCAGCTTTTGACACTTCAAAGGAATACAGCAGCGTAGCTTCTGCGTGATTCAATCTGGCTTCTTCAATCCTTAACTCAGTCCGGCGCTCCGCGATCAACTCACGCAAATTGGCAAAGGCCTGTCTTGCCGCATCGGGTTCGGCATTGTTGACCGCATCGATGACAGTATTCACCTCTTGCGCCCAATCGGGGTTCAGCGCCCGCAATTCGTCAAGATCAGCTTGGGTCCGCACCAATTGGTCTTGAAGCGCTGCGGCGTCTTCGGGGGCCAAGAAACCTTGATCCTCAAAGGCCTCTGTAATCCCTGCGATGTCGAGTTGAAGGGTGGGGCTCGGCTGTGACATATTGTTTACAACCACCGCAACGCCGACGATGAAGGAGATGCCGATAGCGCCAATACCTGTACGGATGAAGTTGATATCTCTTCCGGCTTTGGCCTTGCCAATCATCGGCGCAGACGGTTGAGCGGGTGGGCCCCCTGCGCCTACCGCTTTCCCGGCGATTTGATCCCGTCGAAGGTCTGATCGCCCGCCGCTTCGATCACATCGGCTTTGATCCCTTCTATGTTCTTGAAGATTTGATCGCCCAAGGCCCGGATCGCACCCACGTCTATTGCGGGTTGCGCAGTGGCTGGCAATGCGGCGATTGCATCCAGCACCTGATTGCCCAGCAATTGCAATTCTGGATCTCCGGCCAATGCTGGCGCGTCCAGATCAGCCTTGATCACAGCTGCATATTCCGGCTTCTCTTTTGCCTGTTCCAAAAGTGAAACGCTTTGCATGCCGTGTTTTTCGGTAAGCCGGTTCTTCAATGCCTCGAAAGCTGTTTTGCCCGCCCCTTTGGCAAACTCACCAACTGCCGAGCTCGCAATCAAGGCGGACCCTTCAATCAAAATCGGATAAAGAAATGCAGATAATCCATCATAAAACTCGTCCATTGCAAAGTGATTGAAGCTTAGCCAACACTTATCCGCTTGGGAAGTTGTTTGAATTTGATGCCGATGGCTCCCCCAAATTGGAAAGTGAAAAGAGAAGTCGTGAGATAACCACTCTCCAAAGTCCGCTCGGTCCGCCTCACCTCCAAATCGCCCTCTTTTTTCGGACTGGGAAAAGGGATCAAACTAAATGACCCAAAAAGCTCTGGACAGCGGTTAGGTCAATTCATGGCGCATAGCCCAAAGTTATCTAACTCTCATTGCGGTGTGGGAACAAATCGATAAGGTGATCCCAAAAATCAATAAGATCAGAATCTTATGGTGATTTAATGGCGGACTGGGGAGGATTCGAACCCCCGACCCCTTGATTCGTAGTCAAGTACTCTATCCAGCTGAGCTACCAATCCGCGTGGAGGGTGATTTAACCCCGGGCTCAGGTCTTTGCAAGGGGTATCGGGCAGTTGTCTATGACTATTCTGCCGCTTGACCCAGTTCCAACGGGTTACGCGGAAGCTCGATGGCGAATTCGGTTCCCTCGCCATCCGTTTTCACCAAATCAAGACGGCCGCCATGACCGCGAATGATTTCAGAGGCGATAACCAGGCCGAGGCCTGTACCGCCCTTGCGCACCCCGCCTTCAAATGCGGTGAATAGGTTTTCTTGCGCTTTGGGCGGCAGCCCGGGACCCGTATCGCAGACTGCAATCGTCCAGGTCTGTTCCGTCTCGGCCCCTGTAATTTTGATGCGCCCGTCTTTTCCCGTGGCCTCAATCGCCTGGCGCGCGTTTCGAACCAAATTGCCCAATACACGAAATAGCTGCTCGCTATCGGCACGTACACTCATTGCCGGCGGGATTTCATAGGAAAGCTCGACCAGTTCACTGGCGGCCAGCTTCTCCGCCTCAATCACATCCTCAACGAGGTCGACCAGCGGCACCATATTCAGCGAAGGCGCGGGTTCATCCACACGGCCAAAGGCAAGTGTGCCCTCGCATAAGTTGACCGCGCGACTGAGAGAATTAACGAGCTTTGGCGCAGACCGCTGTACTGCCGGGTCGTCGCTGGCCTCCATTCTGTCAGCGAGCAGGGTCGCGGTGGTCAGGATATTCCGCAGATCATGGCTGATCTTTGCAACCGCCCCGCCAAGTTGCGCGAGCCTTTCCTTCTGCTTTAGCGCCCCGGTAAGCTGCTTTTGCATATCAGCCAGCGCTTCCTCGGCAGATCGAAGCTCCGTGATCCCCGATTCAGGTGAAATGATCCGGCGCGCATCCTCAGGCGCCTTCGCATAGGATTCCATATGCCGCACAACCCGCTTGACCGGGCGTACCATGAACATTCGAACCGCCACGAATAAGAGCAGAGCCGATATGACCGAAATGACCAGCGACAAGATCAAGATGCGTATGCCGTACTCGATCATAGCCTCGCGTAGCGGCGCTTGTGGCATCACCACGTCAATGAGCGAGCCCGCATCATTTGTAGGCGCTCCGATCGCTCGGATCACACCCTCGGCAGGCATGGCAATCTGCATCAATGCACCTTGGATCAGATACATCGCTGACGGATCGCGCAGGTCGACCATGGTTGTCACCTGCCCTGGGACGGGCGAGGACAGGATCAGCTGGCTGACGGCATCGCGCCTGAGGGCCACATTGTAGACGCCCGCATTCTCGAGCAGCTCCCGCGCCAGATCAGGGGAGACCATTTGATTTTCGGAAGCCAACACCGAGAGGGAAGCGATTTGCGCCCTTTCCAGCCGATCTACCAAATAGTCTTGGCGAAATCTTGCGATAGAGGGGACGAAAATCAGGACTTCTGCGATCATCACAAAGATAATCGAGAGCATTAAAAACCGTCCTGAAAGCGACTTGAACACCGCGCCCCTCCAAACGCCCTACGGCAGATATTTCTGCACCAAACCCACAACCTTCTTGACCGTTGGGTTTTCAAACAACCTAGGTGAGAAATAAGCGCCCGCGGCGCGTTTGTTAACCTCCCCGATTGTTGGATAGGGCGCCACCATGCCAGCGACTTGGCTCATTTTCAGTTTGTTAGCAATCGCGAGCGCCCAAACCCCTATCAGATCGCCCGCGCCGGCACCCACAATTGAGGCCCCCACGGGGCGGCCTTTCACCACCATCACCTTGATTAAACCGGTGGTTTTGCCTTCCGCAATGGCGCGATCATTTTCCTGATATTCAAAGCGCGTGACCTCGACCTGGCCGTAGTGCTTTTTGCGGGCCTGCTCCTCAGTCAGACCAACTTGGGCGAGTTCCGGGTCGGTATAGGTCGCCCAAGGCAGGTGGTCTTGTCGCGCCTTTGACGGCAACCCGAACAGGATTGAGCGGATCACCACGCCCGCATGATACCCCGCGACATGGGTGAATTGCAGCTGACCTGCCACATCGCCAATCGCATAAACCTTTTTATTGTTGGTGCGCATTGAGTTATCGACCTTGATACCAGAGCGATCGTGTTTGATGCCCGCCTCTTCAAGGCCAAGATCATTTACATTGGCAGCGCGTCCAACAGCGACCAGAAGGTGGCTGCCTTTGAACACCCGCCCGTCTTTGGCTTTCACCGTAATGTCGCCCGCTTTGCCAGTAATCTCTTCAGCCAGGGCCCCTTCCTCGATCACCATGCCTTCGGCGCGCATGCGATCAAGCACGATGGCGGCAAGCTCTGGGTCATCCTTGCCCATGGCTTTTGCACCTTCGATCACAGTGACCTTGGAGCCGAGCCGCAAATGCGCTTGCGCCATCTCTATCCCAATAGGGCCGCCGCCAATCACGAGCAGGTGCTCAGGCTGGTCGCGCAGCTCCCAAAGGGTTTCGTTGGTGAGATACGGCACTTTGTCGAGCCCCGGAATGGGCGGCACAAAGGGGGAGGACCCCGTCGCAATCACGACGCGGCGCGCCGTGATCTCGTGCTCACCCGCCTGTACCGTGTCTTTGTCAATGAAGCGGCCGCGTTCTTGGATGACCCTTACGCCGAGCCCTTCGAAGCGTTCGACGCTGTCATGCGGTTCAATTGTGCCAATCACATGGTGTACGTGGTCCTTGGCAGCAGCGTAATCGACTTGCGGCTCGACGTCGGCGACCCCAAACTTTGCGCCGTTGCGAAGCGTATGCGCCTGCTTGCCCGCCGCAATAAGAGCCTTAGAGGGGACGCAGCCATAATTCAGGCAGTCGCCGCCCATTTTGTGATCCTCCAGTAGGACCACATCCGCGCCCATTTGCACCGCACCAGCAGCAACGGAAAGACCACCCGAGCCCGCGCCGATCACCAAAAGGTCTGTCTTGATCTTTTCCATGATTTAAATTCCGTCCTTGCCGCGCACGGCTTTGATGACCATCGGCAGCGCAGCAAGCGCGCACAACCCGAGGATTGGCAGCAGGATATGCGGCTCAAAAATGATGCCCAGGTTGGGCGTCTCACCGCGGGCAAAGACTTCTCCCAAACCTGCACCAACGGATGTGTAAACGACAGAGCCAGGAATGATGCCAAAGAAAGTTGAGATGATGAACCGACGATAAGGCACATCCATCAGCGCGGGCACCAGGTTGGCCACAAAGAAAGGCACCGCAGGAACCAAACGGATTAGGAAGAGAACCGACCATTGGTTCTCGTCAATCCCGTCCTTTATCTTTTTCACGACGCCGGAGCCGGTTTCCATCTTGTCAGCAAGTTTGTCGCCAAAGCCGATGCGCGCAGCTGTGAAGATTGCAAGCGCGCCTGTTGTGGCTGCGACCACGTTGTAAAGCGCTCCCGGGAAAGTCGCGAAGAGGAACCCGCCCGCCAAAGTGGCAATTGCCGCTCCGGGCAAGGAAAAAGCTACGATCACGATGTAAATCGCCATGAAGACCAGAACTGCCAGCAAATAGTTAGCGTCACGGAAGGCAATCAGCGCCTCCCGGTTCTCCTGCAGAGCGGAGAAGCTTAGGTAGTCGCGTAAAAAAATAGCGCCAAGCAGCGCTGCAACGGCTACGACAATGATAGGTAAGCGCTTTTGCAGCGCGGATTTGCCGGGGGCATCGGTCATATCGGTCATGTTTCGGGTCCTTGGGAGAGAAGGTCAAGTTTGCGCCACTCATGCATGTCTGAGCGCCGCTGCGATACCTAGCTCACGCTTGCTTGAAGCCGCGTTACCGAAAACACCCAAGATAGGGCCCAGATCTCACGCGAATGCGAATGGCTGTCACGTTTGGCGGGTGTTTTGAGGCCCAAAATGTTGCAAATTCCAGGCCTTTGGCCCGGCTTTGGCCGTTGACGGGGCACCTTGCTGGCTCTATGACGCGGGTCCGAACACCTGCCGGGCCTCGAATCTCGTGTTGCCCGCACCCGTAAGGAGGCTCCCGATGAGCAAACGTACATTCCAACCGTCAAACCTGGTGCGCAAACACCGTCACGGGTTCCGTGCGCGTATGGCCACCAAAGCAGGCCGCAAGATCCTGAACGCGCGTCGTGCCAAAGGCCGCAAGTCGCTGAGCGCATAAGCGCCTTCGATTTCGCTTTAAAGCTTTGACACCGCCGGAGGCACCCGTGGCAGGACGAAACGTCCCGGTCGCGGAAACGCCGCCGGCGGTTTCCGTTTGCCCAATCGTTATTGAGACGCTGAAAAAGCGCGCAGACTTTCTACGCGCAGCAAAGGCAAAGCGTGCGGGCCAGCCGGGCTTCATGCTCCAGGCCCGCAGCCGTGACGACGGGGATGCACTGGTCCGGGTGGGCTTCACCTGCTCCAAGAAAGTCGGCAACGCCGTCGCCCGCAACCGCGCCAAAAGGCGTCTGCGCGCGCTAGCCCACATCATTTTGCCACAGGCCGCGAAGCCCGGTTTTGACTATGTCCTGATTGGTCGCGCAGTTGAAACCGGGAGCCGGGATTTTAAGTCAATGCAGGAAGAACTTCGCCACGCACTCAAAAAGGTGCATTCATGACCCCATTGGCTTTCATGATCTCCCTTCCCGTTCGGTTTTATCGCAAGACCTTCAGCTCGTATGTTGGTCACAATTGCCGCTTTGACCCAACCTGCTCGGCCTATGCGATGGAGGCGTTGGAAAAGCATGGTGGCATCCGCGGGACGTGGCTTGCTGCAAAACGCGTGCTGCGCTGCCATCCTTGGGGTGGCATGGGCGTCGACGACGTGCCTGAGCCCAAACCCAAGACTAAACACTAGGTCACCAAAGCAAAATCCGTACCCGTGGTCGTGAACCGCGTGGTCATCGCATCAGTCGCCGTGCCTGCCAGCGTCAGGGCCACATCCTCATAAAACCCGTCATTATCGAACCACCATCGGTGCGAATAGGTGAGCCCCGGATCGATTGGCTCAGCGTCACGGCGATATTGCTTGGTGCAAGACACATCCACATGGTCTTTGGCGATCTGGTTCGGGATGCCTTTGCGCCCGGCCCGTGCCTTGGTGCCATGCACAATGTTGCTCGAGAGTTTCAGCACCTTGTCTTCGCGGTTGTAGTAATTGGTCATCCGCTTGCTTCGATGGGAAAGCAGCAGCTGATTAGCCGCCCCTTTGGCCAGCGTGTTTCGATAAAGGTCAGCGGACGCGAACATGATCTCATCGCAGCGCCAGCGGCTGGACCCCGGACCTGAGGCATCGCCAAAAGGCGCAAAGGCGCGGGTGATCAGATAGGCGCCCATGGAATGAGCCAGCAAATGAACCTTTGGACGCGGGCTGAGCTTCATCATCGGCCAAAGCCCATCGGTCACGAGGGAGGAGGCCACGGTCTTTGCATCCTCCTTATCACGGTCATAGGCCAACACAGTGCCATCGCTTGGCCAGTCAAAGCTGACGACCGCGCCTTCATACCCGTGCTTGCGCAACCCGTTTTCAATCAGAATGGAACGCTCAAGCATATCATGCTGGCTGGTGTTGAACCCATGGACATAAATCAAGATGTCCTTGTCGCCCCCAGCGGCGAGGACCTCTGACAGCCAATCTTTTTGCGTGCGCATTTGGCCGGACCACCCTCCGGGACCAGGGGACGTTCCATTGATAGAGACATAACGCGTGGGGTCTGAAGGATTGTTGGTAAAGCGTTTCTTGCTGGCATTGTAAGCGCGGCGAGAGAAAAACAGCGGCATCCTGAGCTCCTAAATTTACTCTTAAATGCGCACAGTATGGACCGGTTTCGCTAAAATGCGAAATCGACCGCTCAGGACATCACCAAATCTCCCTTCCCCAAAAGCCATGCGCTGCCTATAAGCACGCCCATGCTGGACCAACCCGACGATATCCATCCGCTCTTTCATGGCGCGCCCTCGACGACGGAGTTCAAAAAGCTGCGCAAGCGGATCATCCGCGACACGCGTGCGGCAATTGACGATTTCGGCATGGTGGAACGCGGTGCAAAATGGCTGGTTTGCTTGTCTGGCGGCAAAGATAGCTACACATTGCTGGCCGCGCTGACTGAGCTGCAATGGCGCGGGCTTCTGCCCGTCGAAATTCTTGCCTGCAACCTCGATCAGGGGCAGCCGAACTTCCCGGCCACCGTCTTGCCCGAGTTTTTGGAGCGCATGAAAGTCCCGCACCGGATCGAGTATCAGGACACGTATTCCATCGTGGTCGACAAAGTCCCTGCAGGACGCACCATGTGCGCGCTCTGCTCCCGCTTGCGCCGTGGCAACCTTTACCGCATCGCGCGCGAGGAAGGCTGCACCGCCGTTGTGCTCGGCCATCACCGCGATGATATTTTGGAGACCTTTTTCCTAAATCTCTTCCACGGATCGCGACTGGCCACGATGCCGCCGAAATTGGTCAATGAGGAAGGTGATCTATTTGTCTACCGCCCGCTGGCTTACGTCGCCGAACAAGATTGCGAACGGTTTGCTTCCGCGATGAATTACCCGATCATTCCGTGCGATCTTTGCGGCTCTCAAGACGGGTTGCAGCGGCAAAACATCAAAGAACTCCTGAACAGCTGGGAGGCCAAGTCGCCCGGCCGCCGTCAAAAAATGTTCCGGGCTCTGATGAATGCACGCCCCTCGCATCTGCTGGACCCGAAGCTTTTTGACTTTCAGGGGTTGAGCCTCGATGGCGACGCGTTTGAGCAAAATTTGAACGAAGAAACGGAACAGGATTAAGAAGTTCTGAGGAGCCCGGCGCCTAATCTCTCATGTGGAATTGGTGAGTGTTGGGGTCGTCATGGGGTCTATTTTTCCAAAGGTGCGCCAGAAATTGGCGCGGGTGCTTCGAACTGAGGGACCAATACGTCTCCTGCTAGGCTTTTCGGGACCAATCTTGGCTTTTGCGGCCTATCGTATCGGAGCGTCGGAACTTTTGTTGGCGATGGCCTGTGTGACACCGCTTGTCATGATACTGACCCCAAGGCTTCGCCTACATCGCGCGCCTGATAAACAGACTGACACTGGCGCGGTCGAACAGGCAACTCTGCTGCATGAAATGGACGAAGCGCTCTCAAACGGGCCAACCCACCGGAAAATGGCATGTGTCGCTATTTCAATCGATAATTTCACGGAGCTGCGCCAAGACTGGGATATCGGCGCTTGTGACGAGGCAGTGTTCAAGTCGTTGGAACGGATCAAATCGGTCCTGCGATCCGAGGATATTCTTGCGCGGCTGGAAGACGCAGAATTTGTTCTCTTCATTCCCTCCTTGCGCGCTCCCGAAACCAGCGCAGTGCTGGCCTTGTGCGACAGATTGCTTACGGTAACAAAACCGCCAGTACATATCGACGGCCATGCCTTGCATCTGAGCCTGTCAGCAGGGTTTTGCATGAATACACGCGCGCCCGCGCAAACTGGCACCGCTATGTTGGGTGCAGCACGCGCGGCATTGAAAGAAGCTCGCCAAAATGGCCCGGGTGCGGTGCGCGCCTATTCCAAAAATACGCGTATGCCGGTCGAATCCTATCTGGCCAACGAGGCGCTCCAAGCGCTGCGCGACGGCAAAATTACCACTTGGTTTCAGCCGCAGGTCTCCACTGACACGGGCGAGATCACCGGTTTTGAAACTCTCGCCCGTTGGGATCACCCTGAGCGGGGCGTGCTCCTTCCTGAAGAGTTCGTGCATCTCTTTGACGATTCCAATCGCATGGAAGAATTTGGAGAAAAGGTTTTTGACAACGCCCTGCGCGCGCTTTTGGCCTGGGATGAAGCCGGCGTTTGCGTGCCCTCTGTTTCCGCAAATTTCGCGACGCAACAATTGCGCAACCCCAGTCTGGTAGAGCGGATCAAGTGGGATGTGGACCGATACGGCCTCGATCCATCACGCCTCACCGTGGAAGTTCTTGAAAATGTGATCGCCGATCGTGAGGACGATATCATCACACGAAATATTCGCGCCCTTAGATCGCAGGGGTTTCGGATCGATCTGGATGATTTTGGTACGGGTCACGCTTCCATCGCGAACATAAGACGTTTTGCGGTTGACCGGATCAAGATCGATCGCTCTTTCGTCGCCAATGCCGACACGGATCCCGATCAACAGCGTATGATCGCCGCAATCGTCAGCCTAAGCGAGCGACTTGGCATTCAGACCTTGGCCGAGGGCGTTGAAACACCCAGCGAGCTGTCCTTTTTGTCTCAATTGGGCTGCACCCATCTGCAAGGCTTCGCGGTGGCCCGACCGATGCCGTTTGAACAAACGCTGGATTGGATCGCGCAACACAATGTCAGGCTGCAGCAGGCTCAAATCGTGGCCAAACGCCTGCCCTAAATCACCTGTTTTTCTTGGCTCAAACCGCCGCATCTGCCGCGAAACCGCTTGACCTTTGGCGGCGCAACCTATTGAACCAGCGGCACGTTGAATTCACAGGTGGCAGGCACGATGGACGAGCAAAACAGGAACCTTATTCTCGCGACGGCGCTCAGCTTTCTCGTGATCATGGTCTGGTTTGTTTTATTCCCCCCTCCGGAACCTGTCGCAACTGATCCGGAAGCGGGCACGACCCAACAAGTCGGCGCGGATGGCACGTTGCTCCCACCGTCAGCCGCACAAGCCCCGGGTGGCACGATAACCCCCACAACCCCTGAGGAGCTACGTGACAACGCGCTCGCAGAGGCCCCACGCCTTGCGATCGAAACCCCGCGTCTCGAGGGCTCAATTTCGCTTCTGGGCGGGCGCATTGATGACTTGTCCCTTAAGGATTACCGCGTCAGCTTGGATGAAGGCGCAGATATCGTTACCCTCCTCTCTCCCGCGGGAAGCGCCCATGGCTACTACGCGCTGTATGGATGGGTCCCCGGCGCTGGCTTGACCACTGAGACTGTGCCTGGCCCGGCGACTGAATGGCAGGTGGAAAGCGGTAACACCCTCGCCCCCGGCGCGCCCGTCACTCTTCGTTGGGACAATGGTGCCGGCGCAATCTTCCGCCGGATCATCGAAGTCGACGAAGACTTCATGTTCGATGTCACCCAAACAGTCGAAAACACCACCGACCAAACGCTCACCGCTTATCCCTATTCCATGCTGATCCGTCACGGCGAGCCGACGGATATGAAGAACTTCTTCATCCTGCATGAAGGCATAATCAGCCAATCGGGCGAAGAGCTTTTGGAAATCGACTATGACGATGTCCGCGACTTCGAGGTTGACCCTTCCGAGCGCGCGAATGCCGAAAAGCAAGATGTCGCTGGAAATGGCTGGATCGGCTTTACCGATCACTACTGGATGTCGGCACTGATCCCGGATGCGGAGCAGTCTTTCACCTCTGTTGTCAAATACGTGCCGGGTAGCGACCGCTACCACACCGAGATGCGCCTACCCGTCATGGAGCTTGCCCCAGGCAGCACAAACGAAGCCCATACGCGCCTTTATGCAGGCGCGAAAGAGTGGGAAACGATCCGCACCTATGAGCGCGAATTTGACGTCTACCGCTTCATCGACAGCATCGATTGGGGCTGGTTCTTCTTCCTGACCAAGCCGATTTTTGCGGTGCTGCATTGGCTTAACGCGCTGATTGGAAATATGGGCTGGGCGATCATCGTTCTGACGCTGCTGATCAAGGCTCTACTGCTGCCGCTCGCCTATAAATCCTACGTCTCCATGGCGAAGATGAAAGAGCTTCAGCCGGAGATGGAAAAGCTCAAGGAAAGCGCAGGCGACGACCGACAAAAGATGCAGCAGGGCATGATGAAGCTCTACAAGGATAATAAGGTGAACCCGGCAGCGGGTTGCTTGCCTATCCTTTTACAAATCCCGATCTTCTTCTCGCTCTACAAGGTTATTTTTGTGACGTTAGAGCTGCGCCACGCCGAGTGGTTCGGGCCGTTCCGTGACCTATCGGCACCCGATCCGACTTCGATCTTGAACCTTTACGGCCTGCTCCCGTTCAGCGGTCCAGAGCCAGGGTCCATCATGGCGCTTCTGTTCATCGGCATCCTGCCACTGATCCTCGGCGTCTCGATGTGGCTACAGCAGAAGCTTAACCCGGCGCCAACCGATGCGACGCAGGCAATGATCTTCGCCTGGATGCCGTGGGTGTTTATGTTCATGCTGGGCAGCTTCGCTTCGGGCCTCGTGGTCTACTGGATTGCCAACAACGTGATCACCTTCGTTCAGCAATATGCGATCATGCGAAGCCAAGGGTATACACCCGACCTATTTGGCAACATCAAAGCGGGCTTCCAGAAAAAGCCTAAGGCTGAGGACTAGGGGCGCCAGCAGATGGCGTTCACCTTCTCTGTCACGCCGGAGCCAGACCCCGCTGAGGCGGAGCTTGGCCGCAAGCTCTTTGCCGGTGAGACCAACTTTCTAAAAGGCGTGGTGGCTATGTCCGGTCTGCCACCCGCAGACCGGATCGAGGTTTGCTTCGCCGGGCGGTCCAATGTCGGCAAATCGAGCCTGATCAATGCCGTGACCGGGCGAAAGTCGCTGGCGCGCACCTCAAACACCCCGGGCCGCACGCAAGAGATTAACTTTTTCACCCTGCAAGACGCGCACTATCTGGTCGACCTTCCCGGATACGGTTTTGCCGAGGCGCCTGTTGCCGTGGTGGAGAAGTGGCAGCGACTGTTAAAAGCTTACCTTTCAGGTCGCCAAACGCTGCGCCGTGCTTTCGTGCTGATTGACGCGCGCCATGACGTCAAAAAGGTCGACCAAGACATCCTGACACTTCTGGACAAATCCGCTGTGACCTTTCAGGTCGTTCTTACCAAGATCGACAAGATCAAACCAAGCGCCCAGGACGCTTTGATGAAACAGGTCAGCGAAGCGCTCGCCAAACACCCGGCCGCCTTCCCGGAAGTGGTTCTTACCTCTTCGGAAAAAGGCACTGGTATTGCGACTTTGCGCAGCATCATCGCAACACTGGAATAATCTCAGACGTGTTGCGCGCCGTTGACCTCGATCTCTGAGCCGGAAATATAGCTCGCCTCTCCTGAACAAAGAAAAAAGATCGCCGAAGCAACTTCTGCCGGCTGGCCAAGACGTCGCATTGGTAAGGCGTCGACGATCTTCTCAGTGCCGGGCGACAAGATCGCGGTTTCCACTTCCCCTGGCGCGATGGCATTCACCCGAACCCCCAAGGGCCCAAAATCATGTGCCATCTCGCGCGTCAAAGCCGCTAACGCGGCCTTCGAGGTGGAATATGCAGCCCCCGCGAAAGGATGCACACGACTGCCCGCGATTGACGTAACATTGACCACTGAGCCCTTGGCTGCCTGTAGCTCTGCCTTCAGCCCGCGCGCGAGCACCACAGATGCAAAAAAATTCACATGAAAGACCTGACCCCATGTGCGCAAGTCAGTTTCGAGCGTATTGAGGCGCGCGCCGCCCTCACCCTTTGGCGAAATACCTGCGTTATTTACGAGCGCATGCAGCTGTCCATCCAACCGTTCCCGGATTATGTCGATGGCTTCAATTGTGTTTTTTGGATCTGCCAGGTCGACCTGAACATGGTCTTCCTCTCCACCACCCCAAGGACATTCCTTTGGAAAGGCGTGGCGAGAACATGTAATCACGCGCCAGCCTTCATCACTGAATCGACGCACGGTCGCGTGGCCAATCCCACGGCTTGCGCCCGTTAGCACCATCGTCTTTTTGGCATCGGCCATTTCAGGGCCCTCCTGTCTGGTGTCACACTACGCCTTACCCCGGTGATTACAATCGCCTGACCGCCACTTGGCACTGGTCCGCGCAAGCGTTAACAGATGGAACGCATCTCACGGACCTATGATGAAGAAGCAAAGCGCAATGAACAGAGATTGGATCGCCACCGCGCGCACCTTGTCGGAGGCTCTGCCCTACATGCAGCGCTATTCCGGAGCCACCGTAGTCATTAAACTTGGTGGGCATGCCATGGGCAGCGACGAGGGTATGGCCAGCTTCGCGCGCGACGTGACGTTGATGCGGCAGGTCGGGATCAACCCGGTGATCGTCCATGGCGGCGGGCCTATGATTAACGAGATGCTCGACAAGCTTGGTGTTGTGTCCGAATTCGTAGGGGGCAAGCGCGTGACGGATGAGGCCACAGTCAAAGTGGTCGAGATGGTGCTTTCGGGTCAGGTCGGCAAACGTATCGTCCAGGCCATCAATCAACAAGGCGGGCGCGCCGTCGGCCTTTCGGGTAAGGACGCCAATATGATCGTCTGCGATCCGAGCGACCCTAAACTCGGCCTCGTCGGGGAGCCTGTGGAGGTCGATCCGAGCTTGATCCGGCAAATGTCTGACGCAGGTGTCATTCCGGTGGTGGCGCCGCTTGGCACTGGTCGTGAGGGCGAAACCTTCAACATCAATGGCGACACAGCGGCTGGCGCTATTGCCGCGGCTCTCAAAGCAGATCGCTTGTTGCTTCTGACTGATGTGGCGGGCGTCAAGGGCGCGGATGGGGAGGTTCTGACAGAGCTCACCTCCGACGACGTGAAGAACTTGACCGAAGAGGGCATCATAGCAGGCGGCATGATCCCGAAGACCGAAACGGCGATGGCAGCGTTGAAAGGTGGCACCCGAGCAGTTGTCATACTCGATGGCCGCGCGCCAAATGCCTGCCTGCTGGAGCTTTTCACCGAACATGGTGCCGGCTCAATGCTACGCCTGTAACGTCACGGATTTGTGCATGGCCTGCGTCAGCAGGTCACTTGTGCGATGTATTCGCAGGCGTATGGTCGCCTTATGGAAAACGAGACCCTCATCCGTCTAAGCATTTTTATCGGCCTCTTCGCCATCCTGGCGACAATCGAGGTTTTTGCACCGCGCAGGGTGCTATCGCAGAACAAGGCGAAGCGCTGGATGACCAACTGGGCCTTCACAATCGCCAATACGATCACGCTGAACGCGCTGGCGATTGCTCTACCGCTTTTGGCCGTAGGTGCTGCGATTGATGCCAATATGAATGGCTGGGGGTTCTTTCCGGTATTGGGCTGGCCCTCTTGGGTGGAAGTGATCCTTGCGATCCTGATCCTGGATTTCGCAATTTGGCTGCAGCATCTGATCACACATAAGGTCCCGATTTTGTGGCGGCTGCATAGGGTGCATCATGCAGATGTGGATATTGATGTCACCACGGCGATCCGGTTTCACCCCGTGGAAATCGCCTTATCGATGGGATTGAAGATTGGGCTGGTCTACCTGCTCGGCCCTGCGGCGCTGGCGGTTATCCTGTTCGAGATCATTCTCAACGGAACCGCTATGTTCAACCATTCCAACATCAAGCTGCCGCTTTGGCTGGACGCCATCTTGCGAAGGATCATCGTAACGCCTGACATGCACCGGGTGCATCATTCAGTGGATCGGGCCGAACATGACAGCAATTACGGCTTTGCCCTGTCGATCTGGGATCAGCTGTTCGGGACCTATATCCCGCAGCCTGCCGACGGGCATAACCGAATGAAAATCGGGCTGGAATGGCAGGATGAGCGGCCCACCAAATTGGGGTGGAGCATGGCGCTTCCGTTCTTCAAAAAGTGAAGCTCTCGCAGCTCCCCGCATGCGGGAAATCTCATAAGCTGTTGATTTTAGGCGGGTTCCACGAATCTGTTAACGAGGTGGAAAGGTTTGACTCGCAAACCGTTTTGCTTTTTGGGCCAACACCGGATTTCTGGGATTTTTTCACCCAAAGCCCCGAGTGGAAAGACGGCAAACCAGACGCGATGGACCGCTGGTCGCTGCGGGTTTTGACCGACATGGCTCAGGAACTTGGCGGCGAGGCTCTTTTCCCCTTTGGCGGCGCGCCCTTTCTTCCCTTCTTCACCTGGGCCCTGAAATCAGGACAGGCCTGGCAAAGCCCGGTGAATCTGTTGGTGCATGCGGAGGCGGGGCTGATGGTCTCTTACCGTGGGGCAATTGCGCTGCCTTATCGCGTTGATCTACCCGAAGCGCCCGAAAAACCTTGCGCTACCTGTCATAAACCCTGCCTCACGGCCTGTCTGAGCGGCGCGCTTGATGGCGACGGATATGATGTGCCTGCGTGCAAGGATTTTTTGCGAACTGAAGACGGTGCAGAAAACATGTCTCAAGGCTGCGCGGTGCGGCGGGCTTGTCCGATCTCACAAAGCTATGCAAGGATGGAGGCACAATCCGCTTACCATATGCGGATCTTTGTGGGAGAGAGCCGCTGAAACTGATCCTGACGCGTCACGCGAAATCAAGCTGGGACGACTTGTCCCTCGATGACCACGACCGCCCGCTCAATTTGCGCGGCGAGGCTGGCGCGGAACGAATGGGAGCTTGGCTCGCGGATCGGGAACATGTGCCAATGACCATCCTGTGCTCTACGGCGCAGCGCGCCAAGATGACCGCGAAGATCATCATGGAGCAATTTGCCGACAAACCAGCGGTTGAGTATATCCAGGGGCTGTATCATGCCTCCCCTGACACGATCCTCGCGAAAATTCGCATGGCGCCCCAAGGCGATTTGATGGTGGTGGGTCACAACCCTGGTATGGCAAGCTTTGCCGACTTGATATGCGAGACGCGCCCAAAGCATGAGAGGTTTACGGTCTACCCAACCACCGCGACCCTCGTTGCTGAAGTGCCAATCCAAAGTTGGGAGGCGCTACAGTTCCGCGCTGCGCGCGAGGTCAGCTTTGTCGTGCCGCGCGAGCTGAAGGCATTGGCCTAGCCATCTCAGTCAAGTTTTATTGGCAAAAAAGAAAGGGTCCCGCTTAAACGCGGAGCCCAAATTTCTTTCGAAGAAATTTCTGAAGAGTTTTCGCGAAAACTCTTCTCCTAGTGACCCAGGATTTGGCTCAGGAAGAGCTGTGTCCGCTCGGACTTCGGGTTGTTGAAGAACTCTTCCGGCTCGTTCTGTTCCACAATCTGACCGGCATCCATGAAGATCACACGGTTGGCGACCTGACGGGCAAAGCCCATCTCGTGGGTCACGCAGAGCATGGTCATGCCCTCTTCGGCGAGCTCGATCATGGTGTCGAGCACCTCCTTGATCATCTCTGGGTCGAGCGCAGAGGTCGGCTCGTCGAAAAGCATGATACGTGGACGCATGCAAAGCGAACGCGCGATGGCCACACGCTGTTGCTGTCCGCCAGACAATTGGCCGGGGTACTTATTCGCCTGATCCGGGATTTTCACCTTTTCCAGGAAATGCATCGCCGTTTCTTCGGCTTCCTTCTTAGGTGTTTTACGCACCCAGATCGGAGCCAGCGTGCAATTCTCCAAGATGGTGAGATGCGGGAAGAGGTTGAAGTGCTGGAAGCACATGCCGACCTCGGACCGGATCTTGTCGATGTTTTTCAGATCCGAGGACAAAAGCGTTCCATCTACGTTGATGGAGCCTTTCTGATGCTCCTCCAATGCATTGATGCAGCGGATCAGCGTCGATTTACCGGAGCCCGAAGGCCCGCAGATCACGATCCGCTCCCCCCGGAACACCGTCAGGTCGATGTCGCGCAGCACGTGGAACGACCCGTACCACTTGTTCATCCCGCTGATCTCGATCGCAACCTCGTCCGAGACGGTCATTTCTGCTTGTTGGTTCATGTCTATGACCCTCCCTTAACGATGGTCGGTGCGCAGCTCACGTTCGAGCCATTGCGAGTATTGTGAGATGGAGTAGCAGACGACAAAGAAGACCAGCGCCGCGAAGAGGTAAACCTCCCAGTAGATGCTGATCCAGTCAGTGGACTGCTGGATAGGCCCGCGGATCATGCCGACAATATCGAACATCGAGATGACCGAGACGAGTGTGGTGTCTTTGAACAGCCCCACCGCCACGTTCACGATCCCGGGGATCGAGATTTTGAGCGCCTGCGGCAAAATGATCAGCCGCGTGGCCTGGGTGTAGTTCAAACCCAGACTGTCCGCCGCCTCATACTGCCCCTTTGGCAGAGCGGCGAGGCCACCCCGGATCACCTCGGCGATATAGGCCGAGGAGAACATGGTAATCATGATGATCACCCGCAGGATCAGGTCGAAATTGCTTTCCGGCGGCA
Organism: Litoreibacter sp.; assembly: GCA_026710325.1. Taxonomy (GTDB): domain Bacteria; phylum Pseudomonadota; class Alphaproteobacteria; order Rhodobacterales; family Rhodobacteraceae; genus Litoreibacter. The sequence continues at coordinate 9,444 of JAPORH010000078.1, read as the reverse complement.
TGAAATAGGCAAGCATCACGTTCGCCACGAACAGGAGCGTGATCAGCGGCACGCCGCGGATGAACTCGATGAAGACCACGCAGACGCCCTTGATGAGCGGCATGCTCGACTGACGCCCGAGCGCCAGCAGGATGCCCAAGGGGATCGACAGCGACACGCAGACCACGCCGAGGATCATGCAGAGCATGTAGCCCCCCATGTCTCGCGACGGCACCGCCTGCAGCTCCAAAGGGATCACGCTGTTGAGCCCGCTTGAAAGCGGCCCGAGTACATAGGCCAGGAGCGCATAAAGTACGAAGAGCGAGGTGACGATCGTCACTAGCCCGCCACCCTCCGCGTCGTCATAGATCGCGTATCCCACAAAGATGCCCATGGGGATGAAGAAGACGAACATAAAGATCGATGCAGCCTTGAACAAATAGCTTGAAATGGCCGCGAATGCGCCGCCTGTCCCGACGGAGTTGGAGATAAACCACAGCTCCGTTGCGCCCTGATAGAGCAGATAGGCGAGGCCGAGACCTGACGCCAAGCCGACTATACCGGCCAGGATGCGGCGCATGTTCACGTCCAGCCCCTCGACCGCGCGGAAGGCGAACATCGTGGCAATGATGGAGACCAGGATCACCACCGGAACCCAGAGCGAGCCGCCCCAGACCAGCCAGAAAGCGATAAACGGGTAGAGCGCCGTGAAGAGCAGGAATTTGCGCGGCACGTATTTGTAGAAGAGCGCCGGTGCTGCCGCGAAGAGCAGCAGCACAAAGGCCAGCGTCGGGCGCCAGTACTCTGTCGCCGGGTATTTGAACCCGAAGAGCAGGTGGTCCCAACGGTCAACGAGCACCGCGAAGCAGGCACCCGTGGACTTACCGGCTGCCGTCAGGATGTCACGGCATTCCCGGATTGAATCCGCGTCCCAGACCCCGTTCCAGAACCATGGGAAGGCCCCTGCCACCAGCCGGTAGATGATGAAGATCGCCAGCAGCGTCATGATCGTATTGACGGGACCGGAGAACAGGTTCTCCCGCGCCCATTTTACCGGGCCCGCCGCGCTAGTAGGCGGTGGCGAAGGTGGGATTTGATCATGCCTTACAAAGGAGATGTTTTGATCAGCCATATCAGCGCTCCTTCAGCTTCATGCGGTTGTTGAAGATGTTCATGAAGAACGAGATCAACAGCGAGATCGTAAGATAGAACAGCATCAGCAAAAGGATCGTCTCGATCGCGCGGCCGGTTTGCAGCAGCGTGATGCCGCCCAGCGTACCGGTGACATCCATGTAGCCCACGGCGATGGCGAGCGACGAGTTCTTGGTGATGTTGAGGTATTGCGAGATTAGTGGCGGGATGATGACCCGCAGCGCCTGCGGAAGGATCACGAGGCTCATGATGCGGCCCGGACGAATGCCGAGCGCGGCCGCGGCCTCTGTTTGGCCCTTAGAGATGGCGAGGATACCTGCGCGCACGTTTTCGGCGATGAAAGCACCGGTGTAGATCGCCAGGGCGAACCAGAGCGCGATCAGCGAGCCGCGGACCTGCATGCCGCCTTGGAAGTTGAAGCCCTTCAGCGCAGGAACGTTCCAGGTCAGGCCGAGGAACATGCAGACCAGCACAACCGGGAGCAGCCAGGCAGCGAGCGTCAGATACCAGGTCGTCGGCCGATCACCGGTGGCTTCCTGTTTGGCGGTGGCCCAGGACCCGATGGCGCGGGCCACGAAGAAGGAGAGCACCAGCGCGCCAACAACCAACAACCAGTCCAACCCGGTGGAGGTCGGCCCGCTCTCAGCCGTAGCGGCAAAAGAATTGGTAAACTGTGGCGCGGGCGCGAAGACGCCGCGATTGGTGAAGGCGAAAAGATCGAACAGCATCGAACTCGTCGCATCATCGCCCCGGAAATCACGCGGCGCGGGCATGGCGTTGATCATCACGGAGAAAATGATCAGGATCCAAATGAGCACGGGCACGTTGCGGAAGATCTCGACATAGAAGCTCATCAGCTTCGAGACGATCCAGTTGTTCGACAGGCGCAGCACCCCGGCGATGACGCCGAAGATTGTGGCCGTGATGCAGGCCAAGAAGGCCACAATCAGCGTGTTGATCAACCCGACCAAGGCGGCGCGGCCATGCGAGCTTTGCGAGTCGTACTCAATCGGGCGCTGGTTGATGTCGTAGCCCGCAGGCTCGCCCAAAAACGCGTAAGAAATGTTCAGCCCGGCCTCGGCCAGGTTGCGCACCAGATTGCCGCCGACAAACGCCATGAAGGCGATGATGGCAACGAGCGCAATGAATTGGAAAGTGAGCGAGCGGTAGCGTGTGTCGTTCAAAAGCATGGATAGCTTGAACGACCCGCTTGGCGCCTCCGCCACATGGTCGGTCATCGTCGTCATATTGGACGTCCCCGTTTATGATGTCTTGGCTTTAGGCTGCACTCTTTTTGCGGTGCATTGCCAATTTGGCGGCCCTTTGAAGGGGCCAAATAAGAGAAGGGCGCGCATTTTGCGCGCCCTTCACCGTTAAGTGCTTAACGGAATGGCGGGGAGTAAATCAGACCACCATCGTAATATTGTGCGTTCAGGCCACGGGCCAGACCGATTGGCGTAGATTCACCAATGTTCTTTTCGAACACTTCGCCGTAGTTGCCGGATACGCCGATTGCGCGCTCAGCCCAGTCAGCGTCGAGACCCAGCATGCCGCCCAAGTCACCTTCGGTGCCCAGCAGACGGTTGATTTCCGGGTTGTTCGAACCACCGGCCATTTCAGCCAGGTTCACGGAGGTCACACCCAGCTCTTCAGCTGTGATCAGAGCGTTCAGCGTCCAGCGGACGATGTCTGCCCACTCGTTGTCGCCATGACGTACCAATGGGCCCAGAGGCTCTTTGGACACAACTTCTGGCAGGATCACGTGATCGCCAGGAGTTTCAAAGTTCGCACGCTGCGCAGCCAGGGCGGAGCGGTCGGTGGTGTAGACGTCACATGCGCCAGCGTTGTACTGCTGAACAGCTTCCGCGCCGGTTTCGATTGGAACTGGCTCGTAAGACATGTTGTTGGAGCGGAAGAAGTCCGCCAGGTTCAGCTCGGTCGTGGTGCCGGTCTGGATGCAGACGGTTGCGCCGTCCAGCTCAGTCGCGGAGGACACGCCCAGCTCTTTTGGAACCATGAAGCCTTGGCCGTCATAGTAGTTCACGCCGGTGAATTCGAACTTCAGGTCGACGTCACGCGAGAAGGTCCAAGTGGTGTTACGCGCCAGCATGTCGATCTCGCCGGAAGCGAGGGCGGTGAAGCGGGTCTTACCAGTGGTTGGGACGAACTCAACAGCAGTCGGATCGCTCAGCACAGCTGCGGCAACGGCGCGGCACACAGCCACGTCAAAGCCTTGCCATACGCCATTCGCGTCTGGTTCAGCGAAGCCTGGAACACCTGTGGTCACGCCACAGTTCAGCTTGCCACGTGCTTTGACCTCGTCAAGCGTCTGGGCAGCCACGCCAGTGGCAGCAAGGCCAGCGGCTGTCAGCGCTCCGAGAAACAGTGATTTTTTCATATTTACCTCTTCCTGATGCCCGCCCATGTGAGTGGGGCGGTTTTGTATAGCCATTATAGGCCATATTCGTGTCATGAAGGATCGCTCCCCCGATGGGCCAAGATAAGGCCAAACCTGAGGCTTGAGGTCAAGGCGATTAAGTAGGAATTCCTTAACCATAGCACATTTTTTATGCAGATGATTTTATTAATTTTTCAACTTGTTCAACATTCTATACGCAAGCTGAAACAATCGAATAAATTTTAGGCGCTAACGCGAAAGAATGCGTTTGCATGCAGGAATGCGGTGCGCTTGATTTCGGCTTGCGCCTCAGCCTCCTCATCTCGGCCCCATTGGTCGATCTGCCATTGCTCATCGATTCGGCTGATTTCCCATAGATTTTCGGGCGTTGCGTAGCCTTCAACGACCGCGAATCCGATCACCAGAGACCCTGAAAGAGACACCAAATCGTGGAACGCCGTCAGCTGAAAGGGCGTCAATTTGTGAACCCGCTCCGACAGCGTGAGCAGGCTTTCGCTGGATTGAGAGGCGTGCATAACGCCCACAAAAACCTTCAAAGGCGCTTTGAGCTTCGTCGCCGACCAGTCGACCAACGGATCCCAGGCCTTGTTCTGCCGCTCTACCAAACCTTGCGGGTCCGCCGCGCGGTAGCAGATCAAGTCACTGTCACCGTAAGATGACAGCATATCCGCCACCTCCGAATGCTGCGCGGTGACCTTGTCAGTCGCGGCGTTGGCGGAGCGGGTGAAGGGCATTGTGAGCGGCTCGATCTTGTCTTCTTGCGCGTCCCATTCGGCGGAGATTTTCTCCGCCATTTTCAGGCTGGGCAAAATCAAGGGCGACTTGGCGGGCGTGCGCACAGGCCGGCCATCAAGGGCGACGGTGTAGCCGCCCTCCACCTCTTCGACACTGGCTTGTTTCCAAAAGCGCTTTGCAGCCCAATCGCTCATGTTTTTTTACCCCAACAGCTCATCTATTGCGGCATCTAGCGCCGAAAAATCAGGGATCAAACGGTCCGTAAAAGGCGCAAGAGCCTCCGTCGGGTGGTAGCCTCAGTCAACGCCAATCGTCGCTATCCCGGCATTGCGCCCCATTTCCATATCAAAGCTTGTATCGCCTATGATAATGGCATTTTTCGGCTTCACGCCTGTCTCAAAGAGCGCTTGTTCAATCATGGACGGATGAGGTTTGGACGGGTGATCATCGGCGACCTGCGTGGTCACAAAGAGCCCTTCGAGTGCGTGAACGCCCATCATGCGCACCAGCCCGCGGCGCGATTTGCCTGTGGCGACGCCAAGCAGCAACTCATCGCGCGCATTGAGCCGGTGCAGGGCCTCCCGCGCGCCTGCGAACATCGGCGCTTCTGCGTGGACATCTGCGGTAGAACTGCGGTTGAAGCTGTCTTTATAGGCCTCGACAACCGCGCGGAGTTCGGCGTCTGAGAGGTTTGGATCGAGTTGATGCACCGCTTGCGGCAGCGACAGACCTATGATGCCACGCACCGCCGACTCCTCCGGCGAGGTATGGCCGCAGGCATCAAACGCGTGGCGCATCGCGCCCTTGATATGCGCAAGGCTGTCGATCAGCGTGCCGTCGACGTCGAAGACAACGAGTTTCAACTCTGCCATTGTTCATCCGCATCGAACGGGTCTTTGGGCACATCCCGCTCGGTCCAGCCGAAATAATCCCAGCTTTTCTGCATATGGGGTGGGAGCTTGGCTTCCACGGTCAGCTCATGGCCCTCGGGGTGCAGAATAGTAAGTGAGCGGGCGTGGAGATGCATTTTCTTGGAGACCTCTTCGCCCAGCTCAGCGCCCCAACCGTCGCCCAGGTTTTCCTGACCCGAGCCGCCATACTTGCCGTCGCCCACGATCGGATGGCCCATCTCCGCCATATGGGCGCGCAGCTGGTGGGTGCGACCGGTGACAGGGACCAGCGCCATCCAGGCGGCGCGTTGGCCGAGGAAACACAGTGTCGCGTAATCGGTCTGCGCGCGTTTGGCCCCATAGGTGGCGTCGACATCGCGGGGGTGGATGCAATGCATCTTCTCCCCCTCCCCCTTGGCGCCGTGGCCGGGGGCCTTGACCAGACCGAATTTGATTGTGCCGATCTTGGGGTATGGGACACCCGCGACCAGCGCCCAGTAGATTTTGCGCGTGCCTTGGTGGCGGAAGGCTTTGGTCAGGTGGCTGGCGGCGGCCTGAGTGCGGGCGAGGACCAGCACGCCGGAGGTGTCCTTGTCGAGCCGGTGCACCAGCCGCGGCGGCTCATGCTTGTCATATTGCAGCGCGGGCAGCATGCCATCGACATGGCGCGTGGTTTTGGAACCGCCTTGGACAGCGAGGCCTGCGGGTTTGTTCAGCACGATCACCTCATCATCCATGTGGATGACGCAATCTTGGATCAGCTTGGCATCTGCTTTGGTGACGAAGGGGGTCTTCTTTTCCTCTTCGACCTGCTCAGCGGAGGGAAGTGGCGGGATGCGCACAGATTGGCCAGGTGCCACTCGGGTGTTGGACTTGACGCGGCCGCCATCGACGCGGATTTCGCCCTTGCGGCACATCTTCTCAATCCGGCCTTGGGAGACATGCGGGAAATGGCGGCGGAACCAGCGGTCGAGCCGCTGCTCGGCCTCATCCTCGCGGATCTCGATGGTTTCCACGCGGCTCATGCCCAGACTCCTCTTGCGAGTGCGATGCCGGCGACGAGGGCCGCGATGGACAGGGTGACCGAAAGCCCGACATAGAGGGCCGCCGCGCCTGTCTGGCCACGCTCAAAGAGCGTGTAGGCCTCCAGCGAGAAGGCCGAGAAAGTGGTGAACCCGCCAAGGATACCTGTCATCACAAAAGGTGAAAGATGGGTGTTGGCGGTTTTGGCGGCGAACACCACGAAGAGGCCCATAGCGAAGCTGCCCAGAATGTTGACCGAAAGCACGCCCAGCGGGAAGCCGGGGCCTGCGGCTTTGAACACCGCATGGCCCAGCAGAAACCGCAGCGCGGCCCCGATTGCGCCCCCTATGGCGACTTGAAGCGTGGTCATGAACATGAGGCGGTGCATGTGCTTTTGCTAGAGAACTGTCAAGCCGAGAGGGGGCTCTGCCCCCGCGCGTGCCGCGCTCCCCCGGAATATTTTTGAAACAATGAAAGGGATCAGCGTTTTGCGCGGAGCTTGGCGAAATAATCGATGCGTTTTTTGAGCTCGCGTTCATAGCCGCGTTCGACAGGCGTGTAGTAAACGCCACGTTTCATCGTCTCTGGAAAGTAGTTCTGGCCGGAAAACCCGTCCTCGGCGTCGTGATCGTAAGCGTAGCCATCGCCATAGCCTTGATCCTTCATCAGGCTCGTGGGCGCGTTCAGGATATGTTTGGGGGGCGGCTCGGAGCCGGTTTGTTTGGCGGCTTTCATGGCCGCCTTATAGGCCACATAAGCCGCGTTGGATTTGGGCGCGAGGGCGAGATAGATCACGGCTTGTGCCAGCGCGAGCTCGCCTTCCGGGGAGCCGAGCCGTTCATAGGTCTCCCACGCATCAAGGCAGACGCGATGTGCATTTGTGTCGGCAAGCCCGATATCTTCGACCGCCATGCGGGTGATGCGGCGGGCAAGGTAACGCGGGTCCTCCCCGCCTGTGAGCATGCGCGCAAACCAATAGAGAGAGGCGTCCGGGTCGGAGCCACGCACGGATTTATGAAGCGCGGAGATCAGATTGTAGTGCGCATCGCCCGATTTGTCGTACTGGCTGGCCCGGCGCATCAGACGTTTTGACAGGCCTTCGGGATCAAGCTTGCCTTCGGTTGTCCAGGCGCTGACCTGCTCGATCAAGTTCAAAAGCGCGCGGCCATCGCCATCGGCCATTTCCAGAAGGGCGGCACGAGCTTCGCCGGTCAGCGGTAAGGGCTTGTTCAGCTCCTTCTCCGCACGCTGTGCGAGATGTTCGAGGTCGGTCAGATCGAGCCGTTCGAGGACCAGCACTTGTGCGCGCGACAGGAGGGCGGCGTTCAGCTCGAAGCTGGGGTTCTCAGTGGTGGCGCCCACGAGCAGGATGGTTCCATCCTCCATATGCGGCAGAAAACCGTCTTGCTGAGCCTTGTTGAAGCGATGAATTTCATCGACGAAGAGCAAGGTCCCCTGCCCGTTTGCGGCGCGGATTCTGGCAGCTTCAAACACCTTCTTGAGGTCAGCAACGCCTGAGAAGATCGCGCTGATTTGGGTGAAATGCAGCTCGCTCTCGCCAGCGAGCAGGCGTGCTATGGTGGTTTTGCCGACGCCGGGCGGGCCCCAGAGGATCAGCGAGCCGAGCGAGCGGTTGGCCAGCATGACGCCGAGCGGGCTGTCGGGGCCCAGTACCTGCTCTTGCCCGATCACATCGCTTAAGGATTGGGGGCGCAATCGGTCGGCGAGCGGCTGCATTTTGGCAGGCGCGGTCGGGGCCGCAGTGTCGAACAGGTCCGCCATTAAAGCCGGAACCTATAGGTGAAACGGCGGCCTTGATTGATCCCATCGATGCGCCAGTTGCGCGTCTCGAAACTGCCCAGAACCTCAACCTCTGCGCTGGAGGTGACCTTCTCCCCGTTGATGGACAGAATGATATTTCCGGGGCGCAGACCGACGCGGCGCAATGGACCACGGACATCTGTCACAAACACACCAGTCAGGTCGCTGCGCAGCCCGTATTCGGCGGCAAGGCGAGGATTGATCGTGGCGACCGAGAGCCCTGCGAGCCCGCCTTCACGCAGGGTCAGCGGGTTTGATGGCGGGTCATTTGGCGGAGATATGAGCGCGACCTGAGCTTGCTTCAGCTGGCCGTCAGACAGATACTCAATCGCCGCCTCGGCCCCGACCCCGCGCACCGACATATGGTGCAGCATTTCAGCAGGCGCATTGACCGGCAGGCCGTCCACCGACAGGACGATGTCACCGACCGCGAGCCCCGCAGCGGCAAAGGGGCTGAGCGGGTGCATGGCCGCAATGACCACACCTTCTGGGATTTCGAGGCCGAACCCTTGCGCCACATCGCTATCGACTGCTTGGCCGTTGATGCCAGCCCAGGGGCGCATGAAACTGTCGACGCCTTTCTGGGCCTGGGTGACAAATTGGGCGACCAGGTTTGAAGGGATGGCGAAACCGACGCCGTTGGAGCCGCCCGAGCGTGTCAGGATGGAGGTGTTCACCCCGATAAGCCGCCCGGCCACATCAATCAGCGCACCGCCCGAATTGCCCGGGTTGATGGCGGCAACGGTCTGGATGAAATAGCCGCGTGCATTGCCGGTTTGCACGCCGGAGCGCGCAAGGCCTGAGATGATGCCGGAGCTGACCGTCTGGCCGATGCCGAACGGATTGCCGATGGCGAGCGCCAGCTCCCCCACTTCGACCTCATTTGAGTCGCGCAAGGGCAGCCAAGGCAAGGGCTCGGGGCTGTCGATCTTGAGGATCGCGATATCGCTTTGCTCATCTGCCAGCAGCACGGTTGCTGCAAATTCGCGTCGGTCTTTGAGCACCACTCGGATTTCGGTGGCCATGCCCACCACGTGGTAGTTGGAGACCACGATGCCGTCTTCCGAGAGGATCACTCCGGAGCCGAGCGAGTTTTGGACCCGGGGCTGCGCCTGGCGCATATCGCCGAAAAACTGCTCAAAGAATGGGTTGCCCATGAAGGGGGTCACGCGCTGCTCCACCACGCGGTTGGCGAAAATGTTGACCACGGCGGGGGCGGCTTGTTTGACCAAAGGCGCGAAGCTGAGCGAAATCTCGGCTTGATTTTGCGGTATTGATTGCGCCGCAGCAGGCGCGCCTAGAAGCCCCAAAGACATTCCACAGATCAACAAAAACCGCATGAGCACCTCTTTCTTTTCAGTAGCCTAGCATACCCCAGTTCTGGATAAGCTCATGTTATATTTGGAATGGTTCGAATGATGTCGG
>JAPORH010000030.1 GCA_026710325.1 Litoreibacter sp. | reverse complement strand
CAAGTGGACCAAATTCCGCGACACCGTGACCGACAACTTCCGCGTCATCTCAACCAAAAAATACACCTTGATCTGAGCAGAATCCAAGGTCAATTGGGTCGCAAGAGTATAAAAAAATGAAATCAGGATATTAAATTTATATGTAACTAGAAAAATTACGAAAAGCCTCCTAAAGCGTGTAGTAGATCGATACTTGGAAGTTAAATACTGCGATCTAGGTAAATTTCCTATCAAAAAATCAGATTGAAGATAGAGGAAGTCAACTTTGAAAGTTGGGTCTAAAATTAAGCTTTCCTAAAACTCTGATCGCTACGGATGTAGCACGTCAGGCAGCAGGCAAAGAACATGAACGGTTTCCCTAACAACCCTCGAATTATCAATGTTATCCAAGGCGAGTTTGAAATTTGTCACTCCAAAGATGTCGTGCTTTCGACAATATTGGGCTCCTGTGTCGCAGTCTGTATGTACGATCCTATCCAAAATGTTGGTGGGTTGAACCATTACCTACTACCACATGATGGCACCTCTGGCCCCCAGGAAAGGAAGTATGGGGCTATGGCAATGGAACTTTTAATCAATGGTCTTCTGAGGCGAGGCGCTGAAAGAGCCAACCTAAAGGCAAAGGTATTTGGCGGAGCAGATGTGACGTCAAAATTTTCGGGTATAGGGGCCCGAAATGTTGACTTCGCCTTCTCTTTCTTAGAACGAGAAGGCTTTGAAGTTGTGACACACTTGACGCGCGGGACCAACGCGCTGAGGGTACATTTCCACGGGTTCAGCGGCACAGCGCGTGCGATGAAAATTCCAGCAACCCAAGTTGTAGAACCTAAGGTTCCAGTAACGACTGAGAAGAAGAGCGCTCCTGCAGGGGGTATAGAGCTTTTTTAATTTCAATTCAGTATGCTATGGCGGATAGTCTAGATAAAATAGAATACCTAACCTCTGATACAAAATTATGCAATTTGAAGTGAACCAGTTTTAAAAGAAAATGCATGAAGTTTGCTACTTATTCTGCATCTGGGAAGGCGAATTTAATTTTTAAACAACTTTATTTTATTCGATAAAAAAATAAGCTGGAGAAGAAAGAGACAAAGCAGGTACGCAAAACGTCTTAGAAAAAATGGATCAACGAGCATAAATCTATAAGTTTGCAGTGCGAAACGGCAATAACAAAAACGATTTTTTGCAGTGCGTCTTGCAGCAAGTCTAGAATAAAAAATTAAAAAAGTAGATAAATCTCCAAAATAGATTTATTGAGTTTTGGCTTCGAGCTAGAAACTATTTCCGAATTTTCTTTACTCTCTTTTTTGTGTAGAGCAGGTCCTTCAAAGCCCGCATATCGATCCAAAAACGGACTATCACAAAATGCATCAGAGTAAATACACCATACGGTCAGCCAAACAGGCTTTTGAATGTCAAAGTTATGTTATCAAAGCGCCTCTTTTGTTGGCGGCAGTTCAGTGATACCAGCGTCGTTTGGGCTTTTAAACTAGGTTCACAGACTATCGGCAACACCTTGAAGATCGGTATTATTACCATTCAAAAGTTGCATTTATTGCTTCGAGAGCCGCCCGAGCGACCTCTTTGTCTTGATCCGGCGTCCCAGAACCCACGCCTATGCCGCCGATACACATGCCGCCGACGATAACGGGCAAGCCGCCCCCAAGGTTGGTCACGGCATTGTCAGTTGCGGCCGCGATGCGTGGTCCAACGTCATCAGGGATCATGTCGCTTGGGGCACGGATCGAGGCAGCTGTGCGCGCTTTGCTCAGGGCACTTTTCATGCTCAGCACCTTAGCACCGGTCATGCGCAGCTCCCCCAAGACGACGCAACTTGCATCCACGATAACGATGCATTGTGGTTGTTCGATCTCTTCAGCCTTCGCGACAGCGGCCGAAAGCATTTGCATCACACCTTGATGCGTCAATGAGCACACTTTCGCTGTAAAGCCACTCATACTGGCGACACCCCATTTACATTGAGGAAAACCGAATAAAGCGAGGTCGTGCCGCAAATGAAAAGCCGGTTGAGTTTAGGGCCGCCGAAGCAAACATTTGCCACCAGCTCTGGAATTTTGATTTTTCCGATCAGTACACCATCGCTATCGATGCAATGCACACCATCTGAGGCGGATGTCCAGATGCGACCATCCAGATCGAGACGGAAACCATCAAAGAGACCTTCGGTGCAGGTTGCAAAGACTTCCCCGCCGCTGAGCGTTCCGTCCCAGGCGACCTTATGGCGACGGATATGCTTTGGACCGTCTGCCGTGTGCGTCGCACCGGTATCCGCGATATAGAGCAAGTTTTCATCCGGGGAGAATGCAAGGCCATTTGGCTTGAGATAGTCATCCGCAACAATAGCAACTTCACCCGTCGCCGGGTCGACGCGGTAGACATGGCAAGCGCCTATTTCGCTTTCAGCCCTATCCCCCTCGTAGTCCATCAAAATGCCGTAGGACGGATGGGTGAACCAGATCGAGCCGTCTGATTTAACGACCACATCATTGGGGGAGTTCAGGCGCTTACCGTCGTAACTGTCGGCGATAACCGTAATAGACCCATCAAATTCCGTGCGGGTGACCCGTCGCGCAAGATGCTCACAAGACACCAGCCTGCCCTGTCGGTCGACAGTATGGCCATTGGAATTGTTGGACGGTTGCCGAAAAACAGAAACGTTGCCATCTGTTTCGTCCCAACGAAGAATGCGATTGTTCGGGATATCTGACCAAAGCAAATAGCGCCCCGCAGCAAACCAAACAGGGCCTTCGGACCAACGCGCGCCCGTCCAAAGACGTTCGACACGCGCGTGGCCGACGAAGCATCCCTCGAACCTGGGATCAATGACTTCGAACCCTGTCCCTTCGACTACTCCGTACATCTTTGCTTTCCTTTCGTGTCTTGCGGCGCACGCCCCACCCTGGATGTGGTCGCGCATTGCCGGGATGGGACGGGTCATCGCCCCAAATGGCTTGGTAGGTGTCTATGGCCATTCCGCGTTTTTGTAGAATAGCGAAGGCTGAAATGAGCATACCCCACCACAAGATCAAAGACAGCCACATCCAGTTGGGGCCATTCGCTTTCCAAAGCCCGAGGAGTATCGTGATCATAGCGAGGATCAAAAGCGCATAGCCAACGGATTTATGAACGACTTCGAACATCAACCGCCATGGCGTCATGTCATAGTGATGCCCATGCCATGACCCATCGGACGCGGGATCGGTTGGGCCACCTTTGCTGCCACGAAAAAGGCCCAAAAGCACCTGAACAACGAGCAACGCAAGGACGCCATAGCCCAGCTTGTTGTGAAGGCTCATCTGGTCAAAATTGGTAGGCATCACCAGAACGAAACCTATCGTCGTAAGGCCCAGCACAAGCGTCTGGCCAATCCAATGGCTCCGCCACCAGACAAGACTATCCACCTCACGTGGCCAGTCTTGCCCTGGTAAAACCTTGAAAAACCGCGCGATCAGGATGGCAAGTGGCGCCAAGACCCCCCACCCCAACACCATGGACCGCGCATGCCAAGACACCGCAAACCCGACCTCATGCGCGCGGGTGGCATCCATTGGGGAGAGGAGCCACTCCCACATCAGCCCTTGACCGCACCCGCCGTCATCCCGGTGATGATCTGACGGCTGGCCAGTAGCGTGAAGATGATCGGGGGAATGGCAAGCAGCATACCCGTGGCCATGATCACACCCCATTCGACATTGAACTCAGACATGTTGTTCACGATGAGGATGGGCACGGTTTTTGTGTCGCGATCCATAGTACACGACGCTACTTGAAACGAGGAGCGAAAAGGATTCGAATTGAAGCTT
>JAPORH010000001.1 GCA_026710325.1 Litoreibacter sp. | reverse complement strand
GTGGCCAAGGTGAGGATTGAGGCACCGGTAAAGGGCGAAAGCCACCGGAAAACAGCAACTCCCCGCACCTACAGCAGGGCGCGCCTCTCCCTGACTCTACTACGACTACTTCCAGATTACGGCTGGGTCTCTAGCATTGGGGGAGCGCTATGCGGATCGCGCGCCCTCGAAGTCGCGGATCGATGTGGCGGCGTCGCCGCATGTGACGATGGCGGCCTGAGATGAACCCGCCCAAACCGGCCGCGCGGCCCGACAAGGTCAGTTTCCTGAGGTATTTGCGCCTGTTTCGGCGCGACATCCTTTCGGCTCAACCGGCCAAACTGTACCGCGCTTGGATGGCGGAATTTCGAACTCCGTTTTTTCGAAGTTACCTGATCAACCAGCCCGAGCTGGTCCGTGAAGTGCTACAGGAGCGGCCGGATGATTTTCCAAAGTCAGACCGGGTCAGTGAAGGGCTAAGGCCGCTTTTGGGCAACTCGGTCTTCGTGACCAATGGCGAGACATGGAAACGACAGCGGCGGATCATTGACCCGGCTTTTGAGGGCGGACGGTTGCGCGACACGTTTTCGGCGATGTGGGCGGCGGGGGATGCCTGCGTGGCCCGGGTGCCTGCGGGGCGCGTCGAGATTGAAGAAGCGGCGAGCTTTGCGGCAGCAGATGTGATCTTTCGCACGCTGTTTTCTGTCCCGATTGAGGACAAGGTGGCCTCAGAGGTGTTTCAGCGTTTTAGAGCCTATCAGAGCGCGCAGCCGATTCTGAACCTCGCGGCGTTCATCCCCTTACCAAGCTGGGCACCGCGCCTTTTTCGACCCGGGACGCAGGCGGATGCACGCGCCATACGAGAGCTAATTGCCGGAATGGTAGAAAGGCGTCAGGCTGAAATTGAGGCAGGGACAGCGCCCGATGACCTTGCGACCAAGATCATGACGACGCCTGATCCTGAGACAGGTGAAAAATTCTCCGGGCAGGAGATGGTGGATCAAGTGGCCATCTTCTTCCTTGCGGGCCATGAAACCAGCGCGTCGACTTTGGCCTGGGCGCTTTACCTGTTGGCCACCCACCCGGATTGGCAGGAAAAAGTTGCTGAGGAGGCGGAAGCGTTAAGCGCAGATAAATCGGTTGCCGTTATGTCGAAGCTGCGGGTCAGCCGCGACGTGTTTCGGGAGGCGCTGCGGCTCTATCCGCCTGTGCCGATGATGGTGCGGGAGGCCTCGCAGCCGGAAGTGTTTCGTAAGCGTGATGTGAAAAAGGGCGCGATGGTTGTGATATCGCCCTGGCATCTCCACCGGCAAGAACGCCTTTGGGACAACCCGGATGGGTTTGACCCGGCGCGTTGGCAGTCTGAGAATGGGCAGGCTTGCATGCGCGACGCGTTTATTCCTTTTTCGGCAGGCGCGCGGGTTTGTCTGGGCGCGGGGTTTGCGATGTTTGAGGGGCCACTTTTGCTGTCGATGCTGGTGAGGGCGTTTAAATTCACTCCAAGCGGCGAGGTGCCAGTCCCGCAGGCGCATCTGACGGTGCGGGCCAAAGATGGGATTTGGCTTGAGTTGGAAAGGCGTGCGCTATGAGTTGGCTCTTGCGCGGCGAGCGACCAAGCTGGTCGCTGATCGCGGTGATGCTCGCCTTTGGCATTGCGCTTACGGGCTTTGGGAACGCAGACCGTATCTTGTGGCGTGTCACGTCGCATGGCGCGCAAATGCCGGGCTTGGTTGTCGATATCCGAAGCTACCGCTTGCCCGATCAAGTGCAGGAGGTTCGCGTGCCAAAAGTGGCGTTTCGCGATGCGGCGGGTAAGGTCCGCATCATGGAGCCCGCGCGCGGCACATGGCGCGGACGCGTGGAGGTGGATCAACCCGTTTTGGTGGCGTTGCGGGACGGGGGCAGGTCCATCGTGGTTGATGTGCCTTTTCAGCGCCGCCCGTTGACGGACGCACTTCTTTGGGCGTTGACCGGCGTCGGCTTGACGGCGTGGGGCAGAGCGATCTTCCTCCTGATCAAACGGATCGCGATGCGCCCGCGATCACCCCGTGAACTGGCGTAGGATATAGAGCCTGATGGCGGAGGCGAGACCGATATCGGGGTCGCGGTTCGCATCAATCTCGAACGCCAAGTCATTGATTGGACGCGATTGTTCTGTGGCGATCCGTCGAAATTCCTTCCAGAATTCATCTTCGAGGGAGACGCTGGTGCGATGCCCTTTGAGGGTGAGGGAGCGTTTCTTGGGGCGGCTCACTCTTTTTCGTGCCCGTCTAATTTGCGGGCGGCGCGGTCCTGCTCGGTGGCCTCTTTCAACCTCTCAGCCTTGGTGCGCCCGAACTTCACCGCGTTCTCATCCGCGCGGGCCTTATTCGCTGCCCGCGCTTTTTCCTTTCGAAACTGGTTCAGATTGACCGGCTTCATTTGGGCCCGATCATATCCTCTGGCCGGACGACGCGGTCGAAGGTTTCTTCGTCAACGAGGCCAAGGGCGATCGCTTCTTCCTTCAGGGTCGTGCCGTTCTTATGCGCTGTTTTGGCGACCTTGGTGGCGTTGTCATAGCCAATGGTCGGCGCCAGGGCGGTGACGAGCATCAGGGATTCCTTCATCAGTTTGTCGATCCGTTCTTCATTGGCTTGCGTGCCTGCGACCATATTGTCGGTGAAGCTCGACGCCGCATCGCCCAGAAGCTGCATCGACTGGATGACATTGTAGCTCATCATCGGGTTATAGACGTTCAGCTCAAAATGGCCTTGGGAGCCAGCAAAGCCGACGGCCGCATCGTTGCCCATAACATGGGCGCAGACCATGGTTAGCGCTTCGGCCTGGGTCGGGTTGACCTTGCCGGGCATGATCGAGGAGCCGGGTTCGTTTTCGGGCAGGATCAGCTCCCCCAGACCGGAACGAGGGCCGGAGCCTAAAAGGCGCATATCGTTGGCGATCTTGAACATGGAGGCGGCGCAAGTTTTCAACGCGCCGGAGAACATGACCATTGCGTCATGGGCGGCAAGCGCCTCGAACTTATTCGGCGCGGTCACGAAGGGCAGGTCGGTGATGGCCGCGATTTCGGCTGCGACCTTTTCGGCAAAGCCTTTGCGGGTGTTGAGGCCCGTACCAACGGCGGTGCCGCCTTGGGCGAGCTCGTAGATATCGGGCAGGCAGGCCTCAACCCGCTCGATAGCCTTGGCCATCTGGTGGGCATAGCCGCCGAATTCCTGGCCTAAGGTGAGCGGTGTCGCGTCTTGGGTATGGGTACGGCCGATCTTGATGATGTCTTTGAATTCTTCGGATTTGGCTGCGAGCGCATCGCGCAATTTGCGCAGGCCCGGCAGCAGCGTGTCGCGCGCGACCATGCCTATGGCGACATGCATTGCCGTGGGGAATGTGTCGTTAGAGCTTTGCCCCATATTGCAGTGGTCATTGGGGTGGACAGGGGATTTGGAGCCCATCTCACCGCCCAAGATTTCGATGGCGCGGTTGGAGATGACCTCATTCGAGTTCATGTTGGACTGCGTCCCGGACCCGGTTTGCCACACGACCAGCGGGAAGTTGTCGTCAAACTTGCCGTCAATGACCTCTTGCGCCGCTTGCTGGATCGCTGGGGCGAGATCGGCGCTGAGATCCCCAAATTCGGCATTCACGGTGGCGGCGGCCTTCTTGATGACGCCGAGCGCGCGAACGATGGCCACGGGCTGCTTTTCCCAGCCGATGGGGAAGTTCATGATCGAGCGTTGCGTCTGCGCGCCCCAGTATTTGTTGGCGGGCACCTGAAGGGGGCCGAAGCTGTCAGTCTCGGTGCGGAAGTCGTCGCTCATGTCACATTGTCCTGTTGGCAAATCTCAAATGCACCAACGGCTATAAGCGGCGGGCGGGCGCATGACAATAACGCCGGGCCTTTGGGGCCAATGATAACGCTCTCAGGGCTTGCGGAAACTGTCGAGGCTCACGACATCACCAGATTTACCATCCGCGCCGTCGTCTTTTTCCTCGTCGGGCTCAGGCGCAGCTTCAGCAGGTGCATTTTCGGGCTCAAATTCTGGCAGCTCGACGACTTCATGCATGTCGCCCGTCTGGGTTTCAAACCGCAATCCGAACTCTACCGACGGGTCAACAAAGGTGCGTAGCGCATCAAATGGGATGCTGAGCGGTTCGGGGTTGTCGCCGAAATTGAGTGTGATCTGGAAGCCGTCCTCGCCGACCATCAGCGCGTCATACCAATGTTGGATGACGATGGTCATCTCGTCGGGGTAGCGGTCAAAAAGCCAATCGGCCATTTGCACGTCCGGGTGCTTGGTGTCGAAGGTGATGAAGAAATGATGCTCGCCCGGCAGCCCGTGATCGGCCACATCTTGCAGCACCTCGGAAATCAGCGCGCGCATCGCGCTGTGCATCTTTTTGCCGTAGTCGATACTGTCGCTCATTTCAGCAGCTTTCTTGGGGCGCTTGCAAATAGCATAGGGGATTCGAGCCGCAGGGAAAGAGGGGATCACACAAGCTGTGTGGCTAATCCGCATATAGCTGCTGCAAGAAGTACCCAATGGAGCGGTGTTTTGCGGACCAGGATGAGGTAGGCCATGACCAGGCCGATGAGGAGCGCGGGCCAGATCAGTGAGCTCAGGATTGGCAATGTGACCGAGCCGAAGCCGATCGGCAGGGAGGTCAGCTCCGCGAAAAAGACATGCAGCGCAAACCAGAGCGAGAGGTTGAGGATCACGCCCACAACGGCCGCCGTGATGGCCGAAAGGGCGGAGGCGAGCCTTGGCTGCCCTGAGAGCCAATCGATGTAGGGCGCGCCTGCGAAGATCCACAGAAAACAGGGTGCAAAGGTGACCCAGAGCGTCACGAGCCCCGCGAGGATCGCGAGCGCGACACCCCCTTCTTGGTAACCTGCGAGCACGCCCACAAATTCGGTGACGAGGATCAGGGGACCCGGCGTGGTCTCCGCCAACCCAAGCGCATCCATCATTTGCGCGGTGGTGAGCCAGCCCAAATCGCCGACCACGGCTTGGGTCATGTAGGCGAGCACCGCATAAGCGCCGCCAAATGTCACCAAAGCGAGCTTGGAGAAAAACATCCCGAGCGGCCCGAGGAAATGCGGATCGAGCGTGTAAATGAGCGCGAGAGGGGCGAGCCAGATGAAACCCCAAACCACGCTCACCTTGAGCGTTTGGGCGAAGGGGACGCGGGCCGGTGCTTCCGACGTCTGTTCATGCGGAAGGCAGGCCCCGATCAATCCAGCGGCCAGAATGATGAGCGGGAAGGGCAGGGAGAAGACGAAGATGGCAATGAAAGCCGCGCCCGCCAGCGCCCAGTGATACCCGTGATGCAAGGCGCGACGCGATATCTTGATCAAAGCCTCGACGACGATCACCACGACCGCGGCCTTGATGCCCAGAAACAGCGCTTGCACCCATGGCAGATTGCCAAGCACAGCGTAGCCGAGGGCGAGCGCCATGATCACCGCGGCACCGGGCAGCACGAATAGGAGCCCGGCTATGAGCCCGCCCGCGACACCGCGCAGCTTCCAGCCCGCATAGGTTGCCAGTTGCATGGCCTCGGGGCCCGGCAGCAGCATGCAGAAGCTCAAAGCGCGCAGATATTGCTGCTCTGTCAGCCAGGGGCGGTCCTCGACCAGCTCTTTATGCATCAAAGCGATCTGCGCAGCCGGCCCGCCGAAGGACAGAACGCCGATGCGCCAAAAGACAGCTGTCAATTCAGCCAAGCTCATTCCTGATGCCCCTCATCCTGTCCGTCGCGGGCCCAACGATATAGGGCGTCATATAGCATCATGCCGGCCTCTAGCTGTGTGTTGTCGTCGCGATGCAGGCGACTGAGGCCGACAGATAATGCCAAAAGCCCCGCCGCTTCCGGGGCGAGGTCATGGCAGTTCGTGTCAGCTGCGCGCACCACTGTGGCAAGCTTATGTAACGCCGGTATGTCGAGACCGAAGCCTTCGATCATCGCGTCGAAGCTGCATTGGGCGCCCTGATGCGACCATGGGCCGCCGGGCATGTCGAATGATGTCGCACCGGTCTTTTCGGCCACCAGCGCGACCTCGCTTGGCGGCACGAACAAGAAGTCCGCGTCCCGGCTCACAAAGCGGCGGATCAGCCACGGGCAGGCAATCCGGTCGATCTTGGGGCGATGGCGTGTGACCCATAAGGCCCGGTGCGGGATCTTGGTATAGGGAATGCGTGCAAACCCTTGCTCCGACCATGCGACATTGCCGCCTTCCAGGACTTCGGCGGCCAGACCTTTTGCGCGCAGCATCGCGGCTGCGCCATGGCTCAGTTTTTTGCCTTTCTGGCAAATGAGCACCGTGCGCTTGTCTTTCAAATCAGAGACCAGCGTGCCGACCTGATCGAAAGGACAACGTCGCGCCGTCGGGATCAGATATGGATCGGACTGAAAATCTTCGTCGAGACAAACATCAAGCATGACAGGCGCGTCGGGTGTGCCGATCAGGCGCATAAGTTGAGAAGCAGAAATTTCGTTGAAGCCAGGCATAGCGATGCACCCCCGATGAGCGAGTAAAGGGATGCGAAACTTGGGCTGGCGCCTCACGGGGTATTCGCGTCACCCCTTACGAGTTAGATAGCGCTCGGTTGCTTGTGGCGTCAAGCATCAGCCTTGAAGGGGCAGCCATGCGCGATATTGCTATCCTCTGGAGCTTGATCTCGCCGTTCGTCCAGACCGTAGTCGCGGATGACCGAGCCGATGCGCAGGCGGTACCCGGCGAAAAGTCCGTTCCGACCTGCCTTTTGAGCGGCGCGGTGTTCGGCCAGGGTGCGCCAGTTTTTCAGGGCGTCTTCGTCACGGAAGAAAGACAAAGACAGCATTTTTTCCGGGTTCGTGATGGATTGAAATCGCTCGACCGAGATAAAGCCGTCCACCTCATCCAGGAGCGGGCGCATCCTTGCAGCAACCTCCAGATAGCTTTCACGACGCCCGTCGGCGGGCTCTACTTCGAATATGACGGCTATCATGTGGCGCTCCCATGTGGTGTGCTTGCGAGTTTCAGGAAAGTACGATCCTCGCGCAAGATAAACCCTTCGCGCATTGCAAACTCGTAATTTTCTTGGCCTTGCGGGTCTATCGCCAAACGCCCCCGATAGGTCTCATAAGCCGCGAGGGAGGGGATGTTGTAGATGCCATATGCTAAAGTCGTCGAACCTTCGTGAGGGGCATAGTAGCCGATTAGCTCTGCACCGCAGCGAGGAATGGCTTGACCCCAGGTCCGCGCGTATTGTTCAAATTGGGGCTTCTTGGTTGGGTCTATCTGATACCGGATAATGCAGGTTAGCATTTGGGGCCTCCTTCTGTTTTGGCTCCGGTCTCTTTTAGCAGGATGAAGTGATGAATGGTTCGGGCTGGACCGAACTATGTGCGCTTGATTTTATCGCTGATGTCATCCATGGTTCGGGCTCCAGCGAACTGTATGGGGCAATATGAAGGACGGACCTGACATAGCGCGGATAGCGGCGCTGATAGGCGACCCGGGCCGCGCCAACATGCTGGCTGCGATGATGAGCGGCAAGGCTTTGACTGCGCGCGAGCTTGCGGGTGAGGCAGGTGTTTCGTCACAAACCGCCTCTGGACATTTGCAAAACCTAGAAAGTGGTGGGCTCATCACGCGGGAGCGGCAAGGGCGGCATCACTACTTTAGGCTGGCTGATGCGGACGTGGCCGGGTTGCTGGAGACATTGATGGGGCTCGCGGCCAAGAAAGGACAGCTGCGGACGCGCACGGGGCCGCGAGACGCTGAGCTGCGCCACGCTCGCGTTTGCTACAACCACCTCGCAGGCGATATGGGGGTGGCTTTGTTTGATACCCTCTTGGCGCAAGGCGTGTTGAAAGCTGAGGGCGATGAGCTGCATCTCACCGAGTTGGGGGAGGCGCAGATGCGCGCTTTGGGAATTTCCATTGATCAAAAAAGCCGCGCGCCGATGTGCCGCGAGTGTTTGGACTGGTCGGAACGGCGTTCGCATCTGGCGGGTCGCCTTGGCCGGGGGATTTTGGATCATATCTATGCCCAAGGGTGGGCAAGCCGTGTGCCTGACACAAGGATTGTGCGCTTTAGCAAAACAGGTGAAGCCTCGTTCAAGGCCGCGTTTGGACTGTAAGAAAATGCAGGTTTCTGTTGCCAGGTACCTGCGAACCCCGCCTATCGCTGCAAGGCGATAGGGCTTAAGATTTCAGTTTTTCGGACCGCTTACGCAGCCAGAGCAACTGGAGCTTTGTTGTCGTTTGCAACTAGCTTAAATGAACCGATAACGGTGGTATCTCACCGAGACAAAGCTTACCCCTTTAGACGTTCGTCGATCCTATTTCGACCCCATGACCTCCAAACGAGAGGGTTGTGGTGGAGTCGCCGGGTACCGCCCCCGGGTCCGATCCGCTTATTACGAGCGCGTTTATGTCCATAGCCCCGAGGGGCTCCCCAGATATAGGTTGTCGCAGAGCGTTTTGCAAAGGGTGATCACAGGCAAACGGTGCGATTTCTTGCAAGTTTACTGAGCTGCGGTATTGCGCCCTGCCTACCACATCGCGCGCGTTTTTGTCCTTGATCTAGCCCTGTTGCAAGGCGTCTACAGTCATTGTTGTAGCCAGCCAAGCACGTTTTTACGAGGTGCTTGCGGGTCTGCTGAGCTACTCCAGAACCTCTTCTGGTTGCTTTTGATCAGCCTCGGCGGTTGGCAATTGGGCGTCTTGCTCGGGCGTTTCTAAGGTGGTTGGTGGCGAGGGAAGCGCCGCGATTTGTTCGAGCGTTATAGGCTGCTGCGGCGCACCACCCTGTTCAGGCTCGGACGCGATCCGGACGGGGGTGTTTGGTGGCGAGGGGAGTTCTGCGATTTGTTCGAGGGTGATGGGCTGCGGCGCACCACCCTGTTCGGGGTGGGACGCGATGCGGACGGGGGTGTTTGGTGGCGAGGGGAGCTCCGCGATTTGTTCGAGAGTGATGGGCTGCGGCGCTCCACCCTGTTCGGGTTGGGGCGCGATCCTGACAGGCGTGTTTGGTGGCGAGGGGAGCTCTGCGATTTGTTCGAGGGTGATGGGCTGCGGCGCAGGGCCAACCTGTTCGGGCTGGGGCGCGATCCGGACCGGCGTGTTTGGTGGCGAGGGGAGCTCCGCGATCTGTTCAAGCGTGATGGCCGTTGGGGGCAAGGCTGGGCCCTGGATCAGACCGGGAGCCTGATTGTTGGGAGGACCTGGCGGCTGACCACCTGCCGCTGGGGCTGCCACGTTCGGGGCCGGTCCGCCACCGCCTGCTGCCGCTTGCGTCTCTGGGAAAAATGCGTCTTTTACCTGATCGGTGGTTCGAACCGCTTTGCTTGTTGCGACGGCTTCCATGATAGCGCCTGCGCCGATGCGCGGGTTACTTGCAACCTCGATGCCTGACTCGATTGTCATCCCGCCGGCTACGGCAAGGGCTGCGGTTTCGATAATATGGGCAACGGCTGCCACTTTGGCCGCGCGGGACGGCACGCCCTTTGCGTCGTTGCGGGCCATGTGGGTGGCGATGGAACGGACGGCTTTGGCGACCGCGAAGATCGCAAGGCTCACGCCACTGGCAAGGCGCGTCGGGTCCGTCATGACCATAGCTGCGCCAACCATTGCCAAGGCGGATTCGACGCCACGAATAAGATTTATCCAGTTAGCCCGCTTTGCTTTGATCGCGGCTTTTTCCTCAACACTCAGGCTTTTTTTGATGGGCCAAAGCATCAATCCTGCTCTCGCAATCTTCAGCGCGCCGACGCCGATGCCCATAACCGCCCCTACAATAGCCGGGATGGCTCCGACGGAGATGGCAAAACCCAATGCCACGCCGCCTGCCGCGAGGGTCAAGATCCCCTCGAAGATCAAAAGGATGGCCTTGTGGCTGGGTTTGAGGAACCAACCCTGCAGAACGCCGCTATTTTTCAACTGGGTCACGGTCGTGACGCCTGCATTCGAATAGGCGCCGTGCAAGCCCAGTTTGCTTTGCGGTGAAGCCTTCCAAGCGGCGTAGTTGTCATCCGACATCTGCGTGGCACTGATGCCCATACTGTCTAATTCTGCCGATTGGACAGGCGTATTGCGTGCCCCTATGAGCGCGGGTGACTGAACCTGCCCACTCGGGGCGGGGCCGCGTTGCAAGGTAGTCGTATTGGCGAATTGCGCTGTTTTGCTCGTTTGGGACTGGCTAGCCCGCGTTTGTGGAGCGGTTGCATCTGTCAGGCTTAGGAGTTGCTTGGTCGGGACACTGCTATCGGCCAGGGCTTGGAGCGACGAAAGGGTGCTGCCGTCTTGCTCTTTGGTGTGTCCGGCTGCGGATCGGACGGCCTGCAGATCAGGGCTTTGTGGAATCTTTGACGCTTGCGCGAGCATATGGCTGGCTTCCTGTCATTGAAAAATTCTAAACAATGACTGCAGCCTAACACGGTTTGCTTCGCCGCCTAGGGAATTCTCGAGTTTTGCGTGGGAAGGGTGACGGGCGGCCGCTTTTTATGGCAGCCGCCCGTCAGAATGTTTTAAAACCCGGCTTTGATCCGCTCGAATTCCTGGATCATTTGCTCGCGTAGCGCGTTGTCCATGGGGAGCTGGGCCAGCTGCGGGGCAGAGATGTCGTTGAGGCCGACCTCGGTCAGCAATTCCGTACCGAACGCACCCATGGCGGCTGTGTTGGAATGGCCGTAGCCCCATTCGTTGACGATATAGTCGGCTGTCTCGGCGCTCAGGAAGCTTTCGATGAAGTCATGTGCTTTCTCTTCCGAACCTGGGCCATCGACGAGGTTCACGTAGCCGCAGAACCAGCTCGATGAACCTTCGGCGGCTTCACGCTGGAAGCCGACATTGTAGCCGTCAGCTTGCATCTGAACCGGGGTTTCATTCCAGGACCAGGCAATCTGCACCTCGCCCGTTGCCATCAGCTGTGCCAGCTCCGCGCCATCGGCCCAATAGGCGCGGGCGTTTGCATGGGCTTGACGCAGCCAAGCGGAGGCAGCCTCAAACTGCTCTTGCGTGGCGGAGGTCCAATCAGCGGTGCCGGTGGCCAGGTAAGCCAGCGCGTAAGCGTCATCCACATTATCGGGCAGGGAGGTGCGACCGGCGTATTTCGGATCGACGAAAACCTGGAGGCTGGCAATATCTTCCGCCGGGACGTCATCGGCCAGATAGGCAAGGCCCGTCATGCCAAGGTCTGCAGGGATGAAATACACCTCACCGTCACGCACAAAGGTCGGGTCGTTTTTGTAGAGGTCCGCGAGCGTCGCGTAGGTTGGAATTTTGGAAATGTCCCAAGGTTCGATCAGCCCGGCCTGGTACCACTTGTCTACCGATTGGGAGCAGGGATGCGCGACATCGGCTTTGAAGCCGGAACGCAGCTTTTGGAACGCTTCCTCTTCTTCACCAAAGAAGGCGTAGGTCGGACCGCTGCCGTGTTTCTCGGCATAGTTGATGAAGAAGCCTTCTTCCTCATAGCCGGACCAGTCGAAGACCAGCAGGTCAGGGTCATTGGCCGTTGCAGCGGTGGCGGCCAGAGCAAAGGCCGCAGTGGCCAGCAGGGTGGTTTTGGTCATTCAAGTCTCTCCCAAGTCAAGATCCCAGAAACGCTATGCGGCAGCGCGGCGGGGAACAAGGGGATTTCACGCAGAGCTTCGCGTTTTTTGTGCGATAATGTCTGCTGCAAGCTCGACCGTGTAACGGTGCAATTCCTGCAAATCGCGGTCGACCATCGTCGCGTCCTGCGCTTCGAGCGCGTCAGCAATGTTGTGATGAAGGGCCACAATCTTGATGCGTGAGCGCGCCGTGAACGTGATCATATTCATCAATGGCTGCATCGCTTCCACGGCGCCCGCCAAATGATAGCTCAGCACCGGGTTGCAAGCCGCGTCAACCAAGGCGCGATGGAAAGCCACATCGGAGGCGCAAAATTCCTCATCGCTCAAGGCCTGCGCGGTCTGCCGCGCGATCTGCTCACGCATTTTCCCCAGCTGTTCTTCTTTCCGGCGTTGCGCGGCGATCGGCGCACAGGCACGCTCCAGCGCGTAGCGTGCTTCGCATGCCGTCTCGAAGCTCACCGCGTTCATAGATAAAAGCAGCGTGGAGGTCGTTATTTGTTGGCCGTAGGCGCCCTCATAGGTCAAGCGGTTGACGAAGGCACCGCCTGAGGCGCCCCGTTGTGTCCGGATCAGGCTTTGAGCCGCCAGCCGCTTCAAGGCTTCACGTACGGTGGGGCGCGATACGGCGAATTTTTCCGAGAGTTCTGTCTCGGAGGGCAGGCGTTCATCCACACGAAGACTGCCAGAAATAATTGCATCGCGAATGGCTTGTGCAATCTGCACAGACAGGTCTTTGGACGAACTAGGATCAATTTTCATAAAACGCTTTATAACAGCGCGGGTTTTCAATTGTAAGACAATTAAAAGTCTGACATTTAAACACCAACGAGTCTCGGGGGAGGATACATGTCGGGCGTCGTCAGATCAGTTCTATGGCTCAGCTTCTTTGCCGTGATCCTGCTGTCATGGTGGATGATGTTTGCCATGGCGCAAATGATGGGCGTTGACTGGATTGGCCGGCCGCAAGGCATGATGGATATGGGCGGCGGCATGGACGGCATGTCAGGCACCATGTCGAACACTATGAACGGCACTATGTCAGGCGAAATGGGCGATATGCCCATGATGCAGATGACCACCTTTGGCGCGCTGTTCCCGATGTGGGTCATTATGATGGCGGCGATGATGCTTCCAACGATGGTGCCGACCTTGCGATCCTACGAAGACCTTATTTCGAGCGCGAACGGCACCCGTGCGGGATGGCTCGGCGTTCTGCTGGGGTATTTTGTTGTCTGGGTTGCGTTTGCAGCCGTGATCACAGGTGCGCAGATCGCGTTGATGGCCTCGGACATCATTGACGATTTGGGCATTTCAAACTCGCTCTGGTTTGCTGGTTTGCTATTCATCGTCGTTGGGCTGTTTCAGTTCACTCGGGCGAAAGAAATCTGTCATGGCGTGTGCCATTCGCCGATGAGCTATTTTCTGGGTCACTGGAAGACGGGGTTTGCGGGCGGGTTGCGCATGGGGCTGGGCTTGGGCGCATTCTGTGTTGGCTGCTGCTGGGGCTTTATGGCGCTGGGTTTTGTTGGCGGCGTGATGAGCCTTTTGTGGATGGGCCTTGCCACGCTATTTATGGTGATCGAAAAGCTGCCGCAGATCGGGCATTATGTGACCAAGCCGGCGGGTTTCGTGCTGATCCTGGCCGGGATTGGCACTGCCGGATACGGCGTGATCGGATAGAAGGAGGGCCGTAAAATGGTCAAGACAGAGCGCAAACCGTCGGACCGTCTTCAGGTCATGCAAAAGATCGACAGCCGCATGAACCCGCGACGCAGGCGCAAGGAGCCTACGGATTGGTCAATCAAGGGCGAGCTGTTCCTGAACTGCTCCTGCACGGTGTTTTGCCCTTGCGTGGTTTCCCTTGGTGCGCACCCGCCCACGGAGGGGCATTGCCATGCCTGGATGGCCATTGCGATTGATGAGGGGCATTTTGAAGGCGAGGACCTGTCCGGCCTCAATATCGGGCTTTTGGTCGATATCTCGGGCCGCATGGGCGAGGGGGATTGGAAAGTCGCCGCTTATGTTGACGAGCGGTCGACCCAGAAAGCCTATAACGGCATCTTGAAGATTTTCTCCGGCGCGGCTGGTGGCACAACTGGGCTGTTCACGATGCTGGTCTCCGAAATCATCGGCGCAGAGCGTGCACCGGTTGAGATCGTGCGGGAGGGCAAAAAGCGCTCCATCATGATCGGGCGCAAAATTCAGGGCGAGATCGAGATGATCGCCGGTAAATCTGAAGACCACCCCGTGATGGTCAGCAACTCCAAATACTGGATGGGGCCGGACATCATTGCGGCTGTCGGTAAGAAATCCCGCGTACGCGATTATGGACGTGTTTGGGACTTTGGCGGCAAATCAGCCGAGATCTGCCCGATTGAGTGGTCTGGCCCATGATCACGGCTGAGTATTGCCGGACTATGGCAGCCTATAATGCCTGGCAAAACAAAAGCTTGATGGGCTGCATTAAAGCGCTCGATGAAAAAGAGCTGACCAAGAACCGCAAGGCGTTCTTTGGGTCCATTCTTGGGACTGCGAACCACCTGCTTTGGGGGGATCAGCTCTGGATGAGCCGGTTTGACGGCGGTGCAGCGCCGCAGGCGACTTTGCCCGACAGCACCAAGCTGCATCTGCAGGCCGAAGGGTTCTTGCTGGACCGGCTGCGCACCGACAAGCGGATCATCCGCTGGGCCGAAAAGCTGAAACATATGGATTTGGTCGGGCCGATGACGTGGTACTCCTCCACGACGCAGCACTCAATGACGATGCAGAAAAGCACCTGCGTGACCCATTTCTTTAACCACCAAACGCATCATCGCGGGCAGTTGCACGCCATGATGACCGCTGCCGGGCAAAGCCCTGACGCAACCGACCTCGTCTTTATGCCGGAGTAAACACATGGCAACGATTGCGCCTTCCCGCCGCGTGCGCCGGACGCCCTTTTCTGATGGTGTCGAAGCCGCCGGTGTCAAAAGCTACACCGTCTATAATCGTATGTTACTGCCGACCGTATTTCGGTCGGTGGAAGAGGATTACCACCATCTGAAATCTGCAGTGCAGGTCTGGGATGTCTCCGTCGAGCGCCAAGTGGAGCTGCGCGGCCCCGACGCCGGGCGTCTCATGCAGATGCTGACCCCACGCGACCTACGCGGCATGTTGCCAGGGATGTGCTACTATGTGCCCTTGGTGGACGGGACCGGGGGCATGTTGAACGACCCGGTTGCGCTGATGCTGGCCGATGACCGCTATTGGCTGTCGATTGCGGATAGCGATTTGTTGCTTTGGGTCAAAGGCTTGGCGCACGCTCTTTATCTTGATGTGATCGTGGAAGAGCCCGATGTCTCGCCCTTGGCGATCCAAGGGCCGCATGCCGATGAGCTGGCGTCGCGCATCTTTGGTGATGCGGTGAAGGACCTGCGCTTTTTCCGCTATGGCTTTTTCGACTTTCAAGGCAAGCAGATGCTCGTTGCGCGCTCAGGTTACTCAAAACAAGGCGGGTTCGAGGTCTATGTCGAAGGGACGGCCAATGGCATGCCGCTCTGGAACGCGTTGATGGAAGCAGGCAAGGACCTGGATGTCTATGCTGGATGCCCGAACCTGATAGAGCGGATCGAGGGCGGGCTTCTAAGCTACGGCAATGACATGACCCGCGACAACACTCCGCATGAATGCGGGCTCGGCCGGTTCTGCTCCACCCAGACCGCGATTGGCTGCGTCGGGCGCGACGCGCTGCTGCGTGTGGCCAAGGAAGGCCCCGTAAAACAGGTGCGCGCAATTGCGATTGACGGCGAAATACCGCCTTGCGACCGGCTTTGGAATATTACGATACCGGGCAAGGACGTGGTGATAGGTCAGCTGACCTCGGCGGCCAAGAGCCCTGATTTCAACACGAATGTGGCAATTGGCATGGTGCGTATGACCCATTGGGACGCGGGCACCGAGCTACAGATCGAAACACAGGACGGGCCGCGCCGCGGCGTCGTTCAAGAGAATTTTTGGCTTTGAGAGGAAAGACGACATGTTCAATGCATTGCTTGTAAACAAGGATGATGAGGGCAAAACGAGCGCCTCCGTCACCGAGATTTCCGAAGATATGTTGCCTGATGGTGATGTGACCGTCGCGGTTGAATATTCCACCGTAAACTACAAAGACGGGCTTTGCATCGGGCCGGGTGGCGGTTTGGTGCGCAACTACCCGCATGTGCCGGGCATCGACTTCGCAGGCACGGTCGAGACCTCTTCCGATGATCGCTACAAACCCGGCGACAAGGTTGTCCTGACGGGCTGGCGCGTAGGCGAGGCGCATTGGGGAGGCTACGCGCAAAAGGCACGGGTGAAAGCCGATTGGCTGGTGCCGCTGCCTGACGGCCTTGAGACGCGCCAGGCTATGGCCGTGGGTACCGCCGGCTTCACGGCAATGCTTGCCGTCATGGCGCTTGAGGATCACGGCATAAAGGACGGGCCCGTTTTGGTCACAGGTGCGGCTGGTGGCGTTGGCTCCGTTGCGACGGCAATTCTGGCCAAGCTGGGTTATGAGGTAGCGGGCGTGACCGGGCGTCCCGATACGGCTGATTACCTGAAATCGCTGGGAGCGACCCAAATCGTGGCGCGCGAAGATCTGAACGAAACCACCAAACGTCCACTGGAGGCTGAGACCTGGGGCGGTTGTGTCGACGCTGTTGGCGGCGAAATGCTGGCGCGCGTTTTGGGGCAAATGAAATATGGCGCTTCGGTTTCAGCTGTTGGGCTTGCTGGGGGAGCAGGTTTGCCTGCGACTGTCATGCCGTTCCTGCTGCGCGGTGTGAACCTGCTTGGTATCGACAGCGTCATGCAGCCATATGACAACCGCCTGCGTGCCTGGGAGCGGATTGTGACTGACCTGCCAATGGACAAGCTTGAGGCGATGATCCAGCCCGCCACATTGAGTGACCTGCCGGGTCTCGGTAAAGATATCCTGAAAGGCCAGGTGAAAGGCCGCGTGGTCGTCGACGTAAACGCCTAGGACGTGTCTTGAGGGGTTTTAAGGGGCCGTCGCTTTCGAGCGGCGGCTTTTTTTGAAATCTGCGTCCGCTTTTTCACGTTTGAAGGGCGGAAATGGACAAAATTACGACGAATCCGAGCATTTCCCTATTCAGACGGCCATTAACCTGCTTTGGTATTAACCGAGAGGCGCGGCAACCTGACGCGGGACAACCCGCCGCTGCTGCTTCTGATACCAATAAGTCCCGCCAGTCGAGGACCGCGACTGCGCAATCGGGGCAAAACAACAGGGAACGCCTTTATGTCAATTAAACCTCCATTAACGGATCTGCCGATTAAGACCGCCGATAGCGGTTTTTATCGGGGATTCAGCGTGAATGTGGCGGTGGTGAGTAAGCTCATCATTTCCATTCTGGTTGTCTGGTGCATCTTCTGGCCCGTACAGGCCGGAGCCACTTTGGGTGCCTGGAACAGCATTATTTTGAACAATTTCGCCGCCTGGTACATCTGGGTCGTCGCTCTGTTCGTGATCGTTTGCCTCGGACTGGCGGCCTGGCCGACAGGGGGCAAAATGCTTCTGGGCCAGGAAGGCGACAAGCCGGAGTTCAGCAACTTCTCCTGGTTCTCGATGATGTTTGGCGCCGGGATCGGCGTGGGCATGCTGACCTGGGCCGTGGCAGAGCCTGTGGCACACTTCCAGAATAACCCGAGCGTTATTCAGGGGCTGACGACAGCGGGCGGCGAAGACAATGTCCGCACAGCCTATGTTTGGTCCTTCCTGCACTGGGGCGTGGGGGCGTGGGCCTGTTATGCGATTGTGGGGCTATCTTTGGCGTTCTTCTCTTACCGCCGGGGCCTGCCGCTCACGATCCGCTCCTCGCTGACTCCGCTTTTTGGAAAGACATTGTCGGGGCCGATCGGCAACATTATCGACATCGTGGCCGTTGTTGCGACGATCCTTGGTGTCGCGCAGACTCTTGGATTTGGCGTCGACCAGTTCGTTGCTGGCCTGACACGTATCGGCATTGGAGGCCTTGTGCATCCTGAGGGTGCGGTGAACGCTGATGGCGAGAGCATCGCTAATACCGTGAACTTCATGGGCATCGTGGTTGCGCTGCTCTTTATCATGGGCGCGTCAACGCTCTCCGCTTTGTCTGGGGTTGGGAAGGGCATCAAATGGCTCTCCAACATCAACATGGTGCTGTCGATTGTCCTGCTTGGCTTCTTCATCATCTTCGGCGCGACCTGGTTCGGTGCGACGGCGTTGTTTGTGGGCCTTTGGGACTACCTGCTGGCGCTGCCTTTCCTGAGCTTCAACGTCTACTTCTCTGACGGTGTCGAGGGATCGGAAGCCTTCCTGCTCGCACAATGGCAGGGTTGGTGGCCAGTCTTCTACTGGGCTTGGTGGATCGCCTTTGCGCCATTCGTCGGGTTGTTCCTGGCACGTATCTCCAAGGGTCGTACCTTGCGGGAGTTCATTCTCGGAGCCATGCTTGTCCCGGGCTTGATGTGCTGCATCTGGTTCTCCTGGGCTGGTGGTACAGCGATCTGGCTGGAGCTTTATGGCGGCGCGGATGGGACCATCTTCAGCGCGGGCAACGGCGACAAGATCTTCGCGATGACAGAGTTCATGTTGGCACCAATCGCTGAAATCCTGGCTTGGGGTATGGCAGTGCTGATCGTTGTACTGCTGATGACCTTCTTGGTGACCTCCGCCGACTCCGCGGTGCTGATCGTGAACACGATCAATGCAGCTGGCGACGAAGGACCAAAAGCACGCCCCCACATCCTGTTCTGGGGCACAGCCCTGGGTCTGGTTGTTGGTGGTTTGCTGATCTCCGGCGGGACGGGTGCGATCCAGACCGCCATGGTGATCGGCGCACTGCCATTCTCCATCGTGATGGCGCTGATGTGCTTGGCCTTGGTTAAAGCCGTCTGGAATGACGTGCGGCGCGAGGCTGCTGGCGTTCCGACGACGGTGGATGAAGTGGAAGGGCTCACGGCAGCCGAATAGTCTTCGCGCAAAGTTGAGAGGAAGCCCCGGGTATTGCCCAGGGCTTTTTCTTTTGGACACCATGTTGACCCGCTGTCCTTGGCACTAAGTCCTGCCTATGACTGAGACACCTATCTTGCTTTGGCTGCGGCGCGATCTGCGCTTGGACGATCACCCCGCATTCACCGCCGCCGCTGAGAGTGGCCGCCCTGTTATTCCTGTCTTTATACATGACGAGGTGGTGAAGACCCATGGCGCGGCCCCAAAATGGCGGCTCGGTTTGGGTGTCGCGCGTTTCGCGGAAAGCCTTGAGGTCATAGGCTCAAAGCTGATCCTGCGCCGCGGCAATGCATTGGATGTCTTGCGGGCTTTGGTGAAGGAGACCGGGGCAGGGGCTGTGTATTGGTCCCGCGCCTATGACCCAGTGGCGATTGAACGCGACAAGGGAGTCAAAGCCGGGCTCAAGGACGACGGGCTAGAGGCCAAGAGCTTTTCCGGGCATCTGCTCTTTGAGCCCTGGACGGTGGAGAGCAAGACGGGTGATTTTTACAAGGTTTTCACTCCGATGTGGAAATCGGTGCGCGGGCGCCAGCTGGATGCGGCGCTTCCTGCAGTGACGTCGGCCAAGGCGCCCGACGAATGGCCTGAGAGCGATACGATTGACGACTGGGACATGGGGGCCGCGATGCGGCGCGGCGCGGCTATCGTGCAGCAATATGTCTGCGTCGGTGAGGCGGCAGCGAGGGAGCGGCTCGACAGTTTTATCGCAAGCAAAATCGGCGACTACCAAAAGGCACGGGACATTCTGGCGATGGATGGCACCTCGCTTCTGTCGGAAAACCTGACCTATGGGGAAATCTCGCCACGGACATGCTGGCACGCCGGTTGGGCCGCGTTTCACGAGGGGAAGCCAGGTGCGGAAACCTTCCTGAAGGAACTTGTCTGGCGGGAGTTTGCATACCAGCTGGCCTATCACACGCCGCATATCGTTGACGGCAATTGGCGCCCTGAATGGGATGCCTTCCCTTGGAACGAGGATGAAGAAGACCCACGCGTCGTGGCCTGGAAACAAGGGCGAACCGGCATTCAACTGGTCGATGCGGCCATGCGTCAGATGTATGTGACAGGGTATATGCATAACCGGGGGCGTATGATCGTAGCCTCCTACCTGACCAAGCATTTGATGAGCCATTGGCGGATCGGGCAGGCGTGGTTTGACGATTGCCTGATCGACTGGGACCCGGCCTCCAACGCTATGGGGTGGCAATGGGCGGCGGGCTCAGGCCCTGATGCGGCGCCATATTTTCGGGTGTTCAACCCCGACACGCAGGCAGAAAAGTTCGACAAAGACCGCGCCTATCGCGCGCGCTACTTGGGCGAGCTGTTCAAGAACCATGACGTGCAAGCGGCGGAGTATTTCGACGCGGTGCCGAAGTCTTGGGGGTTGTCACTCGGCGACACGTATCCGCGCCCAATTGTGAGTTTGGAGGAAGGGCGCGCCAAAGCGCTTGATGCTTATTCCAACCGCGCTGCATAACTTAGCGTCAACTTGCTGTGACATAGGCTAAACTTTTAAACGCCTTGAGCGGTGAGCACGTATCTGTCTAAGATAACTCGACAATTTGGGGGGTACGGGGATGCAAATCCTTACGACGACTGACGGGCAGAAGGACCTGCCGCGCTACTTTAAGCAGGCCTTTGACACGGCTATGAAGATCGAACGCGGGCGTTTGGACGTAAAACTGCCTGACGGACGTGTGTTCCGCGCGGAAGGATCAAAGCCGGGACCGGTTGCGGAGTTCACCGTGCATAACACCGACCTCTTTGCCCGGATCGTGCGCGAAGGCGATCTCGGATTTTGCGACGCGTATCTGGATGACTGGTGGTCGACGCCAGACCTGCAGGCCTTTATGGATTTGGTCCATGCCGACAATGACGACGTCTATGACGGCTATCCGGGCATGAAGCTCGTGCGTGCCTATGAAAAACTGCGCTTCTGGATGCAATCCAATTCCAAAACGCAGGCCAAGAAGAACATCAGCTATCACTATGATCTGGGTAATGATTTCTACTCCCTCTGGCTCGACGACACGATGACCTACAGCTCGGCGCTTTTTAAGAACGGGCAGGAGAGCCTGGAGAAGGCGCAAGAGAATAAATACGCCAGCATGGTCGACCAAATGGGCGTTCAGCCCGGCGACCACGTGCTCGAGATCGGCTGCGGCTGGGGCGGGTTCGCGGAATATGCTGCGAAAGAGCGCGGTCTCAAGGTGACCGGCTTGACGATTAGCCAGGAGCAGCATGATTTTGCGGTGGAGCGGATGAAACGTCTCGGGCTTAGCGACCGGGTCGAGATCAAGATGCAGGATTACCGCGACGAGCAGGGCGTCTATGACGGCATCGCCTCGATCGAGATGTTCGAGGCTGTTGGCGAAAAATACTGGCCCGTCTACTTCGATACGGTTCGCGAGCGGCTGAAGCCGGGCAAGCACGCGACCTTGCAAATCATCACGGTCAAAGATGAACGGTGGGACGTGTACAAACGTGGCGTGGATTTCATCCAGAAATATATCTTCCCGGGTGGCATGCTGCCGAGCCCAACTGTGCTGAAAAGCGAGATCTCCAAAGCGGGATTGCAGCTGAAAGGGTCTATCGAGTTCGGGCAAAGCTATTCCGACACGCTGCGCCGGTGGCACGAGACATTTAACGACCGTTGGGACGATGTGGCGGCTTTGGGGTTTGATGCGCGTTTTCAACGGATGTGGAATTTTTATCTCACGTCTTGCGCCAGCACCTTCTGGTCCCGTAATTGTGACGTAACACAGATCACAATGACACGGCCCAGCTAGACCCGGGGGCAACGGGCGGGGCCACAGCTATGAGGCCCGAGCCATGCCAACCGCCGCGCGACTTATCTCCGCCGTCCTCTTTGCCCTAATCGGTATTTTGGTGGCTGGTGTCGTGAAGCCCCTCCTGCCGGAAGGGCAACCGACTCCTTATCTTTACCCGGTCGTGATCGTGATCCCGATGCTCTGCGCCTGGCGCGTCATTGGGCGACTTATCGGACGCGGCGCGGTAAGCGCCATTAACACCGGGGTCTATGGCATTGTTTGCGCAATTACTTTTTCGGTTCTAGCCTTTGCAATTGGCGAGATGCTGAAACGCTCTATGCGCCTGCAATATGGTGGGCCGATGGATGCGATCACGGGCATGTTCGGCATCTTCTTGGAATATGCCCAGCTTTTGATACATCCGATGGCCATCGGTTACCTTCTTGTGGGCGGTATTGTAACTGGCCTGATCGCCGAGTGGTCTCATCATAAATGGGGGTAGCGCCGCTACCTGTCTTCCTGTTTGGCACGCTGCGCGACCTTGATCTTTTGGAGATTGTGGCGGGCGGGTCTTTGGATTGGTGCGACGCGGATCTGCTTGATCACCGTGTAGCGGTTGCTAACGGCCAGAGCTTTCCAATCCTGACAGAGCAGCCGGGAAGCGCGACGCGCGGTCTGCTTAT
Organism: Litoreibacter sp.; assembly: GCA_026710325.1. Lineage (GTDB taxonomy): Bacteria > Pseudomonadota > Alphaproteobacteria > Rhodobacterales > Rhodobacteraceae > Litoreibacter. Next base: position 6,539 of record JAPORH010000001.1, on the reverse strand, counting down.
CAACCCTCAGCCCGAGCATCTCGCACGGCTCGATTTTTATGAGTCCCCTTACAGTTACACTCGCCAGCCTGTGAGTGTACATGTTGGCGACGAGACCATTGATGCTGAAACCTACCGACCTGAGGTCGAACTTTGGGAGCCTGGCGAGGACTGGTTACTCGAACGCTGGCAACGCGACCATGGCCCACTGATGCGCGAAGCGGCGCTTGAGATCATGGACGACATGGGCCGCGTGGCCCCGGAACTGATCGCCCAACGTTTCGGTGTGATCCGGACACGTGCGCAGCAGCGGTTGAACGCGCGCGCGGTGTTTAGCCCGGTAGAGCTGCGCGAGGCGCATAGCCGAAACGACGTAGAACTTGTTGCAAAAAGAATGCCTTACAGCCACTTCTTTACGCTGCAAGAGCTTGATGTTCGAGCCCGGAAATTTACTGGCGAAATGTCGGAGCCGATGGAGCGCGCGGTTTTTGTCGCAGCTGATGCGGTTACGGTTTTGCCCTACGACCCAGTGCGCGACCATGTGCTGTTGATCGAGCAGTTTCGGCCTGGCTGCTACCTGCGCGGCGATCCTTGCCCGTGGTCTTTGGAGGCTGTTGCCGGGCGGCAGGATCCGGGTGAAACCCATGAATAAACGGCGCGCCGCGAAGCTTTGGAAGAGGCGGGGCTTGAAATTGGCACGCTGCATCGCGCGGGCAGTTACTACAGCTCCCCCGGCACCAACACGGAATATCTGACGAGCTATATCGGCATCGCGGATTTGCCCGAAAGCGTCGCCGGCATCGGTGGGTTGGAGAGTGAGGCTGAGGATATACGCTCGATGGTCGTGTCGTTTGAGCAGCTCATGGGGGCCGTCGAAAGTGGCGAGGTCGAGAATGGCCCCTTGCTGATCTCTGCAATGTGGTTGGCCGCAAACCGGGAGCGATTACGCCGCAAGGAATGAGTGCCTTCTTGAGTTCACCGCATGACGGTCCTACACCTGTCTCAGCAAGATTTACCTCCGGGAAGGGCTCTCATGACCATCAAAAGCAATCTCGCCGACCTGATCGGCAACACGCCCCTGATCCGGTTGAACAAAGTGTCCGACGAGACGGGCTGCGAGATCCTGGGCAAGGCCGAATTCATGAACCCGGGGCAATCCGTGAAGGACCGCCCGGCGCTGACGATCATTCGCGATGCGGTGGAAAGTGGGGCGTTGAAGCCCGGCGGCACGATCGTCGAAGGTACGGCCGGAAATACTGGCATCGGGCTGGCGCTGGTGGGAGCCTCGATGGGGTTCAAGACCGTGATTGTGATCCCTGAGACCCAGAGCCAGGAAAAGAAAGACATGTTGCGGCTGGCCGGTGCAGAGCTGGTACAAGTGCCCGCGCGCCCTTATCGAAACCCCAACAACTTCGTGCGATATTCAGAACGTCTGGCCAAAAAGCTGAATGAGACCGAACCCAACGGCGCGATCTGGGCCAACCAGTTCGACAATGTGGCCAACCGAAAAGCGCATATTGAAACGACCGGCCCTGAAATTTGGGAGCAAACCGACGGCAAGGTCGACGGGTTCATCTGTGCTGTTGGCTCCGGCGGGACACTGTCAGGCGTCGCCATGGCTTTACAGTCCAAAGGCGTCAAAATCGGTCTGGCAGACCCGATGGGAGCTGCACTCTATGATTGGTATACGAAGGGTGAGCTCACGATGGAGGGCGGCTCGATTGCCGAAGGGATTGGGCAGGTGCGCATCACCAAGAACCTGGAAGGGTTGACCCCAGATTTCTCGTGCCAGGTCCCGGATGAAGAGGCTTTGCCGATTGTGTTTGACCTGCTGGAGCATGAGGGGCTGTGCCTTGGCGCTTCCTCCGGCATCAACGTCGCCGGCGCGATCCGAATGGCGAAAGAGATGGGGCCGGGCCATACGATCGTGACGATCCTGTGCGACTATGGCACGCGCTACCAGTCCAAGCTGTGGAACCCCGAATTTCTTCGTGAAAAGGGGCTACCATTTCCCGCCTGGCTGGAACGGTCGCGCGACGACATCCCTGCCGTTTTTGAAGACGCGGAGTGATGCGGCTTTTACGCTTTCTGTGTTTGACCATTGCGCTCTTCGGTGCGCAGAGCCTTTTCGTTGCTGCTCCGGCGGTAGCACAGCAGGAGGCGCAACAGTCTGGGCCGGATTATACCGCGTGGGAGCGCGATGCGAGCCGTGCACAAGAGGCCTTAGACTCCGCCCAGGCCTCTGATGATGCCTTTGCGGCCCTGCGCGCAACGCTCGTCGAGTGGCGTGAGCGGTTTCTGACCGGACAGGATATCAACGCGCAACGCATCGCGACCTTGCGCGAGCAAATTGCAGCCCTTGGACCAGTGCCCGCAGACGGGGAGACCGAGGCTGAGGATATTGCCGCCAGACGCGCCACATTGGATCAGGACTTGCAAACGGCAATTGCCCCGGTCCGCCGCGCCGAGGAGGCCTATACCCGCGCCGATGGTCTGATTGCGCAGCTTGACGGTATTCTTCGTGAACGACAGGCCGAGCGCACCTTCCGGCTCGATCCGACGCCTTTAAACCCGGTGCTCTGGCCCGAGGCGCTGATTGCGCTTGGTATGGTTGGGGAGGCCGTCACCGGGGAGGTCGCCAATAATTACGCTTCAGCCGGGCGCCGGACAACGCTGCGCCAAGAGCTACCTTTGACGCTGCTTTTGCTGGCAATTGGTCTTGTCCTGGTGACGCGATCCGGAACATGGATTGAGCGCGGCGTTGCGCGGCTTCGGGCCAGCGAACGGGCAGGGGATGCACGCTACAGGGTTGCGACCTTTCTGACCTCGCTCTTTGGCGTGATCCTGCCTGTGATCGGGCTTCTCGCGATGCTGCGCGCCGTGGAGGCCACGCAGCTCACAGCCGTCGTTGGTGATACAGTGCTCAGCATCCTCGCCATGTTGGTGGCGGTGCTTGCCGCCGCGCGGTGGTTATCGCGCCAGGTCTTTCCCAAAGACTACCCGCCGCGCCCGCTTTTGGCGCTTGAAGGCATCGACCTGACGGAAGGGCGGTTCTACGCCTTGATCCTTGCTCTGCTGCTGGTGTTGCGGGAGGCTGTTTTGCTGCTCGCCGGGAGCAGTTTCCTGTCACAGATCATGACGGTTGGCGTTCAGTCAGTGTTGCTGTTCCCTGTGATTGCTGCGGCCGGTTTGATGCTGTTCCGGCTGGGGCAGTTGATGCGCAAGGCAGCGCTGGCTGTCCCGGCCGAAGACGATGCCGGGCCAACCTCGGCCATGCGCAACACGCTTTTCACAAAGACGCTTGCCTGTGCGGCGATGGCAATCGGAGTCATCGGGCCAGTCATGGCGGCGATTGGTTATGTGACGGCTGGCGGTATGGTCGTGTTCTCCTCCGTGCTGACGCTTGCTCTTTTTGCGCTCCTCGCGGTGTTGCAGCGCTTCGTCCGCGACCTCTACGCGATGTTGACGCGCAACGAGGATGCGGTGAACTCTTTGATACCGGTGCTTATCGGCTTCGCGTTGGTGCTGGCCGCCCTCCCAATTCTTGCGTTGATTTGGGGTGCGCGCTCTGCCGATATCTCCGAAGGATTTACGATCATCTCCTCTGGTATCGTTCTGGGCGACACCCGCATTTCACCCGCCGATTTCCTGACCTTCGCGGTGATATTCGCCGTCGGCTATTTGGCCACACGGTTCGCGCAATCGACCTTGCGCACACAGGTCTTGCCAAAAACCAAGCTCGATCTGGGCGGGCGCAATGCGGTGGTGTCGGGCGTTGGCTATGTGGGGATCTTCCTCGCGGCGCTTATGGCGATCACCGGCGCGGGCATTGACCTGAGCTCACTGGCCATCGTGGCTGGGGCCTTGTCGGTCGGTATTGGTTTCGGGCTGCAAACGATCGTTTCGAACTTTGTCTCGGGTATCATCTTGCTGGTCGAGCGCCCGATCAGCGAGGGCGACTGGATCGAGGTGGGCGGCACAATGGGCGTCGTGCGCGACATCTCGGTGCGGGCCACGCGGGTAGAGACCTTTGACCGGCGCGACGTGATCGTGCCCAATGCGGACCTGATCTCTACCTCGGTGACAAACTGGACCAAGGGCAACCTCACGGGCCGCATCATCGTCTCTGTCGGCGTCGCTTACGGGACCGACACGCGCAAAGTGGAAACGATCCTGCGCGAGATTGCCGAGGCGCATCCCCAAGTGATCGTGAACCCGCCACCGAATGTCTTCTTTGTGGGCTTTGGCGCCGACAGCCTTGATTTCGAGATCCGGGCAATCTTGAGAGACGTGAACTACGTCATGGCCGCACCCTCGGAGATACGCCACCAGATCATGAGCCGGTTCACCGAGGAAGGGATTGAGATACCCTTCGCGCAACGGGACTTGTGGCTGCGCAATCCAGAGGCATTGCAAAACATAGCCGGACCGGAAGCGTAAACTGCGACCTTTCTACATCGCACAATTCAACAAAGAACTTCCGCATTTCGCCGCTTGCAACGGCAGGGCGCTTTGGATACACCCACCAACGGACAGGTGGCCGAGTGGTCGAAGGCGCGCGCCTGGAAAGTGCGTAGGCGGGAGACCGTCTCGAGGGTTCGAATCCCTTCCTGTCCGCCACTTCAACTTAGATATAGCTTTTTTTGCCATTTAGTTGATTGGCTTTTTGCAGATTTTTCAGAGGTTTGATTGAAGTTTTCGGTTATGTTGAATTTCTTTCGGGTTGGTCTATTTTGGCGTGTTGGGTGGTATGGAGTGTGGTATGAAATATGGCGATTTCGGGTAAGCTCACGAAGAAGCTTGTAGAGAATCTTGGGCCGGGTCGGCATGGGGATGGCGGGGGGCTTGATCCGTCGGGCGCTCGGCGGTGGATTGTGCGTGTGACTGTCAAAGGGCAGAAGAACAAAAAGGGCGCGCCGCTGCGTACTGACTTTGGTCTTGGGGGCGCTGAACTTGTGACCATCAACCAGGCGCGGGACAGGGCTCTTGAGTACCGTCGCATGGCGCGGCAAGGCCTCAACCCTCGGTTCAGTGCGGCTCGAGATATTCCGACATTTTAAGAGGTCGCGCAGCAGGTTCACATTGATCGGATTCCGACCTGGAAAAACCCCAAACATGGGCAGCAATGGATCAACACTTTGCGCGATTATGCCTTTCCCAAGATTGGACGCATGCCGATTGATAGTGTCGGCCAGCCAGAGGTTTTGATGTGCCTGTCGCCAATCTGGACCAGCAAACATGAAACGGCAAAACGCCTCGCGCAACGCATAAAGACTGTTCTGGATGTGGCCAGATCAAAAGGCTTTCGTGAAGGTGAGAACCCGGTGACAGCCATCAAAGATGCTCGCGTCCTGCCCAAAGTGACGGCCAAGCCGAAGCACCACAAAGCAATGCGCTGGCAGGATGTGCCGGCGTTCTACGGCGAGCTGTCCAAGCGGAATGCAATTGCGGCGAAGGCACTGATGTTTACCTGCCTCTCTGGCAGCCGCACGGGTGAAGTTCTGTGTATGACGTGGGATGAGCTTGATTTCGAGCAGCGCGTCTGGGTCTGCCCCGAAGAACGCATGAAGACGAGCGTCACGCATCGCGTGCCCTTGACGGATGAGATGATCGCCATTCTCGAGCCTCTAAAATCGCTCGCGCCAGAATTAGTGTTCGAAGGGCAAAAGCGGCACAAACCTCTGTCAAATATGTCCATGCTGATGCTTCTGAGACGTATGGGGGTCGAAGGGGTCACGGTTCACGGATTCCGTTCGACGTTTCGCGATTGGGCGGCGGAAGTTGCCAATGCACCGCGCGAGATTGCAGAAATGAGCCTCGCGCATCAGGTCGGCTCCGATGTCGAACGTGCCTACGCGCGCTCGGACTTGTTGGAAAAGCGGCGGATTTTGATGGAAACGTGGTCAGAGTTCGTTTCAGGCCAGAACGGGTAGGTTACAACTATGTGTAGTCCTATTGGTTACACATCGTTTGCAACGCTTTGGAAACGGTTCACGCGCGAGCACTTTGCAAAAATCTACAGTCTCGCAGCCAAGGATTATGCGGGGCCAAACGCCGAACGTTCCTACAAAATTGGTTCGCCCGCTGACATAAGTGAACATATTTTCCTAAAGTCCCTCTGTGACCAACCAGTTGTGTTGGCATCAAACAGCGCTGGGATATCCAAGGTAGAGATCGAGCTCGATCGGCAGGTTAACTCGATCTATACTGTGAACACCCCTTTTGAGAGCGTGCTCACCGTATCTGAATTGCGCAAAGGAGGTGTTGAACAAGACGTTTTGCACCGTTTCGGGTCAATTCGCTTTGCGCCCTTCGAACACGAATACAATGATCAAGCAGCTTGGGCAAAGAACTACCCTGAAGTTGATGGGGAACGGCAAATAGACTTGAACATCGAACAAACGCCGTTCCACACACTTCCATTTTTTTGAACGACTAAGGTTTGTGGTGCCCGAAAAAGCCCCTCCATGGAGCATCGATGCACTTCACAAAGACTATGCAACATCATAGTACACGACGCTACTTGAAACGAGGAGCGAAAAGGATTCGAATTGAAGCTT
>JAPORH010000119.1 GCA_026710325.1 Litoreibacter sp. | reverse complement strand
AGACAAAAAAGAAGCGGACATCCATGCGTCCTGCAGCATTCGGCAAATTGGGCTCAAAGCTGTCGTTGTGAGTATTCCCAAAATGACCAGAATGCGGTCGGAACAAGTTCCAAAAACCATTTTTTGCGCGAACACTAGTCGTTGACGCCTTAGAAACTGTATAAAAAGAAATGACCAACAGCCTAACCAGCCCGCGCACAGCAGCGCCACTGACGCTCGCTCTACTCGTGTTCGCCTTCGCCCTGGCCAACTACACCCAAGACATGGCTCTCCTCTCCCTCACCCCGCCGCCAACCGACGCCAACCCGAACCCCGGACCCGACGTCACGCCCGACCGGGTGTTCTCGCTCTACCTCTCCGCCTACACCGCCTGGGCCGCGCTGATCCTGCTCATTCCGGCTTACGTCTTTGTCTGGTTCCAAAGCCGGTACCAAAGCTGGCTGGCCTTTTGGGCGGCGAGCTATGTGGCTTATGTGGTCCATCTCTACATCTCTGCCTTCTGGTTCTTTGAGGGGGATTTCACGGCGATGACGACCTCCTCCCGGGTCTCGGCGTTCTGGCCGGGGATGGTGATCCTGGTGTGGTGGGGCGTTGATGTGCTGATCGGCTTGGCCTTAGCCACGGGCAGGTGGGTCACGATCCAGCGCGTGATCGTGCATCTGCTGGTCTTTGTCCTCTTCGTCGGCGGCTCGGCCGTGAAAGGCGAAACGACTACCATCCAGCTGATGGGCTGGGCCTTCTTTGGGGCAGGTGTGGGCGCGATGGTGGTCTATGTCGTCAATCGCCGGAAAGCTGCCTGAATGGTCTCCCTCTTTGCAGCGGTCTGGCTTATTCCTGCGCTCTGGGGTGCGGTGTCAGGCTATTGGCGCGGCGGGCGGCCGGCGCTCAATGTGACAGACTTCGCCAAGGATATCGGCATAGCCGCTCTGACCGCCGCGGTCCCGATCTACATGTTTCACATGGTCTGGGCCGGGGCCTTCATGAATGTGACGGGCGGCTATAACGCGCTCGGTTCCTGGGCCTCCTACTGGACCGCGCTCACCGCACTTATCTGGTTTCCGCTGATGGTGATCGCCTATATCATCCGCGCAACACGGATCAAAAACGCCGACCGGTAAGCCATGTTTCTCGGATTAACATCTAGTAAACAGAATTTGAAACCCCATATATATCATATGGTTATTCATTTCCCCGCATGCGGGGCCCGCTGCACATGATGCGGCTTATCCAAAAAGGGTTGATGTTCGGCAACCTGTTTCATGTGAGCTCCCCCGCCTTGGCGGAGCGGTATAATCGCGCCTTGAAATCGCTGACGGGCAAGACCACTAGCCTCACCGATTTCCACATCGACATCTCTGGTTTCGCGCCCGAGGTCGCGCAAGAGCTGGGCGATGACCTGTATCTAAACCCCAACGGCTGCAACCGACAGTTTATTCTGCTCTCGACCGAACAGAAAACCGCGCCTCTGCTCGATGCCAAATTTTCCACCGCCCGCGGCATCCTGCGCCAGTTTATCGAGGAAAACGAGGCGCAGCTTTTCGCCCTGACCGCCCGCGACGCGGTGGCAGGGGAGTTGGTCAATTCGATCTACACGGTCGGCAAAGCCGCGCATCTCTTCGATATTCGCAAGATCACCATCGAGGCTGACACAACAGGCGGCCATGTCGCCGAGGCCGAAAAACTCAGCACCATGATCGACGAGTTCCGGAGCCGCGATGACGCTTGGTGGGACGATGTTCTCATCGCCGACATGATCACGCTGGCCAAGAAAACCGGCGACGTCACCCGCGCGCCAATCACGCTGAAACATACCGAGTTTGAGCAGGGCAATTTCTGGACCTCCCATTTCGGCGGGCTCTACATTTTCCGCGATGTGGAAGACCCGGCGACGCTCTCGGTCGGGCCCAAGGATGACCTCGGAAAGCTTCCGACCAAACTGGTGATTGAACTGGAAGAGCGGAACAAAGTCGCGGCGTTCCTCGATGAAAACGACCTCGTCGAGCCCATTGTAAAAGCCAAAGGCGTCAACGCCGCCGCGATCCTGCGCCAAAAGCTCGATTTCATCATCGTAGATGTCGCGGCCTCGATGGAAGCGGATGTGACAGGGCTCAGACGGTCCGATCTGCGCAAGCTGGCCCGCCGCTACGCAAACAAGCTGCCGGACGAATTTCACCAGCTGAACGACCTGCTCCGCTGGGCCGAAGGCGGTGGCGGCTGGCCGCGCATCACCTCTAAGGACCCGGCCTATTTCTACACGCTCCGCGCAAGGCCCCATGCCGACCGCGACCTCGTGAACCAGCTTCTGGCCGAGCTCGCGCCGCTTGATGTGCGTCAGCTCTTCATCTGCCACAAGCAGCTTTTCTACGAGCGCTACGCCACCTGGCCGGAGGAGAAGAAGGAATTTGTGGCCAACTTCCTGGAGCGGGAGTATCAGGTAGACAAGGCTGGCACGCGCGAGGCGCTGTTCGGGGCGGAGGAGGCGATGGCGCCACCTGAGCCCGAGCGCGATATCGTGGACGTCGTCGGCCCTTGGGGTGTAGTGCGGAGGCGCGGATGATCATAGGCATACTCAGGCTCATGGCGATGGCCTTCGTCCTCATGCTCATCGTTTATTTCGTGCTGTCCTACTGGTCCCGCTCCGTGCGCAAAAGCAAGCTTGAGGAAGAGTGGGAACTCGGCACCCAAGCCATGGACCGCGACACCTTTATCAAGACGGGCCTCGAGGAATATGACGGCTCGCTGCGCCGCAAGCTGATTTTTGGCGTTTTCATTGTGCCCTATCTGGTCATCGGGCTGCTCGTCTATATCGTGAATTTCCAGTAAGGAGTGACCCCTATGCTCTATATCAAACGCGCCTTCTGGACTGTCTTCTGGGTCCTGCTCCTGTCTTTCCTGCACTATACGCTGCCGCAGCGTGACATCGTGCGCATCGTTGAAACCGAAGTGCGACGCGTCGATTTTGGGGAGAACTCGATCTTCTGGGCGGGCGCGGATACGGGCCAAGACAACACTGGCGTAAATCGCGATGTGCGCTTTGTGAACACGGTGCGCAAGACGACCTATCTTTTGGGCCTGATCCAGACGGGCAATGAGCGCCCTATGGTCTACCGAAACGAAGACACGGGCTGGGGCTGGCCGCCTTACTTCAAGCTCGACAGCTCCAACCTGCAAACCGAGCTGGCGGACAACAAGTCCACCGCGGACGATCCGCAATGGGTTGTGCTGACCCACTATGGTTGGCGGAATGAGGTCTTCTCGATCTTCCCAAATGCCGTGGGCGTGCGCCCGATTGATAACCCAAATGCAACGCTGATCCCGTGGTTCAATGCGATCATCCTGATCATTCTCGCGGGGCTTATGCTGGGGTGCTACCGGCTCAGCCAATGGTTCAAGCGGGAGAAAATTGATCCCGTGATCACCGGCGCCCAGGACGGCTGGGACGATCTGGATGCCTATGCCGACCGCAAGCGCGCGGGCTTCCGCGGCTGGCTCGATAGCTTCAAATCCAAGGATAAGCGCTATTAAGGCGCTGCTGCTCGGCATCATCGGGGCCTATCTGCTTTACGCCGCGGTGATGATCTGGCTGCATCCGCGTTTCATCTACCCGTTCCAGCCCGACGATGTGGTATTGGACGGGTTCGAGCGTGTTGAGCTGAAAGGCGCGGACGGCACGCCCATCTATGTGCAGGAACGCAAGGGCAGCGGCCCGGTGGTCCTGTATTACATGGGCAATGCTGGCTCTTTGGCGCTGTTCGAGGGCGCTTTCCCGCCCCATATCGAAGCCGCAGGGCAATCGCACTTAAGCTTTGACAGTTGGGACGAACTGGATTCTTTAGGTTT
>JAPORH010000110.1 GCA_026710325.1 Litoreibacter sp. | reverse complement strand
TGTTCACCCGGAGATTACGCCAACTTCAAATTTCCACCAAATTCGCGACACCACCCTGGACGAGGGGTTAAACGGAGGCGATATCAGTCAGATTTCCTTGCCGCAGAAGGAAACTTTGCAAAACTAGTTGCGGAGCCAACTCTTAAATTCTGCGGTTGGGGCGGGGCAAGACACGTCGAAGACACTCTGAGCCTCTGAAAAGACGGGAACACGATAGTCGCAGAATGTTTGTGATTTGGTCAAGCGGGGAGCGGCGCCCTCGGACTAGTTCGCTATGCTTGCAAGAGGCGCAGGGCTAGGCGTCACTTCAGTCAGCCGATAGGTCTCCACACTTTGACGGCGAGAACTGAGGCGGTCATTAGCCTATAAGCAGACGCGGCGTCGAACAAGAACAAGAAAACCTTGTCGACTCGGTCTCAGTAACATCACTGCACTAGCGTAGGCGGACTAGAGGTTTGGAGGAAAGGCGGCCCTACCGGCTCGCCTTTTATCTTGTGACACTTGCTTTGGGGTAGCACGGGCAATGCCATGGGAGGGCACCATTAACCCCTTTGTCTATCTCAATTTTAGTAAACTGCGGGAAACAAAAATAGCGACAACACCTCCACTGTTAATCTGGAAATAATTCTAAAGTACTATGATTGTATGTGCGTATAGATGGTGTGCGCTGGTTGGGTGATTTCGTGCGCATTTCGATTAGGGCATTTAATCTGATAACGATCCTCCCGCTTGTCGGGCTCGCTAATATCGTCGTAGCCTTGATGGTAATTGGCTCTATCAAAGACGCCCAAATTCAGCAGTTCATTTCCACGCATTCCTCTAACGCACGCTCACTTTCACCGACATTGGGCTTTACAATATGGGAGTTTAACGTCGAGCGGGCGAACAACACCCTGGTCGGGCTGAATGATGGGGATGCGTTTCGTTTTGCGCGGCTGATGGCCGATAGTACGACCTTTGCTGAGCATGGAGATGTCGCAGAACTCGACAGAAGTTTAAGCACTATAGCTGAGAATGAGTGGATCGATCGCTACGGTGCGTCTCATGTTTTGACCGATGAACAGCTGATTATTCGCCAGCCAGTGGTGGTAACAGAAAAAGACCGTCAGGTTGGAGAACTGATCATTGGCTTCTCGCTCAATCGGCTTGTGACCGCGCAACAGCAACTGGCAACACAGGTGTTCACGGTTCTAAGTGCCGGTACGCTGACCGTTTTCGTGGGCATGTTGTCTTACGCCTTTGTCTCTACCCGGTGGCTGCGCCGCGTCAGGGAAAGTATCATGCGACTGGCAAGTGGTGAGCTGTCAGAACTGGTCGACTCGCGCACGCCAATTGCCGAGTTTCAGGACATTGATGACGCTTTAAAGCAACTTCGCCTTGATGCTTTCGAGTTAATAGAACTTCAATCGAAAGCGCGTGCGGATGCGCAAATTCGATATATCGCGATGCATGATCCGCTGACAGATCTCTACAATCGTAGAAAACTGGACGAATTCATCGATAGATTCAGTGATCATCAGGTCGAGGGCGCGACCTGGCTTGAAATTCTTCACATCGATCTGGACGGCTTTAAGGAGGTCAATGACAAATGCGGTCACCATGCAGGTGACATGGTGCTTCAGGTCGCAGGAAAGCGTTTGAAAAATCTCGACAGCTTCGCAAAAGCCACTGACATTTTTAGGGTTGGTGGCGACGAATTTGTCATCATTTGCCAGCATACGGGACGTGATGATTTGGATGAGCAGCCTTTGGGATTGGCTAACCGGGTTGTTGCAACACTTAGCCTCCCGTATTCGACGCGTAATTTTAAAGATTTACCGGCGCTTCAAGTGTCGCATGTCAGCGCCTCGGTTGGCGTAGTCATCACATCTGTTAAGAACCTCCAACTCGCAGGATCGCTTACAGATGCCGACATGGCGATGTATGCCGCCAAGGCCAAAGGCAAAAACAGATCTGTCCTGTTCACGCCCGCTCTGCGCAACGCGCGTACCGAGCGCACCCAACTCATTGCGGATTTGGAACATGCCATTGAGGCCAACGCTCTTGTTCCGTTCTATCAACCAAAGGTTGACAGCAGGAATTTCCATTTGCTGGGTGCAGAAGCGCTCGTACGTTGGCCCGACAAAAGGCGCGGTTTGGTGGGACCCGAGAAGTTTCTCGGCCTCGCTGAGGAGCGCGGGCTCATACCACAAATCGATCGGATGATTTTCAAACAGGTGTGCGAGGATGTCGCGAGATGGGATCACGAGGGCCAAAAATTCGGAAGGGTATCTGTTAATTTGTCGGGCTCACGCCTTTTGGACCCAAACCTTTTGGACGAACTCGAAACCGCCTCATGCGATCTCAGCAAAATTTCATTTGAGTTGCTTGAAACGATCTATCTTGATGATGTCACGAATGAGGTTACGCAACGTCTCGAAGACATCCGCTCTTTTGGCATAACGATCGAGTTAGATGATTTCGGCAGCGGGCATGCGTCAATGGTGAGCTTGCTGCAGATCGCGCCTGATCGCTTGAAACTAGACAAACTACTCGTTCGCCAACTGTCGTCTCACCGCGGGTCTGAACGCTTTCTGGCACAGATAGTTGCTATCGGAAAAAGTCTTGGGATCCCGACCACGGCCGAGGGCGTCGAGACACTCGAGCAGGCACAAATCCTCGCAGATCTCGGCTGCGATCTTTTGCAAGGCTACTACTTTGGCGAACCCATGCCTTCAGAAAAATTTGGAAAGGAGTTTTATCAACATGGCAGTGCTGCTTAGATTATTCATTACGTCGGTCTTCCTTGTCGTCGGTTCAGCGTCAAAAGCCGACGACCAAAAAGTGCTTAACGTCCTTTTTATAAACCCCGGGTTTGCCGATGGCTTTTGGGGAAGCGTAACGGAGACGATGCGAGCCGCGGCGGAGGACCTGGATATCAACCTGACCGTTCTTGACGCCGACCGGGATCGGATCAAGATGCTCGACTTGACGCGGGAAGCGCTGTCCAGCGGTCAGGATTGGGACTACGCTGTTATTGTGAATGAGCTGCAGCAGGGGCCAATCCTTGCGGATGCTTTGGACGCAGCTGGGGTAGAATACCTTATGCTTCTCAATGGGTTATCAGACCAACAATTGGCTCAAATGCGGGAAAATGGAGGTTTGACCCACTACATCGGCTCTGTGACGCCACGCAATTTTCTAACAGGGTATCACAACACACGCGCTCTACTTGATGCGGTTGAACCTAACACTGACACCCCAATTCGGGTACTTGCTTTGCTGGGTGACACTGCGACACCCGCAGCGGTCGAACGCGAGGCGGGTATGCGCGCCGCGGTTGCGGAAGCGGGCAATGCGGAAATTGTGCGTGCTATATCTGTGGATTGGCTTTTTGACCGCGCAAAATCGACAGTTGCGCTCTTTCTTGGGCGTGAAACACCCGACATCATCTGGACGGCGAGCGGGCCGATCGCCTTTGGCGCGATGGCAGCCACAAAAGAAGCTGGCCTCGTGCCAGGGCGCGACATCAAATTTGCAGGCGTTGGCTGGTTTCAAAGCGCACTTGACGCCGTGGAAAGGGGGCAAATGACAACTACCTACGGAGGCTATTTCATTTCTGGTGCTTGGTCGATGATCGCATTACGCGACCACGCAGCGGAGCTAGAACTTGAAAATGACGGAGAAATTGAAGCGCCTTTATCCGGCGTGGATGAGAATAACATCGCGGAGTTCCAACGTCTTGTTGGAGGAGTTGATTGGAATAATGTCGAGTTCTCAACCCACATTCCCCAAGTAATCCGCTGATTTTGCTGTCCCGTTTATAATATTTCCTATATAAATCGTGTTGTTGAAGGCTGTGAGGGCACGTTTCATGGAACACCCAGA
>JAPORH010000239.1 GCA_026710325.1 Litoreibacter sp. | reverse complement strand
AAATTGACTCGCATGACCCGCTCAAGTTCAGGTCAATTCAGTCGGAGGAGTATAGCTTATATTTCATTTCCGTTTCCTTACCAATTAACCGCCGGGTAAATCCCCCGACGAAATAAGGTTAACAATGCGGGTTGATATCCGTCAACAAAACGGCACTTTTTACCGTATTGTCCTGGTTTTTCAGAGAACTGCAGACCCGCTAGAGGCGCTTACCACTTTTCCTTTCCGGTCCGCCCGGCTATGTCAGCCCCAAGTAGAAGGATGGGTCACGCATGGCATTGGAAAAGACATTCAACGCGGAGGAGGCCGAGGCGCGCCTCTCAGCCGCTTGGGAAAAGGCTGGATGTTTCAAGGCGGGCGCAAATGCGCGCCGCGCGGAAACTTTCTGCGTGATGATCCCGCCTCCCAATGTCACCGGCGTCCTGCATATCGGCCACGCCTTCAACAACACGCTGCAAGACATCCTGACCCGCTGGCACCGGATGCGCGGGTTCGACACGCTCTGGCAACCCGGCACCGACCATGCGGGCATCGCGACGCAGATGGTGGTGGAGCGCAAGCTGGCGGAGACCCAACAACCCAAACGCACCGATATGGGCCGCGACAAATTCCTCGAAAAAGTCTGGGAATGGAAAACGGAATCGGGCGGCACGATCATCAACCAGCTGCGCCGGTTGGGGGCCTCCTGCGACTATTCGCGCGAGGCCTTCACCATGTCCGGCGCGCCAAACGCACCTGCGGGCAACGAAGGCAATTTGCACGACGCGGTCATCAAGGTCTTTGTGGAGATGTACAACAAAGGCCTGATCTATCGCGGGAAACGTCTCGTAAACTGGGATCCGCATTTCGAAACCGCGATTTCAAATCTGGAAGTCGAAAACTTAGAGACGCCCGGCCATATGTGGCATTTCAAATATCCGCTCGCGGGCGGCGCCACTTACGAATATGTCGAGAAGGACGAGGACGGCAATGTCACCCTGCGGGAGACGCGCGACTATATCTCCATCGCCACGACCCGGCCTGAGACCATGCTGGGCGACGGCGCGGTTGCGGTGCATCCGTCCGATGAACGTTACGCGCCCATCGTCGGTAAACTCTGCGAAATCCCGGTCGGCCCGAAAGAGCATCGTCGCCTGATCCCGATCATCACCGATGAATACCCTGACCCTGATTTCGGCTCAGGTGCTGTGAAGATCACCGGCGCGCATGATTTCAATGACTACGAGGTCGCCAAGCGCGGCGGCATCCCGATGTATTCGCTTATGGACACCAAAGGGGCCATGCGCAGCGACGGGAAGCCCTATGCGGAGGAAGCAGCAATAGCGCAAGAGATCGCGAACGGTGACCGCGAATTTGACGAGGCCATGATCGCCGCGATGAACCTTGTGCCGGAGGAATATCGCGGCCTCGACAGGTTTGAGGCGCGCAAGAAGGTTGTCGAAGACATTACGGCGGAGGGGAATGCGGTCATGCATTCTGTTCCCGTCATTGACGAGGAAGACGGGCAGGAAAGTTCCCGCCTTGAGCCATATGTGGAAAACAAACCGATCATGCAGCCCTTCGGTGACCGCTCCAAGGTCGTGATCGAGCCAATGCTGACCGATCAATGGTTCGTAGACTCCGCCAAGATTGTCGGCCCTGCGCTAGACGCCGTGCGCGACGGGACGGTTCGGATTCTGCCAGAGAGCGACAAGAAGGTGTATTTCCACTGGCTGGAGAACATCGAGCCCTGGTGCATCTCCCGCCAGCTCTGGTGGGGCCATCAGATCCCGGTTTGGTATGGGCCGGATAGCAAGGACGGCGTAATCCAAGCGGGCAAGTATAAGTACTTCTGCGCCGCAACCTCAGCAGAGGCACTCGAACTAGCGCGCCAGTTCTATGGTGAAGACGCTGACGTTTTGTTCTCCGATCAGCTTGAGCGTCCGGTTGAAGCAGCCGATGATGGCTCGCTTTCAATAGAGGCTTTCTTTGGAAGCGTGGCAAATGCCAGACGAGATAGCTCTGGGAAGTACCAAATATACCTGAAACGCGACCCCGACGTGCTCGACACATGGTTCTCCTCCGGGCTCTGGCCGATTGGCACTCTGGGCTGGCCGGAAGAGACGGCAGAGATGGGGAAATATTTCCCGACATCGACTCTGATCACGGGGCAGGACATTCTGTTTTTCTGGGTCGCGCGGATGATGATGATGCAGCTGGCGGTTCTGCCGGAGGATCTGCCGGTCGAAGAGCGCATCCCCTTCAAGGACGTCTACCTGCATGGCCTCGTGCGCGACGCCAAGGGCAAGAAGATGTCGAAATCCACCGGCAATGTCATCGACCCGCTGGATATCATCGACGAATACGGCGCCGACGCTTTGCGGTTTTCCTCGGCGGCCATGGCCGCGCTTGGCGGTGTGCTGAAACTCGATATGGAGCGCATCAAGGGCTACCGCAATTTCGGCACCAAGCTCTGGAATGCCGTGCGTTTTGCGGAGATGAACGGCGTCTATGAGGGCGCGGAAACCTTCGCGCAACCTACGCCGGAGCAGACCGTCAACAAATGGATCATGGGGGAGACCGCCAAGGTCCGCGAAATGGTCGACGCGGCGCTTGCCGCCTACCGGTTCAACGACGCCGCCGACGCGCTTTACAAATTCGTCTGGGGCAAGGTCTGCGACTGGTATGTGGAGCTGTCCAAGCCGCTATTTTACGACGGGACCGAGGATCAGAAGGCCGAGACCCGCGCGACCATGGGCTGGGTGATGGATCAATGCATGATCCTGCTGCACCCGATCATGCCCTTCATCACCGAAGAGCTCTGGGGCGTCACCGCGAAACGCGCGGAAATGCTGGCCGTCACCGATTGGCCCGAATACGGGTCTGAGTTGATTGACGCCGATGCGGACCGGGAGATGAACTGGGTCATCACCCTAATCGAAAGCGTCCGCTCCGCCCGCGGCGAAATGAACGTGCCCGCCTCGCTCGAAGTGCCGTTGATCGAGGTCGCATTGGACGAGAAAGGCCAATCCGCCTTCGCCGCCAATGCGACGATGATCAAGAAACTCGCCCGTCTGGGTGAGGTGAGCACAGGCGAGGCCCCGAAAGGCTCCGTCTCCATCCCCGTCGCGGGCGGCTCTTTCGCGCTGCCCTTGGCGGGCATTGTCGATGTCAGCGCGGAGAAAGCACGGTTGGAGAAATCCTTGGCCAAGCTCGCCAAAGAACTGGGCGGCCTTCGTGGCCGCTTGAACAACCCGAAATTCGTAGCCTCCGCCCCGCCCGAAGTGGTCGAGGAAGCGCAAGCCAACCTCGCCGCGCGAGAGGAAGAAGAAGGCAAGCTCAAAGCCGCCCTCACCCGGCTGGCTGAGCTGGGATAGACGCTCCTTCTCCATTTGATTTCAAATACTCAAAATCCGGCGCCCTCAATCAGCGCAGCGATTTGAGTATTTTTAATCAAATGGAAACAGGAATCGGTGCTCTCTAAGACTCCGGTACAGGCTGGAGAGCCGATGGCCGGATCGGATGGGGACGCTCGGAAGGGCGGCTTCAGCAGGCGGTTGGGGTGTGCCTCAGCCGCCTGTTTTCTGGGCCATTCCCTTTGCCACCGCCGCCATTTGGTCCGGCGTGCCGATCAGCGCGGCTTGTTCGCGCGATTCCGCCATCAAAACAAAATCCTTATCATTTGTTTCCGCAACATCGATCAGGCGTTTGGCTGCGCGGATCGCGCTCGGACTTTGGGCAGCGATGAGGCGGGCGAGCTCATGGGCGCGCGCGCCCGGGTCTTTAGCAAGCTCCGTAAGAAGGCCTATCTCGAGGGCCTGCGGGGCTTCGACCACCTCGCCCGTGTAAATCAGACGACGCAGGATATCAGAGCTCACCAGATTGGGAAGCACGGTCATGCCGCCCATATCGGGGACCAGCCCCCATTTTATCTCCATGATCGAGAGGCGCGTATCAGGTGCGGCGATCCTTATATCGGCCCCGAGCGCCAGCTGCAGCCCGGCCCCGATACAGACACCGTGAAGCGCGGCAATCACTGGCACCTCGAGATCGCGCCAGGCCAAGGCGAATTCTTGAAAGCGGTTGCGGGTGCCGTGGCTGCGCGCGACCAGCACCTCTTCCATGTCTTGGCCCAGAAGCCCGGCGAGCGAGGCGATGTCGATGCCCGCGCAAAAGGCGCGCCCTTCCCCGCGCAGGATCACGCAGGCGATGTCTGCGTCCCGCAGGGCGTAAGCGGCATCGATCACCGCATCGAGCATTTCGAGCGAGACCGCGTTCATCTTGTCAGGGCGGGTCAGCGTCACGGTGGCGATGCGGTCGGATATGTCGGTGCGCACAAGGGTCATACGCCAAACCTAGGCCAGCGCGGGCGGGCCTTTCCAGTCTGACGTTGCGAAAGATTAACACTTGCGCGGCCGGGCTTTTTTGATTTGATCGCGCGCCATGACGCATCCAAAACTTACCCCGCTCGCCGAAACCCTGCCCGCATCCGTCCCTTTTGTAGGCCCCGAGGCGCAGGAGCGCGCGCGTGGCGCGGCTTTTGGCGCAAGGCTCGGCGCGAATGAAAGTGTCTTTGGCCCCTCCCCCAAAGCCATCGCGGCTATGGCACAGGCGGCCTCAGAGGCGTGGATGTATGGCGACCCGGAAAGCCATGACCTGCGCCACGCGCTTGCCGCCCATCACGGGGTGGCGCCAGAATTTATCATGGTGGGCGAGGGTATTGACGGGCTTTTGGGCTACGCGGTCCGGCTACTTGTGGGGCCAGGCGACAGCGTGGTGACCAGCGACGGGGCCTACCCCACCTTCAACTACCATGTCGCGGGGTTTGGCGGGGTGCTACATAAGGTGCCCTATAAGGGCGATCACGAGGACCCCGATGCGCTGCTCGCTAAGGCCGCTGAAACGTCGGCAAAGCTGGTTTACTTCGCTAATCCGGACAATCCGATGGGCAGCTTCCACAGTGCAGAGGTCGTCGCGGAGATGATGGCGCGGGTGCCGGAGGGCACGATGCTGCTGCTGGATGAGGCCTATTCGGAGTTCGCCCCGGATGGCGTAATCCCTGATCTGGACGTCACTCAACCAAATGTGATCCGTATGCGCACCTTCTCCAAAGGCTACGGGATGGCGGGCGCGCGCGTTGGATACGCGGTTGGGGAGGCGGGTTTTATCACTGCCTTCAACAAAATCAGAAACCATTTCGGCATGAGCCGGATCAGCCAGGCGGGCGCTTTGGCTGCGCTTGCAGACCAAAACTACCTGACGCAGGTCCGCAGCAAAGTGGCAGAGGCGCGCGCGGCTATCACATTGATTGCAAGAGAAAACGGTCTCGCCGCTCTGCCCTCCGCTACCAACTTCGTGGCGATTGATTGCGGCCGGGACGGAGCCTATGCCAAAGCAGTGTTAGAGGGACTTATCGCCCGCGGTGTCTTTGTGCGCATGCCTTTCGTGGCACCGCAGGACCGCTGCATACGGGTGAGCTGCGGCACGGCGGCAGACCTGGCGCTGTTCGGCGAAGCTTTGCCCGAGGCCATAAAAGCCGCAAATTAGCCCTTTTTCTTAACCAATTCGCGGTTAGGCTGGGCTCCATGCATATGGAATACAAACCTCGCCAACCGACCGGCCGTGCCGAAGACTATACGACACCTTTCTTATGGGCTGCCGGTCTGGTCTTGTTTATCGGGCTCTGCGTGCTGTGGTTTGCGCATAGCTTTTTGGCGGCATTGGTAAGTGCCGGCTTCCTACGTGCCGGAATCGCACGGATTCCGCGCCGGGATTGAACTTAGCGTCATCTGGCGAGCTGAGCGTTTTGAAAGACATAGTTCGCTAGTTTTTCTGAATAAGCCTTGGTCAGATGCCCCTCATCATAGGTCACCAGGACCCCATTCCGATCGACCGACGGGCAATGCGTGGCGTCACAGAACAGCGCATCCACTCCAACATAGCTTGCAAGAAGCGGGCCGAGCGCGCGTACCGGTGCAACATGTGACAAGAATTGAGCGCGCGCTACCGTCGGAGGGGTGTTAAGCCCATTGCGGAATTGCTGGAGCAAGACGTCAACGACCGGGCGCTCAAAGCGCGGTCCTTGTTCCATCATCACCGTTTTGATGCCACGCCGATGAAGACGCTCAACGGTCAAACGCACTTTCTCTTGCAGAACTTCTGGCGTTGCGGCGTTACCATCAATTTCAACATTCGACGCCGAGAGAACCGCTGCTAGATTGCCTAGGATCAACACTGTCTCGACCCCGCTCATAGCCTCAATCCGTTCCAGGGCGCGCGTGTGGGTGCCACCGTCACACGGGCTGTGAAGGGTGTTGCGCACACCTAGGACGGGCGGGCATCCATCGGCAATGATTGCGGTTCCTGCGAGACCTGCCTCCTCGGACGCGACATGTAGTCCATGTAAAAATACGCCTGCAAAACTGTCCCCCCAAAGCACAAGGCTAGGCACTGCACCCTCTGCGCCAAAGCTGCAGACGGCCAAGTCTTCTGTATCTTGGACGCTTGTGCAGGCCCGTCTGACATTCTTGCGCTGGTGATAAGCCAGCCAAGTGGCAGGCGCGTTAGCCTGCGCCCACTGATAGGAGGGAAGCTGCTGCGGGTCCTCTCGTGCCACCTCATACAGCGCGACACCCAGTGCGATACATGCCGCACCAGAAGCCGCAACTGAAGTCATCAATACCTTGACGCTCGCCCTTAGGCGAAACGGGCGCTCTACCAAAAAATAGCTCAGGGCGGCCAACCCTAGGGTCAGGATGATCAACCAGAGACGTGCCTCGTCAAAGGCGTCGAAACCAAACCTATGACGGAAGAAGGCAAAAACCGGTTGATGCCATAAGTAAGCGCTATAGGAGATCAAACCGAGCCAGACAAACGGGCGCCAACTGAGTGCTTGGAAGACCAATGTGCCGGGGCGCGCAAATAGCAATATGAGAGCGGTGCCAAAGACCGGAAAAATCGCATTCGGGCCCGGGAAAGGTGTCGTTGCATCAAAGACAAAGATCGGCACCCCGACGAGCCCAATGCCCAGCGTCGCCATTGCGTTGGCTACCCCCGTGCGATGCGGCTTCACAAGACTCGGCGGCCACAGCGCCAAGAGTGAGCCCACCAGAAGTTCCCAAGCGCGGCCTGGCAACAAGTAAAATGTGGCAGATTGCGCTTGCCTCACGCCCCAAATGGACAATGCAAAGCTGGAAACCGCCAGCGCCACAACGACCAGCACCAAAACCGTCCTTCGGCGAGAAAAAAGCAGCATGAAGAGTAATGGCACAAACAGGTAAAACTGTTCCTCAACTGCCAAGCTCCATGTATGCAAAAGCGGTTTCAGCTCCGCGACAGTGTCAAAATAGCCAGACTGATCCCAGAACCAGAAGTTCGAAACAAAGGCGATGACAGAACCGACGCTTTTGGCAAAATCGACCAAATCCTGTGGCATAAGCCAGAACCATGCGAAGGGAAGGCAGCACAGGATCACAAAGAACAAGGCCGGAAATATTCGCCGTACCCGCCTTTGGTAAAAGGTTAGCAGCGAGAAGCGGCCCTGTTCCAATTGCCCGGCTATGATTGAAGTGATCAGAAAGCCACTGATCACAAAGAAAATATCAACGCCGACAAAGCCACCGGAAAAGAAATCAAATTGAGCATGAAAAAAGATCACTGCCAAAACGGCGATGGCGCGCAACCCATCGATTTCTGGCCGGTAGGTCATAAATTTGCGCCTTCTTTCAAAGGTTTTGCGGGTTGCGCCACGTTGCTTTTTTGGCTCCGGCGCCGTTAGGCCGCGGCACAGACCTGCGCCGCGGCATCCAGCCCGCCAGGCCCATGCAGAATATCTAGCGCAGTGAGCCCGGCTTCGATACTGCCAAGCGTGCCCATGAGCATATGGGTGCTCAGATGGCCCATATGGCCCACGCGGAAGAACCCGTCGGCTTTGGGGTCTTCGTCGCTGCCCATGCCAAGCCCGATGCCAAGCGTCAGCCCCGCGTTCTCGGTCAGCCAAGTCCGCAGCCTTGTGCCGTTTTCTTTGCCAATCCGCACCGCCGTGACGGCGTTGGAGCGCGAGCCCCGGTCGCGGATGTTCAGCTCCACCGGGCCACCGACCTCCCACGCCTCGAACGCGGCCCAGACGGCGCGAGCGAGGGTTGCATGTCGCGCCCAGACGGCCTCCAGACCCTCCTCATGGATGATCATGTTCAGCGCCTCGCGCAGCCCGTAGATGTGATGCGTGGGCGCGGTACCGCACCAGAGCTGGTAGAATTCTTCGGGGTTGGCGCGGTTGGTCCAGTCCCAATAGCTTGAGACGCGTTCCATCGCGGCGCGGCGGTCTTGCGCGCGATCGTTGAAGAAAACAAAGCTCATACCTGCAGGTGTCATCAGCCCCTTCTGGCAACCCGCCACCATGATATCGACGCCCCAATCATCCATTTGCAGCTCGTCGCAGCCGAGGCATGCAATGCAATCGAGCATCAAAAGCGCCGGGTGGCCCGTGGCGCGCATGGCTTTGCCCAAAGCCTCCACATCGGATTTGGCGGAGCTTGACGTGTCCGTTTGCACGCAAAGCACCGCCTTGATTTTATGCGCTTTGTCAGCGTCCAACGCCTCCAGTACCAGATCGGGGTCCAGCGCGGAACGGTTGCCAAACTCGATGATTTGGCTCTCAATGCCGAGCCGCGCCGCCATCTCCGACCAGCCGTGGGAGAAGCGGCCCGTCGCAGGCACCAGCACCAGATCGCCGGGCGCGAGCACATTCACCAGCGAGGCCTCCCATGCCGCATGCCCATTGCCGATATACATGGCCACGTGCCCCTCGGTCCGCGCCACCGCCTTGAGGTCAGGGATCAGGCTGAGGGCCACCTCCGGCAGCTCACCCGTATAGATGTTCGGCGAGGGCCGGTGCATCGCTTGCAACACCCGGTCCGGCATGATGGAGGGGCCTGGGATGGCCAGCATATGGCGTCCATGGGACAGCGTCATGGGGTGGGTCCTTCCGGTTGGTTCCGCCAAGAGCTATTGCGACACAGGCCACCCGTCAATCGCGCGCGGATCAGCTTTTGTGATAGCGCTTTGCAAGTTTTGTGGGATCAGCGCCCAGGGAGTAGCGGGCAAGCGTCCAAAGGTTGCGCGCACCGCGCCGGATCCAGCCCGATTTTTGGTACCGAACGGCGTCAGTGCTGACGGCTTCCGGCAGGACCGTAATCCGCCCCTTCAGCGCGCGCGCCATCGCGACATCCTCCATCAGGGGGATCTGCTCGAAACCGCCGATTTCGTCATAAAGGCGTCGTGAAATCAGCAATCCCTGATCCCCATAGGGCAGCCCGAAGCTCCGTGTGCGCAGGTTGGCCCAGCTTGCAACCAGCGCGGGCAACAGGCCGCGGGCCCGAAACGTCAACTCAAAAACCGCCGCATCAGAGCTGCCGGACATATGTTGCACCACTGCTCCGACCCAGGCCTCCGGTAAATGCGTGTCGGCATGGAGAAACAACAACCACTCCCCCCGCGCGGCGCTGGCCCCGCGCACCAATTGCTGCCCGCGCCCCGGCGCTCCAGTCACAATCTCGCATCCCGCATCATCGGCGATCTGGCAGGTGGCATCGGTTGAGCCGCCGTCGCTCAGCAACACCTCCCGAATGACGCCGACGGCAACGCCGGGCAGCAACGCGTCCAGCGTCGCGGGCAAACTGCTTGCGGCATCCAAGCTGGGGATGATGATCGATAATTTCGCCTGCATGGGGCCCTTGTGAGATAGCTCGAGCGAACCCTATATGTCATTGAAACCCGAAACGGGAGAGCCAAGTTGCCCTTTGAACGCGTAGATAACAGACAGATCCTTGAAATCACCGGCACAGACCGGGAGAGCTTTCTGCAAGGCCTGGTCACCAATGATGTGACCAAGCTGAAAGACGGGCTGGTTTATGCGGCGCTGCTCACCCCGCAGGGCAAATATCTGGCTGATTTTTTCCTAGTCCCGCAGCTTGAGGCCATTTGGATCGACGTGGCCTCCGAACTGGCGCCGGGGCTGATGAAGCGGCTCACCATGTATAAGCTGCGCGCCGATGTGGCGATTGCCCCGCGTGAACTTCCCGTTTCGCGGGGGTTGGGCGAGCCGCCCGAAGGCGCCTTCCCCGACCCGCGGCACAGCGCTTTGGGCTGGCGCGCCTATGGTATCGAGGGCGGTGACCCAGTCACCGATTGGGACGCATTGCGCGTCGCCCACTTGATCCCCGAAGCCGTGAGCGAGCTGAAACCAGATGACAGCTACATCCTAGAAATGGGATTTGAACGTCTAAGCGGGGTCGATTTCAAAAAGGGCTGCTATGTCGGTCAGGAAGTCACGGCGCGGATGAAGCATAAAACCGAGCTGCGCAAGGGCCTGGCTCAGGTAAGCCTGACTGAGGCCACCAAGCCAGGAACGCCGATTACGGCGGGGGGCAAACCGGTCGGCGAGGTCTTGAGCGTAGCGGAAGACAAAGCGCTGGCCTATTTGCGCTACGACCGGGCCAAAGGTGACATGGAAGCGGGCGAGGCCTTTCTCTTTCGTACCGACGCATGAAACGAGCGGTGTCAGGGGGCTAGCCCCCTCGGCGCTAGCGCGCCTCACCCCCAGGATATTTTTGAAGCAATGAAGCGATTACGGAAGCGCCACGTCTCTCGCTGCCGCAGGAGATGCACGCGTGGCGGGGCGTGAAATGCCCCAAGAACGCAAATTATCGTGGGCGGCGCAGCCGCGCCTCTAGGTCAATCGCGCGCGCGGATGACTTTGGCAAAATTCGAGAAGATCTCCGGGTTGGCGCAGATCAGGTGCCCGTCATTAAGCAGGTCTTGGCCTTCCCGTATCGGCTCAATGAACCCTCCCGCCTCTTTGACCAGGAGCACGCCAGCCGCGATGTCCCAGATATTCAACCCGCGCTCCCAATACCCGTCATATCGACCTGCCGCGACAAAAGCCAAATCCAGCGAGGCCGCCCCCCAACGTCGCACGCCAGCGCATTCCGGCATCAGGCCCGCCAGGTCCTGCAAGGTCGCCGGCAGGTATTTACCGCCGCCAAAAGGCACGCCCGTGGCAAACACGCTTTCGATCATCCGTGACCTGCCCGAGACTCGCAGCCGGGTCTTGTCGTTCAGCCAGCAGCCTTGGCCCTTTTCAGCAAAGAACATCTCGTCCTTGGCGGGGTCATAAACCACAGATGAGACGATTTCGCCTTTATGCTCCAACGCGATAGACACGGCCCAATGCGGCATGCCGTGCAAGAAGTTCGTGGTCCCATCAAGCGGGTCAACGATCCAGCGCCGCGTCGGGTCCTTGCCCTCGACCTCCGCGCTTTCTTCGCCCAGCCAACCATAGGTGGGGCGTGCTTCCATCAGTTGGGTGCGGATAATCTCCTCCGCCGCCAGATCGGCCTTGGAGACAAAGTCCCCCGCACCTTTCATCGAGACCTGCAGGTTCTCCACCTCCCGGAAATCCTTCACCAGGCTGCGCCCCGCCGCGCGTGCGGCCTTCACCATAATATTCAGATTGGCCGAGCCTTGCATCGTCACGCGTCCTTGTCAGAGGTCAGAGTGGGGTCAGGGCGGGCGTATAGCGCTGCGCGCGGGATAGATAAACCCCTCATTGCAGTGCGCCCGAATTCGACCTAGCGTCGCCCCCATGTCCACCGCCGACCGTCCCTCCCTTGGCATTGCCCTCATGCTCGGGTTTTGCGTGCTCGCACCCATGGGCGATGCGCTGGCGAAATATCTGGGCGACCGCATCCCGCTGGGACAATTGCTTCTGGTCCGGTTCGGCGTACAGGCCGCGCTTTTGATACCACTGGTCTGGTTTGCCGCCCGAAGCTTCAAGATGTCCCGGCGCGTGCTCAGGCTCACCGCCCTGCGCACCGCGCTTCATATCGTGGGCATTGGCGCGATGTTTACCGCGTTGCGCTATATGCCACTGGCCGACACGGTCGCAATCGCTTTTGTGATGCCCTTCATCATGCTGCTTCTAGGCAAATATGTGCTGGGGGAGGAGGTCGGCGCGCGCCGCCTGATCGCCTGCATCGTGGGGTTTGCAGGCACTCTGCTGGTGATCCAACCCAGTTTCGCCGCCGTCGGCGCGCCCGCGCTTTTGCCGCTTCTGGTTGCCGTCGTCTTCGCGCTGTTCATGCTGGTCACACGGCAAGTCGCCAAAGATGTCGATCCAATTTCCATGCAGGCGGTCTCCGGCGTCATGGCCTGCGCTATGCTGGGGCTGCTTTACCCCGTCTTCGGCCCTCTCGCCCCACAAGCGCTCAGCTTTGTGGTTCCCCAAGGGATTGATGTGGGGTTGCTCTTTCTGATCGGCGCGCTTGGAACGCTGGCGCATCTTTTGATGACATGGTCGCTGCGCTTTGCGCCCTCGGCAACGCTCGCGCCGATGCAATATCTCGAGATCCCGGTCGCCACAATCATCGGGTTTCTGGCCTTTCGCGACTGGCCCAACGGCATGGCACAGCTGGGCATTGCCATCACCATCGCCTCGGGCCTTTACATCATTTTTCGCGAAAGGCGGCAGGCCCAGGCCGTGCCGCCGGCGGCATAGGGCGCAGATTTATTTTAAGACGTCATTTCGGAAGGGCGATTTTAACCCCTCATTGCTAGCCTGCGCCCAGCCAAGTTTCCAAGGGACGTGAAGGGCGCTCACATGGGCACTGACATATTATTGCATCCAGGCGATGTCTTGTACCGGCAAGGCGACCCCGCCGATTACGCTTTCATCCTGGCTTCGGGGGAAATCTCGCTCTTTACCGGGGAAGGAGCGTCACGCGTTGAAACCGAACGCCGGACTGCGGGCTCCATCCTGGGTGAGCTGTCCATCCTGACAGGCCAACCCCGCGCCGTTTCGGTCGAAGCCCTGACCCCGTGCCGGTTGTTCCAAATTCCCGCTACTCAAATCCTGCGCCGCTTCAACGCACTCGATCCGATGCTGAAAGCTTGCGTTGAAACCTCGATTACCTTCTCCGCCAAGCTCGGAGATAGGCGCGCAAACCCAACCTCTGAGGCGGAGCTCGCCCCGGTCACTCTTGCTGGCGCCCCCGATCTGATTGACCTGCTCGAGCTCGATTGCGATATGGAGCGCGGACTGTCTCGCGGTGAGTTCTTCATGAATTACCAGCCGATTGTGACTTTGGAGGAGGGGGAAATCGCCGGGTTTGAAGCGCTGATGAGGTGGTCGCATCCGGCTCGTGGCGCCGTCCCGCCCGATCGTTTTGTCGCCGTTGCGGAGGAAATGCAAACTGTCAGTGCCATCACGGATTTTGCCCTTCTCGAAACCTGCCGCGTTCTCGGCCGGGTGCAGGCCGTCAAACAGGGCCCGCCGCTCTTTGCATCGGTCAATTTGTCCGGACAGGATATCGGTCGAGCGGACCTTATCGACTTTATCTCTCATGTGCTGGCGCTCAACGACCTCGTACCAAGCGCTCTGAGGTTGGAAGTCACGGAAACCGCCCTTGTACCGCAGGACGCGCAGGCAAAGAAAAATCTGGAGGCGCTGGAAGAGCTTGGCTGTGGGCTGGCCATCGACGATTTTGGCACTGGCTATTCAAATCTGGGCTATCTCAAATCGCTTCCGCTTTCGGCCATCAAAATTGACCGCAGCTTCGCACGCGATGCCTGTGCCAACCCCGTCTCCCATTCAATTGTAAAAATGCTGGTTGGCCTCGGGCGCGAACTTGGCGTCGATGTCATCGCCGAAGGTTTGGAAACGGCCCAGGACGCGCAGGCCTTGCGCGACATCGGGTGCGGACTGGCACAGGGTTTCGTGTTTTCAAAGCCGCTCAGTGCCGATGACCTGGGCGCATTGCTGCATGGAAACGGTCGATCGACCTGCCAAGTGGCATAGCACGCTATCAACAAGTGGCATAGCACGCTATCAAAATGCGCGAAGGATGATCCTTGACGCGAAACGGCCGCAAAACCGAGCAACGCTGTCTATGCAAGAAAGAAAGCCCAACAGGTCCTGCGTTTAAAAAACGCCCACCAAGTTCAGCGCCGGAGGCGCTCACGTGCCGCGAAGCGCCACCCCCCGCACAACTGGCCTCTCAGCCCAGAGAAGCGCAGAGGCTTTCAAAAAGCGCCAATCAAAAATCGTGCACGGGCTTGAGCCTGTTCCGCTTAACTGACTGACGCGGCGGTTTCAGGTCTCTGTAGCTTGACCGGCTCGGTCCGCGCCAACCTGATCACATTTGACATAAACGGCTTATGCGTGTCTTCGGAACGCGTGGCGGCATAAAGGCGTTTCGTCTTGCCCGTCTTCGTCAAAGGCCGCGTCACATAATCCGAATTGTAGCGCACTTCCCGCACCACCCAGTCTGGCAGCACCGCAACGCCGCGGTTCGATGCCACCAAAAGCAGGATAACGGCGGTCAGCTCCACCTGCCTTTGCCCCCGCGGCTCAACACCTGCAGGGATCAATAACTCGGTGAAGACATCAAGCCGGGTTCGGTCCACCGGATAGGTGATCAGCAATTGCTCCCGCAGGTCCTCTGCCTCGATAAATGCCTTTTGGGCCAACGGATTGGCGCTCGAGGCTACAAAGACCGGCTCATAGTCAAAAAGAGGCGTGAAATCGACGCCGTCCAGGTCCTCAGGGTCAGAGGAGACGACCAAATCCACCTCCTCTCGCAAAAGCGCAGGCAGCCCGTCAAAACTGAGCCCTGGGCGAATATCCACATCGATGTCGGGCCAGCTTTGCCGAAACCCTTCGAGCACCGGAAAGAGCCACTCAAAACAGGCGTGACATTCAATCGCGATATGCAGCCGCCCGGTCTTACCCATCCGCAGCGACACAAACTCTTCTTGCAGCGCGGCGACCTCCGGCAAGATGCGTTCGGCAGCGCGCAACAGCTTCATCCCCGCAGGCGACAGCTTCATCGGCTTGGAGCGGCGGATGAAAAGCTCCACCCCGGCCTGATCCTCCAACCCCTTGATCTGATGCGACAAAGCCGATTGCGTGATGTTGAGCTGATCCGCCGCTTTGGCCAGCCCGCCGCACTCATGGATGGCCTTCACCGTGCGCAGATGACGAAACTCAATATGCATATGAAGCTCATGTTTATGTTGAGAGTTATGAATTTGCTTCACAATGGCATGCGTGAGACAAGACAATCAACCGATTTTCTAGGATTGTCCCATGTCCAAACCGTCCGTTTCATTCGAGTTTTTCCCGCCCAAGGATCTGGCAGGCTCATTCCGGCTCTGGGACACGCTCAACGTGCTAGCGCCATACGCGCCAGATTTCGTCTCGGTCACCTATGGCGCAGGCGGCACGACCCGCGCCCTGACGCATGAGGCGGTCACGACCATTCATAAGAGCCTTGATCTCAAAGTGGCAGCGCACCTCACCTGTGTCGATGCGACCCGGGAGGAAACGCTCGCCATTGCCCAAACCTATGCCGATGCAGGCGTCAAAAACATTGTGGCACTCCGCGGCGACGCGCCGGGCGGCGGCGCGTTTCAACCACAGGAAGACGGGTTTCAAAACTCGATCGAGTTGATCAGCGCGCTGAAATTCGCGGGCGATTTCAACATCTTCGTTGGCGCCTATCCCGACCCGCATCCGGAAGCCGCAAGCGCGCAGCAAAATATCGACTACCTCAAGGCCAAATTTGACGCGGGCGCGGATGCCGCCATCACACAGTTCTTCTTTGAAGCTGACACATTCTTCCGCTTCCGCGACGCCTGCGCCAAGGCGGGCATCACGCAACCGATCTTGCCTGGCATCTTGCCGATTGAAAACTGGACGGGCGCGCGCAAATTCGCCACGCGTTGCGGGGCCCATATCCCAGCCTGGATGGATGACGCGTTCGAGAAAGCAGCACGCGACGGCCGGGAGGATCTTTTGGCGACCGCATTGGCGACCGAAATGTGCTCAGACCTGCTCGAATCCGGCGTCGATCACCTGCATTTCTACACGCTCAACCGCCCTGAGCTGACGCGTGACATCTGCGTGGCCCTCGGCCTGACCCCAGCGGTCGAACTGGCCGAGGTCGCGTAGACCCGAAAGCGACGCAACCAGCCTTGCGCCGCGCTGGCCTGGCTCCTAACGTCTCCCCCGAAACAACAGGGGCCAGGCCAGGTGAGTGACGTCTTTTTTGCCGAAAGCAGCGCGGAGCTGCCCAATCGGGATCAGGTTCTGTCCCTCTCAGGCTACGACTTTATGCGTGGCATCCTCGAAGGCCGTCTCCCGTCGGCTCCAATCGCCCAAACGCTTGGTTTTCAGCTCCATGCGGTCGAGGATGGCAGTGTCACATTCCGGGGCGCGCCCGGTTTTAATCAGATGAACCCCGTGGGCACCGTCCATGGCGGCTGGTACGCGACCATTCTCGACAGCGCCTTGGCCTGCGCGGTGATGACCAAAGTCCCGAAAGGCTCGCTCTACACAACGCTGGAGCTGAAGGTGAATATCGTCCGACCCATCCCGGACGGATGCACCGTCGATTGCACGGGCATCGTGCAGCACGCGGGCCGGTCCACCGGCATCTCAATTGGTGAGATCAGGGGCGTCGAAGACGACAAGCTCTATGCGACAGGCTCTACGACCTGCATGATCATGACCCCCTAACTTATAAACAAATACGGCGCCTTGGGGGGACCCCGGCGCCGTATTCGCGATGCACAGGGCCGCCTCTCCCGAGCCGCGCCGCGCATCAGATGCGGAGGCCGAAACAGGGCGTCCGCACCACTGGACTCAAAAATAAAATCCAGTTTTTCCGTGAGTGACGGTTATTAGTGGCAAGCCGGGCGGTTGCCGGGGAGAAGCACCTTGTCGATCACATGGATCACGCCGTTGGAGGCCTTGATATTTGCGATCACGACATTGGCGCTCTCACCGGAGCCGTCCGCAATGGACACGCCGCTGGCATCTTTGGTGATGCAAAGACGCTGAGATGCCAGAACCGGCTTGAAATAGTTGGAGCCCGCAGGGATCGCCTCGGCTGGCAGGTTGCGGTCATCCACATGATAGAGCAACACATTGGTCAGCTGCTCTTTGTTTTGTGGCTCAAGCAGAGTTTCAACGGTGCCAGCTGGCAGGGCAGCAAAGGCGTCATTGACCGGCGCGTATACGGTGAACGGGCCTTCGCTATTCAACGTGTCGACGAGGCCAGCAGCGCTGACAGCGGCAACAAGCGTGGAGAAGCGCTCATCCCCAGAGGCGATTTCGGCGATGGTTTTGGCATTGGCGGCACCGGTGGCCAGTGCGGCGGTTGCGGCAAAGGCTGCGGCTTTGATCAAGGTCTTCATGAGGGTGTCTCCCTTTCGTAAATGCATGCTCCAGTCGGCATGTAAAAAGGGATACGGCACGCTTGTGTGAAAAGTTCACACAAAAAACTTAATGTGATCCGAGTGAAATCTATGATCCGTGAGTGCTGCTTATACGTAGCGATGTCTCAAACGAATTTGACGTCGTCGCCCTCGATCAACTGCGCCACGCCCTCAGGGTATTTCAGCCCATCGGCGAGTTGCTTATCAAGGCTCAGCTCTGCCTCCCGCACCGTATCCAGCCGCGCAATCACGGCGTCGATCTGGTCAAAGGGCACCACGACCACCCCGTCCCGGTCCGCCACAATCATGTCGCCGCTCGCGACCTGTTGGCCGCCAATCTGCACCGGCAGCCCGACGCTGGCGGGCCCAGTCGTAAAAGGGGAGGACGGCACAAGGCCCGTGCACCAGCAAGGCAAACCCACCTCCACGATACCGGTATAGTCGCGCATCGGCCCGTCCGTCACAAAGCCCGCGCCACCGCAGTTCTTGATCATTGCCGCCACCCGGTCGCCCGCCGCAGCGCAGCCTTGATGCGCCTCAAAAGCGGCGACCAACACATCGCCATCCTGTATAAAGTTCAGCGCAGCCAAGGTGCCCATGATATCAGAGGCCCGGTTATCCGCCGTCAGCGCAGGCCCGGCCGCCACGCACTCTATGTCGCGCCCGAAACCGATGGGGGAGATATCGGCCGCCATGGCCCCTGCCCCGAACATTGCGTCCACAACAAACCCGGTCGGCACGCCTTGGAAGGCAGCAATCTGCGCCTCACTCGGGCGGTTGCGCTTGGCATTCACCTTTAAGCGTGGTGGTTCTTCGATCATGGCCCTCTCCTCCCAAAGATAGACGCAGCTTAGCGAAGCGCGCGCGCAAGGGAAGCCCGACAGAGGTAGAAGACTGACTTGGACCGCCTATTCGGTGATGGCGTCGACGTTTTTGATGATCGTCAGCAGCAAGACCGTGCCACAAATCACAATAGCCAGCCAAAAGACAAACTGCGCCGCGAAGGCGGACAGGCCAAGACCGATCGACAGATAGGCCAGCCGATGCGGCTCATGTCGGTACAGTGCGACGCCACCGGCGATGATGGCCGCGCCCGCAACGCAAAGCGCCCCGATCGTGACATAGAGCCCATAATCCGGCGCAGGCGGCGGCGGGGGTGGTGCAGGCTCGCCCGACAGCGCGCGCGCCGCAGATTGCTTGATCTCCGCCGCGATTTCGCCAATCACGGTGCCTGCAGATTTTTCCTGCGGCTCAAAGATTGCGGAGATCTGAACAAAGATCACCAGAAGCGCCACGACCCCCAAAAGAAACCCGATCATCCCAAAGGGCGCGGGGCGCTCATCTGTCATATGGTGCATTTTAACGTCCTATTGCTGCAGCGCGGGCAGCCTAGGCGAAGGAAATGGTAAAATTGTGGCGCGCCCGACCCTCCCCATGGGAGGGCACTTTGCACCCACCCAAGGTCGGGCGCGGCCGTTTCAAAATCGCAGCGAACGGATCAAGGCCTGATTTCTTTCGCGCCAACGGGTTGGCGTTAACTCTCCACGCACCACTTCATGATTGCCTTCTGCGCGTGCAGCCGGTTCTCCGCCTCGTCGAAAATGACCGAGTTCGGGCCGTCCATGACCTCGGACGTGGCCTCGTCATCGCGATGCGCGGGCAGGCAGTGCATGAACAAAGCGTCCGGTTTGGCATGGGCCAGCAGCTCTGCATTGACCTGATATCCGCGCAGCTGGTTGTGGCGGCGCTCACGGGCCGATTGCGGGTCATGCATCGACACCCAGGTGTCCGTCACCACCAGATCGGCACCGTCCACAGCGGCCTGCGGGTTGCGTTCGATAGCATAGAGCCCCTCAAGAGCGGGTTCCGGGTCCAACGGCTCCGGCCCGGTGAAGACCAAATCAAATTCGAACTGCTTGGCGGCATGGGCGAAGCTGGCAAAGACGTTATTGCCGTCACCCGACCAGACCACCTTGCGCCCCTTTATGGGCCCGCGATGCTCCTCGAAGGTCAAGATATCGGCCATGATCTGGCAAGGATGCGTGCGGTTCGTCAGCCCGTTGATCACCGGGACGGTCGCGTATTCGGCCATCTCGGTCAGCGTGTCCTCCTCGAACGTGCGCATCATGATCAGGTCCACATAGCGCGATAACACGCGGGCCGTATCCGCAATCGTCTCCCCATGGCCGAGCTGCATATCAGTGCCAGAAAGGACCATAGTCTGCCCGCCCATCTGCCGCACACCCACGTCAAAAGAGACACGCGTCCGGGTGGAGGGTTTCTCGAAAATCAACGCCACCATATGGTCCTTCAGCGGCAATTTCTGGTCGAGCGCCGCCTTGGGCTTGCCCTTGCGCGCCTCCTTGATGGCGCGACCCGTTTCGATGATCCGGCGCAGTTCAGACGGTGGCGTGGTGTGAATGTCGAGAAAATGAGTCATAACGCAGCCTCCAAAGCACTTGCCGCCCGGTCAAGCCGTGCAACGCCATCTGCGATCTCGTCGTCGGAGATGTTCAGCGCTGGCAAGACCCGGATCACATTATCCCCGCCGGGGATGGTCAGGATATGCTCTGCGTAGCCTGCATTGACCATGTCTATATTCGGCACCTTGCATTTGATCCCGATCATCAGGCCTGACCCGCGGACCAGCTCAAAAATATCCGGATGCGCCGCCACCAGCCCTTCCAGCTTCTGGCGCATCAACCCCGCCTTGCGGTTCACGCCATCCAAAAACGCTGGCTCGGCGATCCGGTCGACCACTGCTGCGCCAACTGCGCAGGCCAGCGGGTTGCCGCCATAGGTCGAGCCATGGGAGCCCGCGGTCATACCACTCGCGGCATCCTCGGTTGCAAGGCAGGCGCCCAACGGAAACCCGTTCCCGATCCCCTTGGCCACCGCCATGATATCGGGCGTCACCCCGGCCCATTCATGCGCAAACAGCTTGCCGGTCCGCCCCATACCGCATTGAATTTCATCGCAAATCATCAGCGCGCCGGTCTCGTCGCACAGATCGCGCAAGCCTTTCAGGCAAGCATCAGGCAACGGGATGATCCCGCCTTCGCCCTGCACCGGCTCGATGACCACCGCCGCGACCGTCTCATCCATCGCCGCGCGCAACGCATCATGGTCGCCCGCGGCCAAGTTGATGATACCGGGCAGCAAAGGCCCAAACCCGTCGGTCAATTTCTCGGATGCCGCAGCAGAAATCGTCGCAATCGTCCGTCCGTGGAATGAGCCGGTGAAGGTGATGATATTCACCCGCTCCGGCTGACCTTTGGCCGACCAATATTTCCGCGCTGTTTTCAGCGCGCATTCCATCGCCTCGGCACCCGAATTGGTGAAAAAGCAGGTGTCGGCAAAGGTCTCCTCGACCAGCTTTTCGGCCAGAGCCTGCTGGGACGGGATGTTATACAGGTTCGACGTATGCCAGAGCGACGCCGCCTGATCCTGCACCACCTTGACCAGCTCGGGATGCGCGTGGCCCAAAGCCGTCACAGCAATCCCTGCGCCAAAATCCAAGTATCGGCTGCCGTCACGATCGATCAGCCAAGAGCCTTCGCCCTTTTCAAACGTCATTTCGGCCCGGCCATAGGTCGGCATAATTGCGGGGATCATCGGATCGCTCCTTTACGCGTATCGTGAACGCCTGACTGTCAGGATATTCAACGTGGTGTCAATTTGAGAATGTTGGTTGTGGGAACCTCCCACAGGGGATCATTGCCGGGCGGAGTTAGCGTCGGCGTCGCAAGAAAGAGAATGTGTCGCGTTTGATCATGAGGCCCGCTTACAGCGCATCGGCCCCTTGCGTCAACCCGCCTTCCGCTGCCGCGCAGCCCAGAGGATAAACAGCCCGGAGCCCACGATGACCGCTACCCCGGCCAAAGCGAGCGCATTCGGCCGCTCCCCAAAGACCAAAACCCCTATCGCCAATGCAAACAGGATGCGGGAATAGCGAAACGGCGTCACAATCGCGACCTCCCCCACCCGCATCGCTGCCGTGACCGCGTAATAGCCGATCACGGCCAAGATCACTGCCGTCGCCATGATGCCCGTGAGACCCGCGCTCAAGCCTGGGAATGCCGGATTGAAAAGCACCAAGACCAAACCTGTCGGGATCAGCATCGAAAATCCGTAAGTGGCGACGACCAACGTCGGCACGTCATCCGGCACCGCCCGCGTTGCCAGATCGCGCACCGACAATATCAAGGTGCCGATGAGCGCCAACCACAACCCTGCCGTCACCTCGCCGCCCGGCTGCAGCACCATCAAAACGCCTATGAGCCCCACGCCAATTGCGGTCCACCGGCGCGGCCCCACCGGCGCGGCCATAGCAAGGGCCGCCCCGAGCGTAACGAAGATGGGCGCGGCTTGCAAAATGGCCGAGACCAGCGACAAATCCGCGACGGCTAAGGCCGTGATGATACAAATTGTGCCCACAATCTCCGACGCGTTGCGCACCAGCATGCCGCGCCCCCAAAAGGCACCACTCCGCAAGGCATGGCCCGCGCGGCGCGCCGCCAGCGCGAAAACCGGCGTGCCGCCCGCCCCAAGCCCGAGGATGATGTAGCCTACGCTCAGCTCCCTCGCGGCCAGCTTGATCATCGTATCCGCCGCGGCAAACCCGGCCATTGCCAGGATCATCAGTAGGATGCCGCGCGTGTTGGCGGGGAGGGCATGGAACATTGGCGCTCTTAACGGAATTGAAAGACCTGTGCCCCCAGTGACAGCTTCGCGCGCCAATGCCAAGGCCGCGGCGCTCACGGCTTGTATCTGGCGCTCCGGCGGATTAAATTGGCGCTCAACACAACGCGTTGCCACCGCCCGCCAGACCCCGGGCGGTGTATTGCTTTCAGCGCGCCACATGAGACAACGAAAAGGCAGCCCATGTCCTGGACAGATGACCGCGTCGAAATCCTTAAGAAAATGTGGGGGGAGGGCAAATCCGCCTCCCAGATCGCAAAAGAGCTTGGCGGCGTCACGCGCAACGCGGTGATCGGCAAAGTGCACCGGCTGGGCCTGTCCAACCGCTCCGGCGGGGGCGGCAGCACGAAACCTGCTGCCAAGGAAAAGCCCGCGCCAAAGGCCAAGCCCGCCGCGGCAGAGGCCCCCAAATCGGCCGAGCCAGCGTCCAAGCCTGCAGCCCCCGCGACGCCTGCCAAAGTGATCCCGCGTCCAAAGCTCGTGGTGACGGCTGGCCAGCCTTTGCCCCCACAGCCCTCAGCCAATGAGATCAGCCCCGAAGCGCTCGCTTCAGTTCGGGAGGTCGAGAAGAAGGCCAAGAAGCTCACTGTGATGCAGCTGACCGAGCGGACCTGCAAATGGCCCGTGGGCGACCCGGCCACTGATGATTTCTGGTTCTGCGGTCTGCCCGTTCAGCCCGGTAAGCCTTATTGCGAGGCGCATGTCGGAGTCGCTTTCCAACCGATGTCGGCCCGCCGCGACCGCAGGCGTTAAAGCGACGCTCCGGATCAGACGCGGGGATTTGCACGCGCGGCGAAGGGCCTTGCCCCTTCAAGAGCGCAAATAAATCATATGCGGGCCGCCAGGCCCGCCCCGCGGGATCAAAGACCGTCAGTCAAACAACTTGCGCAGCGCGTCCTTTGCCGCGTCTTCAATCTTGTCCTTGGCGCTTTCTTTCAGTTCGTCCTCTTTGGCCCGCGCCCGCGCCTTCAGCTCCGCCTCCCGCGCCTTGGCCTCGGCCTTTAGCTTGGCCTTTTGCTCCTCAAGCTCCTGATCAGCCAGGTATTTCAGGTCCGGGCGGAAACGGATATCGCTCCAGGGCCCGGTGATCAGCACCGGCACGGAAATCCCGCTGGAATTCTCGGATCGCAACGCCACCGGGATCAGCCGGTAATCAATGCTCTGCCCGCCCAGATCAACAGAACCAGCACCCGTCGCCGTCGCCAGCTGCGCCACGAAATTCAGGTCCTCGTTGCGCAATACGCCGCCATCCATCGCAAAGCTCGCCGTGATGTCGTCAAATACGGTCTTTGACCCCTCGCCCTCAAAAGACGCATCCAGATTGCGGATCATTCCCCCGATATCGAGCCCCAAAAGTTCGCCCGCACCCAAATCCATCCGGCCAGAGCCTGAGAGCGAGTTCATGATCTCATTCATCGTCGAACCGACGCCCAGAAATTTCAAATCCAGCGCCGCATCAGCAACCAAGCGGTCAAACCCCGCAAAATCATTGAGCAGCCGCTGCATCGCCACGCCGCGCGCCTGCATGTCGCCGCCCACGGACAGGCCGTTGCGGTTGTTCACAACAAACTGGCCCGTCACCGCCCCGTCAAACGCCTCCAACCGCTCGAATTGCAGCACCATGCGCGACCGGTCCAAAGTGCCGCGAATTTGCGTCTGCGAAAGCTGGATTGAGCCCAGATCGACCGCATTGGCCCTGAAGGTGAACTGCCCGTCCACCGCGCTCAGCCCGCTCACATCGAGCCTTGCATCCGACCAGCCACCCGCGCCTGCATTGGCCGCGCCGTCGCCGCTCGTGTCATCCGTGCTCATAGCGGAGAAATCCAGCACATCCCCCACCAGCCGCGCCACAACGACGGGTTTGTCGCCGCCCAAAGCCACATCCACATCGCCCGCCAGACGGTTCTGATCGAGCTGCACCGTGGCGTCGCGCAAGAACACCTCCGCCGCGTCCGTGTAGGTCAGCGCGCCCGCCAGCTCGACCCGTTGGCCAAGGCCCTCCGGGATGCGCGGCTTGGTCCCGCCGATCACGGCAAACAGCGCGTCATAGTCGCGCAAAGAGACCGTCACATCACCCTTAGCTTGCGCGGGCTCCATGCCCGCCGCCCCGCCAAAGCCGACCGCGTTCTCTCCCAATGTCGCCGTCGCCTCTAGGGCGCCGATCTCCCCATCGAGCAAAGTTTGCAACGCATCAACCGAGGCGCTTAAGGACAGGCTCTGCCCTGCCATCAGCGCGGAGATATCGACCTGCGCCGCCCCCGCCAGATCGTCCAGGCTGACGCTCGCATCCAGCGCTTCCAGGCGGTAACTCTGCCCGCTCACTCCGTCCTCAAACACGATTGTGCCGCCGGTGATCGTCCCTTTTGGGAGCGAGACCGAGTTGATCGAGGACGGCCTGTCGCTCGGGGTCTCATCGCCCCCTAGCGCGGTCAGAAAATCCCAATTCGCGCGGCCATCTTCGCCCCGGATCAGCCGGATCACCGGCGCGTCCACCTCGAACGCCTCAACGACCACATCGCCGCCCATCAAGGCCGCCGCCCCCACGGCCACGTTGATCGCGCCCGCTTCCACCATCGGCTCCGCACCCGCCCAATCCGCATTGGCGATGGAGACCCCTTCCAGCACGACACCCAAACGAGGCCACAAGGTCGGCGACACGCCCCCGGTGATCGACAGCGCCCGGCCGGTATTGTCCTCAAACTGCGTCTCAGCAATCCGCGCGATGCGCTCCGCCGGGATCAGCAAAACCGCCCCAATCGCCACCACGATCAGCACCACCACCGCGCCCAAAGCCCGAACGATCCACCGCATCACATCCACCCTGCTCATTCTTTTGGGCCATGCTACGCAAGCCCCCCCGCCCTGTCATCCCCTTTGCGAGATCACCGCAACCGGAACCGCGCCCGCAGACCAAGGCCGAGGAAGAAGAGGAGGATGTAGCCGAGAACGGTTTGGAAGGCGGCGAGGTTAAGCAGGCCGGGACGTTGCGCCTCGATCAGCTTCAACTCATCGGCAAAATAGGTCCGCTGAAACCCGAAGAACTTGAATATGTTCGAAGCAGAGAACCCTGCCGCATCTGCGCTCGACAGCAAACGCGCTTGTGGAGGATCAACGACACAAAACGCATCATCCCCGCCACAACCTTGGAAAACCACAAATCCCAACAACCAAAGTAAGGCTATACTGGTCGCCGGCCTTCCGACAGAATATCCATAATCCGAAACAAAACCATAAAACCAATAGATCGGTCTGGAAAGCCATGGTCCAGATTGCCCAGAAAATTTCATTTCTAGACGGAAAAAGAAGTATTCCGCTTCTGGTAGGCTCTGCCTGGCCACAACGTGTCGCAATGCCGCACATGCATCTTTGGCAAGCTCTGGGTTGGGTTGCGATCCGCTTGGCCAATAGCCTTCCTTAGCTGTAAACTGAGTTCGTTCATAAAAGACAGTTCCGGAAAACATCGGAAACAGATCATTGAAATGTGCTTCTCGGAAAGTTGTTTGTTTCGAAAAAATGGCATCTCTGAAATCCGACTGACAAGCATCTCTCCCAGACGTATCTACTCCAAACTTAGATCGGGAGAAGCGCGCAACGCCTGCAAAGCTCGCTGAATTGAATGAAGAGAACTCAGAAAAACTTGCACCCTCAAAAGAAGAATCTTTTTGAAATGAAGCGGCCTGAAATGAAGAGTTCTTTGAAAAGAATGAGTTTTCGAAGGAAACATCGTCCAAAAACTGAGTTGCATAAAAGTTTGAATCTTCTTCAAACATTGTAAGGCGAAATGAAGCTCTGCTTTCAAACGATGCCGCTTCAACGCTGGCTTTTCCTTTGAAAGAAGCCGATCGAAATGAGGTACGTCTTGAAAAAAGCGCGAGATCAAACATGGCTTCTTCCAAGAATGCCGCCGAAAAGAAAGAAGCATCTTGTAAGAAAATTGTTCTTCGAAAATTGGCCGAACCTGTAAAACGTGAGAACCCGAATAAAATACTTTGCGCAAAAACTGCTTCTTCTAGAACTATGTTGAGCGATAGATTGGTGTTTCTCATATCAATAGAAACACTTGGCTCAGGCAAATCAGGAACCTCAAAGTTCTCTGAGTTCCGCTCTTTCATAGCTTTTTCGTATAGCGCTTCGATCGCACCGCGACTGTCTGCCCATTGGTATTTTCCAGGAATCTTACTTCCCTTCGATCGCAAATCCTCCCGTTCCGCATCACTCAGATTTTGACAAGACCAAATGTTCCAAAGTCGAGTATTTTTCGCTGCTAGCTCCCCATCGTGACCTTCGACATACTCCCCATGTAGCGTCATCAATACATACCACGGGTTCTCATTTGCAGGTTTCAGCTCGGCCATACCACCTAATTCCTCACATCAATCCCCCTCCATCAAACAACCGGGCCAGAAAAGCTTCAAGGATTAACCAAGCTTAACTCAACCGATCTCCGCATACCGCGCCTTCAACAGCGCCTCCGCGTATTCCGCGCCCGCCTCACTGTCATAGACCACGCCGCCGCCCACATTCAGCCGGGCCTCCCCGCTCGCCATTAGCTCAATCGTGCGGATGGCGACGTTGAATTCCATCGCCCCCTCGGGCGACACCCAGCCGATGGCGCCGCAATAGGTGCCGCGGGCGCTCTGCTCCAGCTCCGCGATGATCTGCATGGACCGGATTTTCGGCGCGCCGGTGATGGAGCCACAGGGGAAGAGGCCTTCGAACAGCTCCGCCAGCCCCACGTCACCCCGCAGGCGGGACGTCACGGTCGAAGTCATCTGGTGCAGCGTGTCATAGGTCTCGATCGAATACAGATGCGGGACGCGGACGGTGCCGACCTCGGACACCCGGCTCATATCGTTGCGCAGCAAATCCACGATCATCAGGTTTTCGGCCCGGTTCTTGACCGAGTTGCGCAGCCAATGCACCTGCGCCGCGTCTTCCGCCGCCCCCTCCCCGCGCGCAGCCGTCCCCTTCATGGGCCGCGCTTTGAGCTGCCGATCAGCATCAAGCGAGAAAAACAGCTCCGGCGAGCGCGACAACAGCGTCACGCCGTCCAATTCCAGCAAGGTCCCATGCGGCGCGGCCTGGCGGGCGCGCAACCGCGCATAAAGCGCCTCCGCCGTCCCATCGTACCGCGCGGTCAGAGGAAAGGTCAGGTTCGCCTGATAGACATCGCCCGCCGCAATATACTCCCTCAGCCGCGCAAAAGCGCTGGCGTAGTCAGCCTCCGACCAAAGCGGCTCCGGCGTGCTGAGTGCGGCAGGCCCTTCGACCAACTCCGGCGCAGGTTCTGGGGCGTCGAAAACGCCAAAGAGCAGATAGGGCGCGCCGCCCTCCGGGCAAAGATCCCGCAGCTTGTGGGAGTAGGAGTAGCCCAGCTCGTAAGACGCATAGCCCGCCAGCCAAGCGCCCGCCGCGCGCGCCGCGTCCATCTGAGCAAAAGCATCCGGTACATCTTCAAATCGGTCAGCCCGGATCACGCGCGAAGGCGCGGAAAAGAGGCTACCACCCAGCAAAGGCCCCGCGTCAAAGAGCAGCCGGTCCATACGCGCCGTCAGATGTCAGCAGCGATGCGCAGCTCCCGCAGGGGGCGCACCACTTTGATCGCCTGCGCGTAGATCGGGTCCGCCTTGTAGGCCGCCAAATCAGCGGCGCTCGCAAATTCCGCGTAGACGACCACATCGACCTCGCTCGACAATGCGTCAGCCTGGGTGTTTTCGCGCACCTCAAACACCTTCGAATGGGGGATTTTGCCCAGCTCCTCCAGCCCCGCGACAATCTTGGGCAGGTCCGCGCGGTCCTTGGCCGAGAAAAACACGATATGCCGGATGGCGGGGCGGGAATTGTCGGTCACGGCGCGGGCCTTTCGAGACGGTCTAATCTTGCACCGCGCTAGACCAGATTTCGCGCGAGCCCACAAGCCCCGCACGATGTCGCAGCCGCTACTCCTTCCGCCCCACGAGCCCCGTCAAGGTCGCGGCCCCCACAGCCGTGATGATCCAACCCGCCATCTGAATGGGCCAGCGCATCCAATAGGCAAACGCACCCAAAGCGCCCCGATCTTTGGAGGGCGCCCAGGCCGCTTCCTGCCCCAGCGAGTCGAGCGGGATGAACAGATCGAGCGCATAGGCATAGCGGTTGAAGGTCTCGTAGTCCTGATGGGTTTTTGACGTCTCCCAAATGCAAAGCGGCATGTCGCAACGCGCATCTTTTGGGAGCGCCGGAGGCACTTCACCCTTTTTGAGTGCGATCGCTCTTTCGTCATAGAGCTCTACCGCTTCCTGCCAATCCGTCGATGTCAGGATCACATCGGAATTCGGCGCCATTTGGCCATTGGAATATGTGGCGCTGTACAGAATAACAGTGGCGAGCCAAAGAACCGCAAACGCCCCCAAGGCGCGCGCGGGCTTATGTCCGTAGCCAAAGAGGGACCCAAAGACAAAATCGGACGCGCGGCGCAGCTCGGCCATGACGACTCGGAAGAAAAACCGCGTACTCCATGGTCCCGGCATCTCCACTCGCACCCGCGCATATTGCGCCTGCCGCAAAAGCTTCTCCCGCACATATCTAACATGCGCGCCTGGCAGCCGCTCGCCCATCTTGTCATAGAGCCGCGCGAGGTGTGTATATGGTTGAGCGGAGACATCCTGCGTCGCCGAGTAGCCAAGGATTGCACTTGTTTCTTCCGAGATCACCGCCCCGCTGCTGTTTTTTGCGAGCCACTCCAACCGTTGATGAACATCCATGCTCGATTGCGTCGCATCATAGGTAAACCCGCATAGTACACGACGCTACTTGAAACGAGGAGCGAAAAGGATTCGAATTGAAGCTT
>JAPORH010000057.1:3862-4099 GCA_026710325.1 Litoreibacter sp. | reverse complement strand
CGAAATCTCAGTCAGCTGTGCTATCAGCGGAGGCAGTTCGGCCACCGTTTGCCAGACAACATGCAGGTCAATGTCAAAGTAACCGTGTGCAATCCTGTTCCGCATCCCTCGGATGCTACGCCACGGGACAGAGGTGTTAGTCTGGGCGAAATCTGGGTACTCTGTGACAATCCTGCTGGCGGCTTCCCCGACAATCATCAAGGCCTCATCGGAAGGTTTGTGCGTAGAATTACTCCA
>JAPORH010000057.1:0-3852 GCA_026710325.1 Litoreibacter sp. | reverse complement strand
TCATCAAACCGGACGTGCGGTTTTCCCGCATCCGGCTTTCCGACAAGTCATGCCGGGCCTCATCGGAAGGTTTGTGCGTAGAATTACTCTAAGCGGGAACATTTCACGAACACACTCACGTTCCCCCGTCTTTGGCTGGCCTGATGTTCAGTGGTCGCGCAATTTTGCGCTCTGCGGCCCCGGTATGCCAGTCGAAGTCGCCGGAGAGGATGACGTGGCCCCATCCGAGGGGCGACGTGTGGGCAAGCAGCTTGGCGTCGTAGAGCGGACTGGTCTGTGCAAGATGGCTGGCTGCTTTGTCCATGTAAATTGTGTTCCAAAACGTGATGGCGGCAATGACGCGGTTGAGCGCCATTGCCCGTTTCTGTTGAGCCGCGTCGGAGCGATCATGAATGCGCCCTTGCGCGTGGGCAAAGACGGCCCTGGCCAATGAGTGGCGCGCTTCTCCTTTGTTTAGACCAGCGTGGCATTCCATGCGTAGATCGGCGTTCTCGATCCAGTCGAGCATGAAGAGTGTGCGCTCGATCCGGCCGATTTCACCCAGGGCGAGATACAGCCGGTTTTGCTGGCGGCAGGCCCCAAGCTTGCGCAGGATTTCAGACGGTTTCAGAGACTTGTCGCGGATGCTGGCCGCGCGCCGCATGATATCGCCCCATTACTGCCGGATCACCTCTTCGTTGACCGGCCTCCCAATGAGGGGTGACAGGGTAGGCCACGCCTTCGCGCTTGTGAAGTAGGCCAGCCGCCGGTCAGTAAAGTCGCGTAGGCGCGGAG
The DNA here is from genome assembly GCA_026710325.1 of Litoreibacter sp. Lineage (GTDB taxonomy): Bacteria > Pseudomonadota > Alphaproteobacteria > Rhodobacterales > Rhodobacteraceae > Litoreibacter. The sequence continues at coordinate 3,078 of JAPORH010000057.1, read as the reverse complement.
CAAAGGTCATCCCCAAGAGATGGAACAGGGCGAAGACGTGGTCCGACACGCCGCCGGTATCTGTGTAATGCACAAGCGGGTCGCAGCTGGCCGGGTTGCTCAGGAGGCCATCAAGCACGAAAGGGGCTTCGCCTGCCGTCGCCCCGATGACGCTGGAATGGAAGGATCCGTACTGGCCCGACAGGACGGAATAGATTTTCAGGCCGGGATCAGGACCGTACTTCGCGTTGATGAGCCCGCTGCCGCGATTGGCAGCAAAGAACTGGCCATCCGATGAGCTGTGCCCCAGTGCTGCGCGAAGGGCAAACCATGATGGGCATCGACGATGCGACCCAAGGCATCCGCGAATGTCTCCGGCCGAAGATACCATGTCTGCGCCCAGGTCAGCTGCGCGTGGCAGACACGCGATGAGGCATGGGCCATCCGCTCCAGGCCGAGATTGGTGGCCCCGGCCAGGATCGTGGCCAGAACGGCGGCAGGTTCATCGTGCTGCTTGCCAGACCGCAGGTCGGTGAAAGCAGCAAGGAACCCGGTCTGCGCGTTCACCTCCCAGAGCAACTCGGTGATGCGGATGCGGGGCATCGCGGCATCAATCGCCCGTTCCAGTCGCACGGCAGCGGGCGGTGTGACCGCGTCATGCGGCGTAATTTTCAACCGCCCACGTTCAATTCGCACACCAGAAAGCGCATTGCGCTTCAAGGCGCGCTCTACCTGGTCAAAGCGTTTCGCCGTTTTCGTCCGCCGATCAGACAACCATGCTTCCGGGTCTGTCTCGAAGCCCGCATCCCGCATGATGGTTTCGGCTTTGTTGCGTGGCTGCAGGTAGCTGTCGAACCGGCGATAGTCACGGCTTCCGTCGACCCAGACATCCCCGGCGCGCAACCGCGCGCGCAAGGTAGACACAACGGCGGTCTCGTAGACGCGCCGTTGCGGCTTACCATCCTGGACGATCAGCGACGGCCAATGCTTGGCCGCGAAGGGCATGGGCGGATCATCGGGCAACTTCCGTTTGCCGGTGCTGTTTTGGTCGCGCAGCAAGGTGATCGCGTCCTTGAGATCATCCCCCGCATCGGTGGCGTTGAACTCGAAAGCCTCAAGGAAGGCAGGGGCAAACTTGCGCATGTAGGCAGAGCGCTCAGCCGCCAGAGCGAGCGGATCACTGGTCGCCAGCTCTCCGAAGTCAGCGATTTCGTCACGCTTACCCAAGAGCATCTCCCACCCGACATCCGCATCCAACGCAGCAAAGGGATCTTGGCCAGGATCTTGTGCGCGGGCCATGGTATCAATGGACGCGCCGAAGAGCTGCATCAGCTTGCCAACCTTGGTCTTGCCCATACGCCAGACCTCCTCCTGGCGATTGCCGGATCGTGAGAAAAGCTGGCCTGTCAGCCGCTCGAACATGGCGATGGTCACATCGGTGATCGGGATGGATAAATCCGCCATCTGCGCCGCGAGCGTTGCGATCCGCCGCCCTTCGCCAAAATCGTTCAGTAAGCTCACAGGGGCCACCGCGCCCTCGCGCGCGAACTTGAGCAGCCGGTCAGGGTGGAGGCCGTGCCCAAGGTTTGGCGGCAAACCCAATGATCGCAGATATTTCAAGCGATCCAGAAGCGCGGTCATGCTGGCCGGACTGGTCGAATGTGGATAGCCACGCAACCACGTGAGACGCGTTTGCCCAACAGACGGATCGTTCACCAAGAGCGCCTGTAACTGGGCACGTTGCTCCGGTGAGAGACCATCAAACAGCGCAGCGGCAGCCTCACGCCGGGCGCGCGCCCGCCCCTTCAGGGCAAGGCGCTCAAGCCTACCCACGGGCGGCAGCACCAGATGCTGCTTGCGCAGCTCCGCAACGCGCGTCTCAACAATCTTCACGCCATGATCCGTCGCAAAAGCCGCCGTCGTGGCGATATCCCCCGCCATCGCCATATGCTCTTTGGTGAACTGCACCAGGCCCAGATGCTGCAGCGCAAGAGCTTGATGCGCCGCGCGTGTCGCCCCACGGCTGGCGTAATTTAGCAAGGTGCGGTGCGGGCAGATGCACCTGGTCGCCAAGCAAATCCAAGAGAGTTGAAGGGAACACCACCCCATCACGCCACCCTTGGCCTGGGTGGCGGAGCAGAGAGATATGGACGGCCAGCCCGAACCGGTTTTCATCGCGGCGGCGCGTGCGGATCAATTCCAGATCCGAAGGCGACAGCAGGTAAGGGCGCATCAGGGCATCAGAGTCTGTCGGGATATCGAAGAGGTCGGCACGGGCACCGGCGGACAGCAATGAACGACGGGGCATAGCTGTCCTCAAAACGGTGTTGAAGTTTTCTGGACGCCGTTTAATATGAAGACTATTAAATAGACAGATATCGATACCCGGAAGGACGATCCCACATCGCGCGGGCATACGTCCCCAAACCGTTCGTTTTGGAGACACCATGCCACGCACCGGCGACATCCTCGGATACGCAAGGGTCTCAACAGCCGACCAGGATTTGTCCGGCCAGAAAGATCGGCTGATACAACACGGCGCTATTCGCGTGTTCGAGGATGTGATTTCCGGCAAGACGTTCAACCGGCCCGGTTTGGCAGACCTGCTTGAGCAGGCACGGCCCAACGACACCCTCGCCGTCATCCGCCTCGATCGATTGGGACGCTCACTCAAAGAGCTTCTGAAAACCGTCGATGACCTCAAGGCCAGAGAAATCAATCTGATCAGCCTGGAGGAACGGATCGACACGACATCCGCTGCCGGAGAGCTCGTGTTCCATGTCTTCGGGGCCATCGCGCATTTCGAGCGACGCCTCATCTCTGAGCGCACCAAAGACGGCATGATCAACGCTCGAAAGCAGGGCCGCACCCCTGGGCGCCCGCCACTCCAACCCGAAACAATCTCGGCACTCCAAGACCTCATAGAGGCCGGAAAATCCGTCTCTCAAGCCGCAAAGCATCTAGGAATAGGCAGATCAACTGCTTACAAAATCATCAGCAAAGCCAGCCAGAAACAAACGTTCACGGAAAGTTCTGCCTTAGAGCACGGTACACGACTCACGGCGAAATAGCCTTCGATTTTGGGCTTGAAAGCGCCCG
>JAPORH010000093.1 GCA_026710325.1 Litoreibacter sp. | reverse complement strand
AGGTAGGGTCGAAGGTGAGCTGACGGGTGGCGGTATTGCCAAGAAGGGGTTGTATTGCGAAGGATGTGCGCATAATGTGACCTTTCTTTTGTGAGATTCTGGCGAAGATTTGCTGATTTAGGGCAAATCTTGGGTGTAAGTGCTGATATTGTATCAAATACCCGCAATCTTCGCCAGAGAAAAATGACAAAAGAGTCAAGTTATTCAGCGTTTTAATATTGAATTTAGAGTTTTTTTACAGACACTAAATAGAGAGGAAGCAAGTCATGTCCCGCAACGCTCAAGCCGCAACCCTACCGCTGCCGCAACTGCCGCAAGGACTTTTCGGTGAAGGCCGGCACGCTCATACACTCGTCACAGCTTAGCTTTCAAGTCTGGGCGATAGCTATTTTCCTGTGCTCGACCAACCTTAAGGGCGTTTCGAGCATGAATCTTCACCGTGACTTTGGCGTGACGCAGAAGACGGCTTGGCACTTGGCGCATTGCAGACCAACACGGCAGCCCTGCAAGGTTTTATCCGCGCCCGGGTCTCACCAAGTGCAACGCTCTACACGGACGAAGCAGCGGCCTATGCGGGTATGCCGGAATATGAACATTAAGCCGTCAATCACTCTGCTAAGAAATTCGTCCGCCGGCAAGCGTATACGAACAGCATGGAGTCGCTCTGGGCTATGCTCAAGCGTGGCTATAACGGGACGTTCCACAAGTTCAGCGAAAAGCACTTGGATCGCTATGCCCGAGAGTTTGCCGGACGGCACAATATTCGACCGCAAGATACGCTTGATATGATGGAGTCAATAGATAGCGGCATGGACGGCAAGCGGTTGCGCTACAACGATCTAATCATTGATAACAGGCTGTCGTTGGGAGCGCGGGAAATGGCAGTATGACGGCTAACTGGCGAAACCGGACGCTATGGACAGGCGACAACCTAGCCCTCATGCGCGTCTGTCGATTTGCTCTATCTTGACCGCCGTTCAATAGCAATCGCGATTCTGCTGCTCCGATAGGCTCAGAGGCGGCGGCGTAGCGTTCAAAGACACATGGTCCCTATCAGACGTAGATGAGGCTTGGCATAGCGAAATGGCGGATCGCCTCTATACGCCATTATCGACGCGGCAGACGTTGGGCATGGCACGGGCATGAAGTCCCACTCCAAAGGGCCAGAGTCAAGGAGATCAAACGTCAAATCTAACATGGACCGCGTGGTAAATGCGGCTGGCGCGGGCAGGATATTGAGAGATGATCCGGCTTCGGCCAGGAATTCAAGCGTTCATGCAAAGTAAGCCCACTAACTGAAAAGATGTAAGTTCGCCCGAAGCAGCAAAACCATGGGAAGTGGGATACCGGCAGCTTCAGCCAGCTTTGCCGTTCCCCGCGACTAATTTCAGGAGAGGATCAAAGTCACCTGCATCGGCAGAGTGCAGGGACGCGATATAGGCTTCACGTCTGTCATTGTCGGCCTGAAGGTCGAAACCGCTCGCCCATTCGATCGGAGCGTGATCGAAGTAATCCGACAAATAGATGTCGGTCGCGACCCGTGCATGCCGCCCGTTGCCATTTAGAAAGGGGTGGATTTGCACCATGCGATGATGAAACCGTGCCCCCGCTTCAAGCGGATCAAAGATGTCGTTCTCTGCCCAGAAGCGCGCATCGGCAAGAAGGATGCGCAGTTGCATGCTGATCTGATACGGCTCGATGCCGATGTTCTTTTCACGCAAACGATAGGTTCCGGCCCAATCCCAAACATCGCCAAACAGGCGCTTATGCAGTATGCGCACGAATTCGTCGGCCAGAATATCTCCGCCGCGCCGCCGTGATAGCCAGCGCAACCCTTCGGTGATATTGGCTTGCTCAAGCTCGTCCAGTTCGCCGCGCGTTGTGATGTAGTCGAATTTCAGATCACCCATTTCGTCGGGATCAAGCGGTGTCGCACCTTCGGGTTCTTTAAAATTCATGATGCCTCCCAGAAATCTGAGGGGCGCTCGCGAAGAAGCTGCTCCGTAAGCCGCTCAATCTCTGCCCGCGTTTGTTCCGGGGAAAGCGATTGCTTTTCTAAGGCCATATGTGCGCTTGCTCGTCGTACGACGGCCTCCGCCTTGGTGCGGGCCTGATCGCGCAGAATATCCTCGATCTGACCATCGGGCACGATGGTATAGACGAATTTGCCGCCCATCGCCTCGGCTAGACGCTTCATATGGCCGAGCGTGACGCCGCCCTCATGCTCTTTTCGCTCGGCCTGATAGATGGCGGGTTTGGTAACGCCCAGACGTTTGGCAAGCTCGGGCGCAGAAATGCCCAGCGCCTTGCGCATGGTGCTAATCCATCCCTCGCGCGGCGTTTTTAGTCCAGTAACCTGGTTCGCGGCATTGTTTAGTGCGAGGGTATATTGTCTCTTGGCTGTTTCCTTGACGCTGTTCACGGGTATCTTTCCATACTTTTTTTTAGTTCATTTAGTTATATATAGATTATCCTTAAATGTCAAAAGAGCATAAATTGATATTTTTTTATCTATAGATGGGATATATATCAATTATCTCATGTGCTGCGATGGTCTTTGTTAAGATAAGTAAGGCTGAACATGAAGTATATCTGAACGGTTTATCTCAGACTGATTGCGGCCAAGCCAGACGGGCTTGGCCGCAATTTTTTAAGCCACGGCTTGTTGTGGCTCTTCCTCAATGACCGGCTGAAAACCATGCAGGAAATCTGCGGGATGCTGAGCATGCGCAACGGCTGCAAAGATCGCGTATTTGTTTTCTTTTAAGACTTTCAGCCACCCTTGAATATAGGCCACGTGATCTTCGCAAGGCGCGGGCGTCAATGCCAAGTCAGCACAAAAGAACGCCGCGCCAAGCTCGGCAACTAGTTCTTCGCTGGCGTAGCCTTCATCGACCCATTTTTCTGGCCAAGCTCACGGTCGAGGCGCTTGGAGTGTTTTGTCCAATGCGTTAACTCGTGTGCCAAAGTTGCATAATATGCTTCAGGGCTCTAAAAAGCCTCAAAGTGCGGCATCTGCACATGATCGCTTCCGCCAACATAGAAGGCGTGATTGCCACCGTGGCGAACATCAGCTCCGCTGGCTTCAAAAAATGCATCCGCATGTTCGATCCCCTCTGCGGGATCAATCACCAGCTCGGGCTTGGAATAAAAATGCTCGGGCAATCCTTCGATCTGTTCCACGTTGAAAACGCTGTATCCTTTCATAAACGGGATTTTGCGGTACTCCTCGCTTTCGTCGTCTTGCTCTTCGGTCTCGGTGATAGTGTTGGCATAGACCACTGAATTGCCGCGCTCGCTTTTACGAACATTTGCGCCATGTTCCTTAGCTTGTCGGTAGGTCATCCAGAATAGCGAATGATACCCGCCCTCAATGGCTGCGCCCCAAAGCATCAGCACATTAATACCGCTATAAGGCATACCGTTGTGACGCAGTGGTTTGACAATCCGCCTGTCCATATTGTCTGATGACTAAGGTTTGAGCCATATCGGCTCGCATTGTTCGAGATCGGTAATAATTTCATCAGTCACTTTTTGATAAACATCTTGTTTCATTGGCTTTTACCTTCATTGGATAGTTGTTTGTGCATACAATCGAACTAGGCCCGGGCCAATGAGCGGGGGGGGGGCAATGGCATTAACTTAATTTTTCGGGGGTATTAACTTAAGGAGGCCCCGGACAGGGTTGGTCCGGCGGGGATCAGGACGGTTTGGGCGGTTTCCATTTGCCGATGGGTTTTTGGGAGAAGCGGTGGGTGGACCGGTGGGGTCGATCCGGCTGCATACAGTCGGCGATGCGGGCTAGGGTGGTGCGGACGAAGGTCGCACAGCTCTTTGTGAAGCGGAGCATCATTTCTTCGAAACCGTTGTAGACAACAGAGAGGGCATTCTTCTGGTTGGCGCGGAGCCCGCCGCGTGTCGGCCGGTGGTTGGATCCGTTGATAAGTGTTTCACAGTCATTTGACATCACGCGCGCGAGGGCGATGAGGGTCATCCCGGCGATGAGTTCCTGCTGCACGCCGCGCAGGCTCTGGGCGTGGAAGGCCTCCATCGACAGGGTCTGCTTGACGGTTTTGTACAGTTCCTCGATCGACCAGCGCTGATGGGAG
>JAPORH010000036.1 GCA_026710325.1 Litoreibacter sp. | reverse complement strand
ATGTTGGTAGGTATTTTCATTCCCAAACTATACCCATGTCAGATCAGAAAATCAACTTGGCAATGCCATCGAGGCACAGGAGCGCGGGCTTGGCACATCGCTGGCGGAGGTGCGCCGGGTTGCTGGCATCACGTCGTCCGCGACAGGCGCCGAATGGTGGTCGCGCGGTGTGCACGGCGCTGATCTGTTGCCTGGTCAGCGCGGGCGGTCGGTCTCCTTGCCTGAGACAGTTCATTCAACGATCAAGAACTCGAACCAGATCAAATCCTTCGGCGATCTGCCCGCCATTCGCGGCACTGCCATTGCAGAAGCGAAGGGCCGCTTCGTTCCTGAGTTTTTCGCCGAGGTCAGCACGTCGCGCGAAAATGAACGCGCGACGAGCCCTGCAATCTCCGGCGGTTCGGCTCGTGCCATCACCGATGAAGACGAGTTGGAATTCGGTGTCCGCAGCCGGTTGCTGACGGGCGGGGAGATCTCCGTCTCCCAACGATTCACGACAACTGACACAAACCGCGTCGCCTATATCCCCGGCGAGCAGACCGAGGCACGGACCTCGATCTCACTAGTGCAACCTTTGCTGCGCGGCTCAGGGATTGGTCACAATGATGCGCCACGCCGTATTGCGAATATGGACACCCAAATCGCGATTGAGGAATTCCGGCGTCAGTCCGAGGCGCATCTGATGGAGGTCGAGCGCGCTTACTGGAACCTTTACGTCGCGCGGGCGGTCTATATTCAGCAATCGCACCTGGCGCGCCATGGCGCGAGCCTTGCGTCGCAGATCTCCGGCCGCAGCGGGATTGACGCTGACACTGTTCTTGTGACCCGCGCGCGCTCACTGGCTGAGCAATGGCAGGCAGACCGCGTCCGCGCCAAAGCCGCTTTGGACAATGCGGAGTTCCGCCTGGCCGCTTTGGTGGGCGACAAGCGGTTTGGCCCGTCGCGGGTCGAGATCGTTCCGACCTCCGCTCCGAACGGCGCTTTGCAGATCCTGAAGACCAAAGACACGATCCAGGATGTGTTCCTGAACCGCCCCGAGCTGCAGCAGGCGATCCTACAATACCAAGCCGCGTTGCTGCGCGAGGGCATGGCCGCCAATGACAGCCTGCCGGAGCTGGACCTGATCCTTGAGCTTTCGGCAGATGGCGGCGCGGATGGGCGTTCGCTGTCCGATGCGTTCAGCGATAAGAGCAATGGCAGCGGGCATTTGCTCGGCATGAAATTCTCGGTCCCGCTTGGCTTTGACGAGCGCGACGCGCGCTACAAGCGCCGCCGGTTGGAGACCGTTCAGCAAGAACGGCAAGTCCTGTCGGTGATCCAGACGATTTTGTTGGAGGTCGATGTCTCGGCCAATGAATATATCGTGGCCTGCAACGATCTCGTCGCGCAGCGAAAATCTTTGGCCGCCGCGCAATCGTCATTGCGCACGATTGAACGCCGCTGGTCAGAAGGCGGGGCGAGCGAGGGTGGCATTGGTCTGCTGTCGGCGCTTCTGTCAGGTTACGAGCTGGTTCAGCAATCCGAGCAAGCGGTCGCCACAGCGCGTGCGACACGCGAGATTGCAGCGGCCAACCTGGCCCGTGCCCGCGGTGTGCTGTTGCAACGTTGGGGGCTGAAAACCAACATTGCCGCCGACATTCGTGGGGAACCCACCTATAAGCTGACGCGCAACTGATCCGCAGGGAGAACTGATATGGCCGCGGATGGTGGACGCCCGGAAAAAAAATGCCCCGGTTCGAGTTACTGGAAGATCGGATCGTCCTTGACGGGGTGCCCGATGTCTCCTTCGAGGGGCCGAGCGCTGTTGATCTTGGGCAACAGGATGTGGGTTACACGCTGGTCTTCGACAATATCGGCACCGACACGGGCTATGTCCCTTATGTCGACCTGATCCTGCCACCGGGCGAAGATGGGGATGATGGCGTCACGTTCGACAGCGCCTCTTTCCTTGGCACCCCGATTGCCACCACCGTTCTGACCTTTGACGCGGCGGGCGAGGCGACGCACCCGTTCGCCGTGGATGGCAGCAGCAATCCGATTGTGGTCAACGGAACGCCGGGCGGCCAGCTTGTGGTGTTGGAGCTGCCTTACGGGTCGTTTTCACCCGGCAACCCTGCGATTGATATTGACCTTGTTCTGGATTTCTCGCCGCTGGCAGATCTGGATCAGGCGCAACAGCTTCAGGCCATTGGCGGCTTTGCCCTTGGATGCGACCCGCTGGACAATCCGGGCGCGGACGCCCCGATCCGTGGTGGTGCGACGACGCTGGACGTGGATCAGAACCTTTTCAATGTCACCAAGGTCAACAACGTGCCCGAAGCCGACGCTGTGTCGGGGCCGAGCTACCCTTATGAATACACGTTGCAAGTTGATGTGGCGGACGGGCAGACCCTGTCAGATTTTGTGCTGACCGACACGCTGCCACCCGAGATCGTCTACCTGGGCGGGCTGTCGATCAGCGGCGCGACGGGCACCGTTACGACAGAGCCGCCGGTTAACACTTTGGCCACACCGCCCGACAATGAGATTGTGATCGAGTTTCCCACGATCACGGGGCCTGGCCCGGTCGTCGTGACCTTCGATTTCTACGTCAATGACGACCCCGCCGTCGCGCCTAACCCGGTGATCGACCCGGCGACGGGCGACGAAGCCCCGGTCACCAACCAAGTCACCGGCACCGCGACTTGGGACCCGCTCGATGGCCGCGACCCGGTAGAGGTGGTCTCCGACAGCGCGACCGACATCATTCAGGCGCGCTCCATCGCGGTGCAGAAATCGAACGCCGTGGTCACGGACGCTCAGGTCGCGGGGCCTACACCCGATGACATTTACGAATTCACGCTGAACGTCCAAATCTCCGACTATTTCACCTTTGGCGACCTTTTGGTGACGGACATTCTGGGCAATGGTTGGGACTATATCGACGGCTCGGCCGAGCTGAGTTTTTCGCAAGAAAGCGGGTCTTCTGCCGCGCCGATTTCGCTCACTCCATTTGAGACCTCCAACTTCAATGCGGGCAGTGGCGAGACGACCACGACCTGGAATGTCAGCGCTGCATTGGGTGGCGACGGGCTTCTCACCGGCGATGTAGCCGGAGACGGCACATCCTCCGGCGCCCAAACGACTGCCACGATCACCTACCGCGCCCAGATCCTTGACGCTTATCCGGGGGCAGTCAGCGGCACACCTGCGCTGAGCCAAGGCGATGTGCTGGCCAACAATGTCACCGTCTCAGGCACGGTGCGCGACAACGCGAACCCGACAACGGTGATCGGAAGCGAAGATGACACATCTGAAAATGGCATTGCGCTTGCCGTTGGCGCGATCCGTTCGAAAGAGGTCTACGCGCTGAACGGCAACACGGCCTTTGATCCTGCCGTGCCGATTGCGGCCGGGGATACAGTGACGTTCCGGGTGATCTATGACGCGCCGCTTGGGGCATTTGAAGACCTGGAGCTCGTCGACAACCTGCCGCAAAACGTCTTTGACGCAACCGAGGTGACAACCTTCAACGCCATTTCCAGCGCCACGCCCCCAGCCGCAGGCGAGGCGCAGTTTGGCCCAGGCGATACGTTCTTTTCCAATGGCGGCGGCGCGCCAACGCTGTCGATTGACGCGCCCAATAATGGCGTGAGCTTTGACTTCTCCGACCTTGAGGTTGACCCAAGGCAGCCGGTGCAGGTGGAACTCTTGCTGACAGTAAGTGTTGTCGACGCTGTATTTGCCCCGGATTTGTTACTTACCAATCAGGTAACGGCCTTTGAGACGGACAGTTTCGGCAACACGATAGACACGACCGCGATTGCGCAGTTCGAGTATTCCGAGCCGGTTCTTGAGATCACAAAAGGGGTTGTGGCCTTCACCCCGTCGGGCACCGGGATTTCTTTGGATGCCCCTGTGGGCCCCGTGACCTTCAATGACCCAGGCACGGCTGGAACGCGGTTTACGGGCACGATCAACTCGGACGCGCTCGACACGACGCCGATTGACGCCAACATCGCCAATGTCGATGCAGGCGACCTGGTCACCTTTGCCATTGTTATCGAGAACACCGGCCGCGCGCCCAATGGGGCGTTCAACGTGAATGTCACCGACAAGCTGCCTGCAGGGTTTGAGATCCCCACGAGCGGGGCAGGGCTGAACCTGAATATCACCGACGGCACCGGCGCTGCAGTGGCGTTTGATGGCCCCGCTGTTCCAGCTGACATCTTTACCGCAGGCGGGCTGACCCTGACCGATGGCGCGATTGAAGGGGCTGTTTCTGCCTTTGACGCGACTGCTGGCGACAACGTCATCATCGTCACCTATGACCTGATTGTTGAAGACACGATCACCGCAAATGAAAGCCTGACAAATACCGCGGCTATCGCCGAGTATAACGCCTTCGAGGGCAATGCGATGGATGTGCCGGTGAACCGGGTACCTGCTGGCGGGTTGTTAGATGACGCAACTGCCACGACCGGACAGCCCTCGATCGACAAGGTGCTGGACAGCCAGCAATTTGACGAGGGGACGGGCAACCAGACAATTGTGGGCGAAGATTTCTCCTACGTCATCACGATTGATCTGTTCGAGGGCGTTTTGACCAATGCGGTGTTCACCGATGTGGTGACGCGCGGGGGCCTCGAGCTGATTGGCGCCGAGATCATCGACATTGGCGGGGGCATCACCAACACCAATGGGCTCGGTGTGAATGACACAGTCGCTGCGACTGGCGGCGGCAACGCGGTCACATTCGACTTTGGCACGTTGGAATTGCCTTCGGACAACGATCCGAATAACAACTCCATCCAAATCCGCGTCGATGCGCGCGCACCGGATGGGCTGGGTGCTGTTGCAGGCGACAATCTGGTGAACCGGGCGCGCTTGGCCTTTGATGGCGGTCAGGTTCAGGAATTCCTGGGCCAGCGCGTGATCGAGCCGAGCCTGTCGATGGACAAGGACGCGACGCCGGATACCGTCTCGGCGGGCGGAACGGTCAACTATTCGCTCGATATTCAAAACATCGCTGGCCAGTTTGATGCACCTGCCTTTGATCTGGAGCTGACGGATACGCTCGATCCGGATCTGACGCTGAATACCGGCAGCATTCAGATCCTGCTCGACGGCATCGATGTGACGGGCAACCCCGGCTACACGGTGACCTCCGCCGTGGGCAATACGTTTGTCATCAATGTGGATCGGCTCAACGAGGGCGAGAACCTTGTGGTCAACTACACCGGCACGGTGAACCCAGGCGTTCAGGCGGGCAAAACCATTCCCAACACCGCCGATCTGACGTTTGATTCAACGCCCGAGGATGAAGGGGTCGGAACCGGCGCTGGCGATGACAGTGACGACCGCGATTACAGCCTTTCGGCGTCAGAGCAAGTAACGGCGGCGGCGCCCGATATCGACAAATCGGTTTTGTCGTCGAGCTTTGGCGACACGAGCGGAACAAACCTCGCCATTGGGGAGGAGGTGACCTACGAGATCGTCGTCACCATCCCTGACGGCAACACCACGGCGGTGACGCTGGAAGACGTGTTGCCGACGCCGGGGACGACGCTGCTGCAATATGTCTCCTCCCAGGTGATCAGCATCGGCAGCGATATCTCGGGCGCGGGGCTGCCCGCGATCAACTCGATGGGGTCGAATGTTGGGGCGACGACAACCTTCAGCTTCGGCGACTTGACCAATGTGGTTGACGGCAATAGCGCGGCGACGGATGTAAACGACCAGATCGTGATCCAGCTGACCGCTTTGGTGGTGGATGACCCGCTGAATTTCTCGGGCGAGGTTCTGACGAATACTTCGACGCTGGATTATACGGACGGGAACGGCGCAAACGTGTCGGTCGATGACACGGCCGATGTGACCGTGGTGGAGCCAAATCTGGACATCGACAAGGTCGTGACGCCGACCACGGCCGATGCAGGCGACGTACTGAGCTATACTGTCACCTCGACCAATACCGGCACGGGCCCGGCTTATGATATCATCATCGACGATGATCTGGCTGATACGGGGCTTTCAGCAACCGGCACGCCCACCATCCGCATTCTGGACGCGGGCGGGGCCGATGTAACGCCCGGCGCACCGGACGTGCCAACGGTCGCGTTTGACGGGGGCGGGGCGCTGCAAGCCGTGATCCCGGCGCTTCAGCCCGGCCAAACCATCGAGATTAGCTATCAAGCCACGGTGACGGATGCCGCGCTGTTCTCAAGCCCCGTCAGCAACACGGCCGAGGTGACCCGCTATGACAGCGACCCGGCGGGTGACGAGACGACCCCGAACGGGCGTGTCTATGATTCCGGGCTCGCGGGCTACACCGTGCCGTCGGACGATGCAGATGCGACGACGCCGGATGCGTCGCTGACCAAGACGCTGATCGGCAGCAATGATGCCAATACGCCAGGCGACGATGTCACCATTGGCGAGATTGTCACCTATGAGCTGGTGATCACCCTGCCGCAGGGCACTGCCGATCTGACTTTGACCGATGTGATGCCTGCTGGCCTGTCAGCGCTGTCGGCGACCTTCTTTGCAGTCAATAATGACAGCGGTCTGACCTCCGACATTGCCATCGGGGCCGATGAAAGCGACGCCAATATCACCATCGCAGCGGGCGGCGACAGTGTGGAATTTGATTTCGGCACTGTGGTGGTGCCGGGCGAGAATGACGGCGCGGCGAGAGACACCGAGATCGTCGTGCGGATTGACGCGCGGGTTGAAGATATTGGCGCTGTGATTGACGGCGCGACATTGCAGAACAGCGCGACGCTGGAAGTGGTGGACCCGAACAACCTTGGCACCGATTTGCAGCCCGATGTGGTGGCGACCGAGACGGTGGATATTGTCGAGCCGGATGTCGAGATCGTCAAAGCCTCCCCCGTTGGCGCGAACCAGGGCGATGTGGTGCCCTACACGATCAACCTGACGAACAATGGCGCCGGGCCTGCCTATGACATGCTTGTCACTGACACGCTGGCCGACCCGTTCCTGTCCCTGGTCAGCGGCACAGTCGAGGTGTTCCTGGACGGCGTGCTGCTTGCCCCGCAACCAACCATCACCGAGACCGCGCCTGACGGGTTTGAGGTCGCCGATCTGACGCTCTTGCCGGGCCAGAACATCGAAATCCAGTTCGACGTGTTGTTGGACGCGAACGCGCCCGAGGCGGTGAGTTTCCCAAATACAGCAAGTGCAGTTTATGACACGGTCGATGACGACACGTTGAACACGCCGGAGGCACGGGATTACTCTGTTTCTGACAACAACACGCTGGCCACGGTGCCGCGCGTTGAGAAATCGCCGATTTCCTCCAACAACGCGGATACGAGCAGCAGCGCGGGCGACGACCCGTTCCAGGTGGCCGTGGGCGAGGAGGTAACGTTTGAATATGTGATCACCTTGCCGGAGATCGCGATGGATCCGGTGGTGCTGGAAGACAGCTTGCCCGTGGGCATGGAATATGTTTCCAGCGCGATTGTGCCTGTCGCGGGCGATCTGGGGGCCTCCGCGCCCACGGTGACCGTCGATCCGAACAACCGCGATGTGACGTTCGATTTCGGCGCGATCAACAACCCGTCTGATGGCTCGATTGGGCTGGATGACACGATCACCTTCCAGGTCACCGCCATTGTGGTAGACGACGCCGCAGCGACGGCGGGTGCGCAGCTCACCAATACCGCAAGCATTATTGTGACGCCCGATGGCGGCGTGCCGCTTGATCCGCAAACGGATACCGCCGTCGTTGAGATTGTCGAGCCGCTGCTGGTGCTCGACAAGACCGCGCCCTTGTCTGTCGCGCGGGGTGCGGATGCGGATTTCACCATTGAAGTGACGAATGATGGCCCCGCCAATGGTGCGGCGGGTCCGGCTTATGACGTCGTGATTGCTGACACGCTAGATCCGGCCTTCACGCTGGACCCGGCCTCCGTTGTGGTGCGTCTGGATGGCGCGATCATCACGCCGACCGTAACAACCACGGCCAACACCTTCTCCCTGACCGTGCCGACTATTGGTGTGGGGCAGGTCGTGACTGTGGATTACACCGCTGAGCTGGACGCGAACGCGGCGCCGACTGTGGCATATGGCAACACGGCGACGGCGGATTACACCAGCTCCCCCGGTGCGAACCCGGATGAGCGCAGCTACCCGACCGTGAGCGATACCGAGACGGTCTCCACCGATCCGCAGCTTGCCAAAAGCGCCATCGGGTCGAGCGATCCGTTGACCGGGGCAGGGGAGCATGACGCGACGCAGCTGGACCTGACCATTGGCGAGGAGGTCACGTTCGAGCTGGTCATCACGCTGCCCGAGATCCCGATGGACACGGTCACGCTGGCCGACACGCTGCCGACCGGACTGACGTTTGTCTCCGCCAGTGTGGACAGTGTCGGGGCAGAAGTCGCCTTTGCGTCCAACACCATCACCAACACGACCGGCAGCGTGACTTACACCTTCACCGATGTGACGAACACTGCGAATGGGACGATTGACAGCGCGGATGAGATCACCGTTCTGGTGACAGCGCTCGTCACCGATGAGCCCGGCAGCGTTGACGGGGCAGAGCTGACCAACAGTGCGACTCTGACCGTGACCCCGCAGGGCGAGCCCGCGTTGAACCCGCAGACGGCGACGGCAGATATTGATATTGTCGAGCCAGATCTGACGGTCGAGAAGACGGGTAATATCGCGGTGGTGCCTGGCCAGACGGTCAGCTATTCGGCGACAATCACCAATGACGGCACCGCGCCTGCCTATGATGCTTTCGTGCAAGACACATTTGCCAACCCGTTCCTGTCGCTTGTCTCCGGCACTGTGGTGGTTGAGCTGGACGGATTGGACGTCACTTCGCTGCTGAGCATAACGGAAACAGCGACCGGCTTTGAGTTCCTGCTTTATAACGCCGGAAGCGCGACCGCCTTGCCGATTGAGGTGGGCGAGAGCCTTGTCGTGAGCTATGACGCCGTGCTCGATCTTGCCGCGCCCGAAGCGCAGAGCTTCACCAACACGATCAGCGTTGACTACGACACAGTCGGTGATGGCGACCCGGACAGCCCCGGCGGGCGCGATTACAATGACACGGATGACTTTGCGGTCTCGACCGTGCCGTTTGTGGACAAAACCCCGATCTCCTCAAGCTTTACCGAGACGGATTCAGTGCCGGGCTCCACCCCCTTCGCCCTGGCCGTGGGGGAGGAGGTGACCTTCCAATACGACATCTTCCTGCCCGAGATTGACATGGACTCGGTCGTGATCACCGACACGCTGCCTGTGGGCATGCAATATGTCTCCTTCAATGTCGTGAATTTCGGCGTGCCGGCCATGACCGATATCGGGGGCAACCCGTTGACCGACCCGACCGTCACCGTATCGGGGCAAGATGTCACCTTTGATTTCGGTGACGTGTCGAACGCCTTTGACGGCACGATTGGGCCGGATGATGTGATCGTCTTGCAGGTCACCGCCGTGATCACCGACGACCCGGCGGCCGTGGCAGGCGCGACTTTGACTAATAATGTTGACCTTGATGTGGACCCCACGGGCGAGCCGCCCTTCCCGACGCGGGAGAACAGCGCCGAGGTCGTCATCGTGGAGCCACTTTTGGAGCTGGACAAGACCGGCCCGCTGGTGGTCGATACGGGCGATCAGGTGGCCTATACGCTCACCATCGAGAATGTCGGACCGCCCGGCGGCAATGCGGGCCCCGCTTATGACGTGATTGTCACCGACACGATGCCGGGTCCCTTCCTGCTGCACACCGGCTCGCTGCTGTTCCAAGTGAATGGGGCTACGATCACCCCGACGGTCTCTGCCACCACAGGGTTCTTCTCGGCCACTATCCCGGTGCTGGAGCCCAATGACGTGCTGACCGTGACCTATACGGCCGATGTCGGCACGCTGGCGGACCCGACGGCAAGCTATATCAACGCAGCAACGGTCAATTATGACAGCGCGCCGGGCGACAACCCGAATGAGCGCGACTACCCGGAGCTGACAGATGAGGTGCGCACCGCGCTGTCCGCGCAGCTGGAGAAAACCATTCTCTCCACCGGCTCCCCGGCGACGGGCGACGCCGAGCATGACCCGAACAACCCGGATGTGGGCATTGGCGAGCTGATCACCTATCAGCTGGTAATCACGCTGCCTGAAATTCCGATGGACAACGTGACCCTGACGGATTCGCTGCCTACGGGGCTGTCTTTTGTCTCGGCGGACATCACATCCGTGGGGTCCGAGATCTCGGGCGTGACAGTCAATGATGAAGCAACCGTGGTCAGCACGTCTGGCAATGACGTGATCCTGAGCTTTGACAATCTGACCAACGCCTATTCGGACAATGTGATCGACGCAAATGACCAGATTGTGGTCGAGGTGACGGTGCGGGTGGATGACCTGCCAAGCGTCAATGACGGTGACGTGTTGACCAACAGCGCGTCGCTTGTCGTAACCCCACAAGGGGAGGGGCCTTTGACGCCGATCACCGACCAGACCTCGGTTGATGTGGTGGAACCCGATGTCGACATCATCAAGGACGTCAGCGAGACCGAGCCAATGCAGGGCGACACGATCACCTATACGGTGACAGTGACCAATGATGCGGGCGCGACCGGGCCTGCCACCAACCTGGTGGTGCGCGACCCGCTTCCAACGGGACTGTCCGTGACCAGCGTGTCGCTAAGCGGAACCCCGGCTAGTGTCCTGTCCGGCAGCGGGCCAGAGCTTGTCATTGCGATTCCGGTTCTGACACCGGGCGACAGCGTTACGATCACCTATGACGTATTTGTGGGCTACACGACGGCCGTGCTGCAGGACGTGATCAACACCGCGACTGTGACTGGCGGCACCTCCGGTGATCCGAACAACCCCGGCCGCCCGATCACCGACAGTGACAGCGAGATCATCGAGATTGACCCCGTGCCCTTCCCCGTCGTTGAGGAGGCGCCGCGCCTTGTGGGCGGCGGCATTGATGACGCACAATTCCTGCCGATCCTGCAGATCGACCCGATTTTCACCGGGACCGCCGAGTATGGATCAAACGTGACGATCAGCCTCTACCAGCTGGACGGATCGCTGGGTTATGTGCGCAACGTGGTGGCGGATGCGGGCGGGCATTGGATTGCGATTTTCCCGCGCGTCACGCTGGAAAACATCGATGACGATTTCCATCAGGCCTATGAGACCTCGGTCCTGTTCCGCGAACCTGTGCAGTATCTCGATGACCGCGCTGCGTTTGACCGCAATGGCGCGCCGATACAGCAACGGACTTTGTTTGTGGGGACCGAGCTGCAGGATGACACCTATAACGTGACCATCAACCATGACCGGCCGTCGACCCTGCCGCAGGACCGCGGCATGTTCAACGCGCGCGTCTTCTTCGCGCCTGCCACCATCGGTGAACCTTTCGTGCGCGGCGACGTGCTGAGCGTGGATGAGGTGTTCGAAGGCGTGGTCGAGCGCACGGTGAAGGACCTTTACGCAGCCTCCGTCGACCCGCTTGCCACGGGGCTGAACCGGTTCAACTACGAGTTCTTGAGCGAAGAGACCGCGATACCGGGTGGCTCGGCACGGTAAGGGGTTTTTTCAGCAACGGGGTAGGGCTATCGTTAGAGGAAATCATCGCGCCGGGGCGTGAAGCAGTCGATCAGGGTCCCCGGCTCCAGACAAATGCAGCCATGAGTCAGCTCGGAGGGGATCACAAAGCTATCGCCCGGGCCGACCTCGCGCTGTTCTTCACCGAGCGTAAATCGGAATCTACCGCTTTCGACATAGGTGGATTGCACATGCGGGTGGTTGTGCAGGGCGCCTTCCGCACCTTCCGCCCCAAACCGAAAGGCCACGACCATGAGGTCCGGGTGGTCTGAAAGAACTTGGCGGGTGACATTTTCGCCGGACGCGACCTCTGGGAAATCAGACATTCTCCAAACCTCCTATGAAAACAGCATGCCGCCGTTGATATCGATATTCGCGCCCGTAATGAACGCACTATCGTCGCAGGCCAAAAACAGCACCAGATTTGCCGCGTCATCCACATGACCTTGCCGTTTGACGGGGGCATTCGCCTCAAACCCGCGGCGACCCGCATCCGGCGTGTGGATGTTGTGGAAATCCGTGTCGATCATGCCGGGGCAGAGCGCGTTGACGCGTATCTCCGGCCCGAGTTCTTTGGCCAACCCCCGGGTCATCGTCATGACAGCACCTTTTGACGTGGCATAAGGGATCGCCCCTGGCCCACCACCATCGCGGCCTGCTTGCGAGGCAATGTTCACGATGGTCCCCGAATTCATGTGCTGCAGGCAGGCATTTGTCATCAGAAAGGTGCTGGTCAGGTTGAGGTCCAACACCTCTTGCCAATGGGCGAGATCCATTTCAGCGACTTTCTTGCGCGCAACCAGACCGCCCGCATTGTTGACGAGCACGTCGATTGCGCCGAAGGCCTCGACCGTTTTGGACATATGCGCTTGTACATCTTCCGGCTTTTTCAGATCGCCTTGCATGGCAATGGCCTTACCGCCTGCGGCTTCGATCTTGGCGACAACCTCGTCGGCCCCCTTAGAGCTTGCGAAATAGTTGATCGCCACATTGGCCCCCTCAGAAGCCAGCTTGATCGCCACGGCCGCCCCGATGTCGCGGCCGCCGCCGGTCACGATGGCAGTCTTTCCAGCAAGTTTCATGAAGAGGTCCTTCCCTTAGGTGTTGGCGAGTTTTTTCAGAACGACCTTGAAGGTGTTCTCTTCCGCATCATTGAAATACAGATCGGCGTCGTAGCCTTGGTCATCCATGAAATGGAAAATGCGCTTTGGCTCTGCGAGCCGGTAGGGCACCAAGAGCGTTGCAATGCGATGCCGTGTCGACGCCGGGTAGCGCGCTGTCAGGCAGGTGCTGACCGGCAGCCCTTTATAGTCAACCGGATCGACATCCGGAAAATTGGTGAACTGGCCCATCTCTGGCTTGCCAGCCTCCGACCAGACGACCTGCCCGTAGAACCCGGCCTTCTCCCCGCTATTGCGGAAGGAGGTTTTCCCAAGCTCGAACGGGGTGTTTGCGTGCAGCAGCCAGTCAATGGTGACGGGCTCCGTCGCGTCCACCTTGTCGACGATGACAAAATAGTCGTTGCGCACGAAATAAACTTCGCGCTCGGCGCGGGTCACCTCTGGCGACAAGCTTCTATAGGCCTCCGTCGCATCTCCGCAGATGTAGACGTGGTCGTCATGTTCTTCGGCCGCGATGATCCGCCCCGATGCGGCCAGAGCCTTGGCCTTGTCCTTCTCCGCGTACTGGCCTTTGCCATTGATCAGGATCGCGTTTTTCGACCGGGTCTGCCTGCGCCAATTGCGGTGCATCGAGGAGTTGAAAGCCACGTAATAGCCCGACTGGATCGCCAAATCCTCGCCATAGGCGGCCATGCAAAACGCGTTTTGATCGCCGTGGCTGTGGCTGATGGAGCCGAAGCCCGAGGACTTGAAGACGAACTGGATATGCTGGTCAGGGTCGTCCATCGCATGCTGCACACCGACCCATCCGATCCCCTTGAAATGACGCAAGCCGCCTTTTGGTGTGGTTGCCTCAATAGACGGAAAGTCTGTTTGGAAGACCATCTCGTCAAAGTTGGTGTCCCACCAGCCCCAGTTGTAAAACGCCATTTCGGTGTCGGGGTTTGTTTTCAGGTTTTCGTCACAATACCACTGGTATTCGCCTTTGCCCGTGACCCCGGCAAACTGGCGCATATTCAGCCCCGTCTTGATGGCCGGCAGATCGCCAAGTGCGCTGTCATCGCCAAAAGAGGCGCGGCGCGTGTTGGGAGCATTGCAATAGAGCGGGAAATCCCCGGTATTTTGCAAGAATGCGCGCTGGTAAAGGTCTAGCCCGGTGTAGGATTTCAGTCGGTTTGCGGCGTCGATCAGATAGGCCATGCCCATCATCCAATACTGTGCCCCCTCGGCCCAGCCACCGTCGCTATCTGCCCATGGCGAGTAGACGGTAAACAGGAATTCGATGCAGTAGTGGAGCCAGTCCTCCGCCTCCTCCGCGTCATCCAAGAGCGCGATGCAGGCGGGGATTAAGGTGAGCGAAACCGATCGCACCGCGTGGCTGTCATAGGGAAAAAGATGAATCTTCGCATTCAGTATCGCGTGTTCGGCGATATCGCGCGTGCGATCGAGCAGGCTGGCGCGCACAAGCGCGCGCTCTTCAACCGTCAGCTCGTCATAAAGCCAGTCGTACCCCCAGCTCAGCGCGTTGCAGACACGGTAGGCCCATTCGTCGGTATAGGCACGCGACGTGGTGCCCATAGGGTCCCAGCTTGCGACCTCCAGAAGCCAGTCTTTTGCGCGGGCCGTCATTGCGGCATCGTCCGTGACCTTTCCGCCAATGGCGAGGTGACGGATCGCGTACCACACCTCTTGCAGCTCGATGTAAGTCGCGCACCAGACGCTGGCGACCCGCTTATGATCGGGGTAGCCAGCCGTTTCTTTTACGATTTTCTTTTCCATCCAAGGCAGGACAGATTTCTCGTAGAAGGTCGACCAGGTGCAATGCGCAGGATCATCTTTGACGGCCTTTTTGAAACCATCCAAGCGATCTGGCGTCATCCAAAGGCGCGGATGCGCGCGGGAACATTTCTCAAGACGATCCTTGCGCAAGGGCAGGGGCGTTTCCGGGAGGTCTGCTGCAACGCTAAAGCTGCGCGTCTTGCTCCATGTACTGGCTTGTTTACCCCCGTCCCATGTCGCGTAGGACCAGTGATAGTCACCCGGTTCCAGCACGGTGTCGGGCGTAAAGAAATTCAGGGCTAGGTCTTCAAAGACCAGCGTGCCTTTCTTTGGGAATTCCGGGTCGGTCGAGATGCGCAGCACATAGCGCGCTTCTTCATCAATGACGGGGAGCCATGTGAACCGTGGTGGATTTTCGACAATCTCGGTGTCGGCGGTCGGCGCGTATTGGATCATCATGCGGCCCGCTTTGGGCTCGTCTAGCAATGGAAGGGTGTCGCCCGGCATTCGAAAAAATTTCCGTGAGAGATTGAAAAGGCGCGGCAGGCCGTCCCGCCGCGCCCGCTATGTTTAGCCGCCGTACTGGCGATCATAGGCGGACTGCATGACGCCTATCAGCTCATCCCAACCCATCGACTTGATCTGAGCGATGTAGCCGTCCCAATCGGCCTCAACATCGCCATTGCCAAGGATCCAGCTTTGCTGACGCTCCAACATATAGTCGCGGATTGTGCCCCAGGTTCGGTCATAGACCTTTTGCTCATCTGCGTTGAACGCAACGCCCAGGAAATCCGGGATCAACAGGTCAGGCATCGTGTCGTAAAGCGCGATGCCTTCCAGCGCGAACTCATTCGACCACTGGATTTCATAGTTGTAGTCCTGGAAGTAGCCGCGACCCTGAAGCTGTGCGCCGACCTGATAGAGCGACCGGTTCACAGGGCCCGCATCAAGGAACTCTTGCTTGAAGATCGCTTTGCCGTCGATCATGTCGTAGTGCATGCCTTCGACGCCGAAGTTTGCCAAACGGCGGCCTTCTTCCGTGAACCAAAAGTCGAAATATTTGATCGTTTCGACCACGTGTTCATTCTCAAAGCCAATGGCCCAGCCGTCAGGCTTCACCAGAATGCGGCGATGCTCTTCGATGCGGCGACCAGATGGGGACGCAGGCGGCAGGAAGGCCTTGAACTCGAAGCCATCGATATCGGCAGACAGACGGTTGTAGCCGGAGGTCGACGCGAACCAGTCATGGGTCGAACCGCCCAGGTTTTCCGAAAGCAGGAAGTCACGCGCGGAGGACCCACGGGTGAAAATCTCGGCGTCGATCAGGCCTTCGTCGTACCAGCGCGCGAGGTTTTTGATCCCTTCGCGGTAGCCTTCGCCGACATAGCCGTGGCCGATCTTACCGTCTTCGATCATGAAGTCATGATAAGTGTCAGAGCCATGCGCACGGCCATCCCAAAGGGTGACGAGGCGCACAACCTCGGGCCATTGACGGGCAAAGAAGGGCACTTCGTCCGCAAGACCATTGCCATTCGGGTCTTGTGTTTTGAAGGCGCGCAGGACGGCTTCGTATTCTTCGACCGTCTCCGGCATATCGAGGCCGAGCTTGTCCAGCCAGTCGGTGCGGATCCAATAGGCGCGGCCATATTTTCCATCTGGCAGGTAGGGGATGTAGTACATCTGGCCGTCAGAGGCTTTGACGGCTGCTTCGATATCAGGGCGCGTCGCATAATAAGCTGCGATGTTAGGTGCGTGCTCGGCAATCAGGTCATTGAGCGGGACGAATGCGCCCTCTGGCCCGTACTGATTGACGAAGTCGCGGATCCGGCTGGAGCCCACGATGTCGGGGATGTTGCCGGAGGCCAGCATCAGGTTCAGTGCCTCGGTCCGACCAGTGTTTTCATCCGTGCGCATGTTTGCGCCGACGGTGTCGTTGATCAAGTGGATGCCGGTTAGTTCGCGGGCAACCTGTTCCACCGGCCAATCTTCCTCATAGATCGGATAGCGGGCGTGGTTCATCTGGATCGTCAGCTCTATCGGCTCTTCCGAAATCCGCAAATGGCCGTCGGCCAGAACGGGCGACGCCATCATAGTGGTGGCAAGCGCCCCTGCAATAAGGCTAAGTCTTTTCATGGTTTCCTCCCTAAGAAAGCCTTGGTTATTCTTTGACACCCCCAAGCAGGATGCCTTTCTCGAAGTATTTCTGGATGAACGGGTAGACGATCAGCACCGGGATGATCGAGCAGACGATGATGGCGGCGGTGACGGTTTCGGCGCTGAAGCCCGCGTCGGTTTGCACGATGGCGAATTCGTCATTGTCACTGAGCGTCGCGATGGTGTGGCGCAGGAAGACCTGCAGCGGGATTTTGTCTTCCGATTGCAGCAGGACCATGGCCCAGAAGAACCCGTTCCAGCGCGACACGATGCAAAACAGGGTAATCGTCGCGATGGCGGGTTTGCTGAGCGGGATGAAGACTTTCCAAAGCACCTGGAAATCGTTCGCGCCGTCCATGCGCGCGGCCTCCTCAAAGCTGCGCGGGATGGCTTCAAAGAAGTTGCGCAGCAGAATGATGTTGAAGGCGTTGACCGCGAAGGCGAGAATAATTCCGAACATGCTGTCGAGCAGGTTCAGGTCGCGCATGTTCAGAAAGAATGGGATCAGCCCTGCGTTGAACCACATTGTGAAGGCGATGAAGAGGTTGAAGAACCGCCGCCCCTTCAGCTGCGGGCGCGAGAGCGCATAGGCCCCGGGTATGATGAAGGCCAGCGACATGAGCGTGCCGCCGATGGTGTAGATGAACGTGTTGCGGTAGCTGATCCAGAATTTCGGATCACCGATGATATAGCCATAGGCCTCCAGCGTGGCATCAATTGGCGGCAGCACCACCTTGCCCGCCTGCGCGGCGAAGCCGGAGCTGAAGGACACGGCAGCTATATAAATGAACGGATAAAGCGTCGCCGCCGTGAACATCCCGATCATGACCGACACCACGATGGCGAAGAACTTATCGCCACGGGAATAGAGGTTCCAGTTCAGCATCAGACCCTCACCACAAAGAGGTGCGCGAGAAGCGCCGCGATAGCGTGTTGGCGGTCATCACCAGGACGAAGGCGACGACGGCGTTGAACAGACCGGCGGCAGCGGCGAGGTCATACTGCCCCGATTGCAGGCCTTGCCGGTAGACCCAGGTGTTGACCACATCCGCCGTCTCATAGGTGGCGGGCTGGTAGAGCAGGATCACCAGCTCGAACGACACTTCCATCACGTTGCCGATACGGATGATCAGCATGATCAGGATCGTGGGCAGGATCGATGGAATGGTGATTTTCCACATCATCTGCCAGCGGTTCGCCCCGTCGACGACCGCGCTCTCATAGAGCGACGGGTTCACGCCCGCGATGGCAGCGAGGAAGACGATGGAGCCGAACCCCGCCTCCTGCCAGATGCCCGTGCCCACAAAGATGGGGCGGAACCATTCGGGCTGCGTCAAAAAGTAGATCGAGTCCATCCCCAGCCATCCCAGCACCGTGTTGATCACACCCACGGTCGGCGAGAAGGCCGTGATCACAATGCCCGCGATGATCACCGAAGAGATGAAATGCGGCAGGTAAACGATGGTTTGCGCCGTGCGCTTGTAGGTCGCATGCAGGATTTCGTTGAACATCAACGCCAGAATGATGGGCGCCGGGAAGCCAAATAGCAGGTTGTAAAAGCTGATCGTGATCGTGTTGCGGACGGCACGAATGAAGCTGTCATTCGCAAAAAGGGTCTGGAAATGCTCCAAGCCGATCCAGGGGCTGCCTTGGACCCCACGAAAGATGGAATAATCCTTGAACGCGATCTGCAGCCCGTACATCGGCTTGTACAGAAACACGACGAACCAGATGATCGTCGGCAGAAGCATCGCGTATATCTGCCACTCCCGCCTGAAGTGATCGAGCGTCCGCGTCAGCCGATCCGTCTTCAGCGCCTCGTCCGTACGCACCTTCGGGGGAGAGGAGGTCTGATCGACCATCTTAGGCCCCAAGCTCCAGCGCGCGGCCGGTTTCTGCGTCGAAAAGTTTAATCAGATCGGCCGGTACATGGACCTGTTTGACACCGGACAGATGGGCGATTTCGCCATTCGTGTCGGCTTTGAACACCATGTTGTCTTGCCCGAACCGGGCATGCAGCAAGGCCTCTGACCCCAAGGGCTCAACCAGGTCCAACTCGATCGGCAAGCTCGAGGTTGCGTCGCCCGGCTCCAGCATCACATGTTCAGGACGAATGCCGACGATCACATCGCGCCCGGCATGGCCGTTGATTGCGCCGTTCAACGACACATCCATGCCGCCGATCCGCGCGCCGGTCTCGGTCAGAACGCCTTTGACCTGGTTCATCGGGGGCGATCCAAGAAACCCTGCGACAAAGGTGTTTACCGGGTTGTTGAACAGCTCCATCGGGGTGCCAACCTGTTCGATCCGCCCGTCATTCATCACGACGATCCGGTCGGCCAGCGTCATCGCCTCAACCTGGTCATGCGTCACATAGATCGAGGTCACCCCAAGCCGGTTGTGCAAGCGCTTGATCTCGGCCCGCATTTGGGTGCGTAGCTTTGCATCGAGGTTGGACAGCGGTTCGTCAAACAGGAACACCTTTGGGTGCCGCACAATCGCGCGCCCCATGGCGACACGTTGGCGTTGCCCGCCGGACAGGTCCGCCGGGCGACGATCCAAATAGTCTGTCAGGCCCAGTATTTCTGCGGTTTCGCTAATAGTCGTTGCGATCTGATCCTTTGGCATCCGCCTAATGCGCAGGCCAAAGGCCATGTTATCGGCCACGTTCAAATGAGGGTAGAGCGCGTAGTTCTGGAACACCATCGCCACATCGCGATCTTTTGGCGCAACACGGTTCATGAAGCGGCCATCAATAGAGAGCTCACCTTCGGAAATATCTTCCAGCCCCGCGATCATGCGCAGTGTGGTGGATTTTCCGCACCCAGACGGGCCCACGAGAACGACAAACTCTTGCTCAGCAACCTCAAGATCGATGCCATGCACGACCTGTAAGGCACCATAGCGCTTGATGATGCTTCTTAGACTGACACCAGCCATGGTCCCTCCCTTGCGCTGCCCTCCCCCGGAGCGCCGCGATTCGATCATTCGCAATTCTAGTATGCAAGAATGAAATCTAGTATACCAGAATTAATTCTAGTATGCATGATGTGGGAATCGCGGCTTGGACAGCCGCAGCTGGTTGAAAACCGACTTTCACCCGAAGGTGCTTGCGGTTAGGTCAACGCGACCCGAACGGAGTGCAAAATGGCCGACGCGGCAGACATTCGAGAAGAACGCACCAGTGTAGACGACATCTTTGACACCTTGCGTGCAGAGATAATGGCGCTTGAATTGCGACCGGGTGACAAACTGTCGGAAAGTGACATGGCCGCTCGATTTGGCGTCTCGCGCCAACCTGTACGCGACGCTTTCAACCGACTTGCGAACCAAGATCTCTTGGTCATTCGACCCAAGCGCGCCACCGAGGTGAAACGATTTTCGATGCGCGAGATCGAGAAGTCGCGATTTGTCCGGGCTGCCGTCGAAGAGAAAGTTCTGCGTCTGGCAGCCGAAAATTGCGATCTTGTCGGCGCGGCGCGGTTGGATATGTCGATCGCGGAACAAGAGCAACTGCTCGAAACCGCCTCCTTCGATAGCTTCGGCGCGCTGGACCTTATATTTCATAAAACCCTAAGCCAGATCGCCAAAACTGAGTTTGCCTTCGATGTTATCTTGACCGAAAAGACCAAGATCGACCGTTTATGCGTCCTTGGCCTTTCCAAAGAACAGCGCTTGCCTGATTTGGTCGAAGATCACCGTAGGATCGCCGACGCTGTCAAACAGCACGATGGGGAAGCGGCGGTTCAAGCCGGGATGGTCCACCTTGGCCGCCTGGATGAAACGATTGCACGTATCGAAGCGCAGAACGCCAATTACTTTGAAATCCGTTAAGGTTGATGACAGGCGTCGCTAACGGAGCTGCGCCCGGATCACGCGATATCTTTCGGCTGGCTTGGCCGATGACGCTGAAGGCCATCTTCCTGCATGGCACAGTCGTGATCGACGGTTGGATGGTCTCATCGCTGGGGGAGGTGGCGCTGGCCGCAATGGGCATTGCCGCCGCCTTGGGCGGTATCGTCCTGGGCGCGATCTTCGCATTCTCTCACGCGATGCAGATCAGAACCGCCCAGCTCTATGGTGGGCGGGACCCGGTTCACCTGAAATCAGTGCTCGCCTCTGGGTTGATACTGAGCATGGGCATCGGCCTTCTTGGCATCGCCATTCTACTGATCTTCGGCGGCACCTTCATCAATCTGCTTGCCGAAAATGAGGCCGTTGCGGGAGGCGCTTGGTCTTACCTGAGCATTTTCACCATCGTTCTGGCCGGTGAGGCTATCGGCCAATGCGTTGCCAGCTATCTCAACGGCTGTGGCCGGACCAAAATTCCGCTCATCGGGTACTGCATCTCTGTGCCGATTAACGTCATCGCCAGCTACGGGCTGATCCACGGGCTGTGGGGCCTGCCTGCTATGGGCGTGGCAGGCGCGGCACTTGGCAGCGCGTTTGGGATCACCACGCAAACGAGCTTTCTTGCGTCGCAACTGCTGAGACAAGACAGCTATCTGCGACGCATTTCAGGTTGGCAAAAAGGCACCTTGGGTCGCACGCTTGCCCGCCATGTGCAGTTTTCGCTTCCAATTGCCGCGACTTTTATAAGCGCGACTTTGGCGACCCATATCTGCACCCTCATCTATGCGAACATGGCGCTGCCCGCCTTCGCCGCGATGACCTTGATTGCCCCTTGGAACATGGTTGCAGGCCAGATCAGCATGCAATGGACCCAAGCGTCTGGAATTCTCGTGGCCCAGCTGCTTGGCAACCGCACGCCAGAGGCAATGCTGAGCGCGTTTCTCTCTATCGTGTGGCGCGGGGCTTTCATTGCCGCCGGGATTGTCGCGCTGGTTTTTTTGATCATGGGGCTAACGCTCAATCAAATTTACCCGGATCTGAGTGACGAGACCCGCGCCATCCTTTTGACCTTCATCCCGCTGATGATCTTGGTCCAACCCTTTCGCGCCACAAATGCGGTTTGCGGAAATACGCTGCGCGCCAGCGGCGATACCATCTACGTCATGCACATCTTCGTCTGGTCACAATGGGCGTTTCGCGTGCCTTTGACCGCGCTTTTCGTGCTCTATTTTGACCTTCCCGCAGTGCTGATCCTGTCGTTGATCTTCTGGGAAGAGATCGTGAAATTTTTGCCGTTCCACCGCAGGCTTTGGCGCGGAGCTTGGCAACATGCGAATGTTCTGGACTAGGGGGGCACGATGAAAATCACAGATGCAAAGGTCTATGTCGGCGGGCCGGGCAAGAACTACGTCACTTTGAAGATCATGACAGATGAAGGCATCTACGGCCTTGGTGATGCGACGCTCAACAACCGCGAAACCCTGCTCGCCAAATA
Source organism: Litoreibacter sp. (assembly GCA_026710325.1). GTDB lineage: Bacteria > Pseudomonadota > Alphaproteobacteria > Rhodobacterales > Rhodobacteraceae > Litoreibacter. Next base: position 8,573 of record JAPORH010000036.1, on the reverse strand, counting down.
TCTTCAAGACTATCTGATCCCGAACCAGATCGGCATGGACCCACGCAAGAGCGAGGATATCTGGCAATTCTTCTATCGCGGCGCTTATTTCCGCCGCGGCCCCGTCGCAATGGCCGCCATCGGGGCCATCGACATGGCGCTTTGGGACATCAAAGGCAAATTGGCGGGCCTACCGGTCTATCAGCTTCTCGGCGGCAAAAGCCGTGATAGCTTTAAGCTTTATGCCCATGCGGCTGGCGCCGATCTCCCGGCTTTGCTTGACGATGTCGCGCGCTGTCTGGATCAGGGCTTCCGGTCGGTTCGTGTGCAATGCGGGATACCGGGCATGCCAACCGCCAGCTACGCGGTGCCCGAAACCACCGATCACGAGGGCGACTTCATTACCGACTTCTCCGGAATCCGCCCAAAGGTCGAGATTTGGGAGACCGACAAATACCTTCGCTTTATGCCGGGGGCCTTAGCCGAAATTCGTAAAACCGTTGGTCCCGACATCGACATCCTTCACGACGTCCACCACCGCCTTACACCGAGGGAGGCGGCCGCCTTCGCCAAAGAAGTCGAGCCAGTTGGTCTCTATTGGCTCGAAGACCCGACCCCAGCTGAGGATCAAGAGGCGCTGCGCCTCATCCGGCAACATTCCACAACGCCGATTGCAATTGGTGAGGTCTTCAACAGCATTTGGGACTGTAACACGCTCATCGAAGAGGAGCTGATCGATTTTATTCGGGTCTCCGTCACATATGCGGGCGGGATCACCCATGTCCGTCGCATCGTCGATCTGGCCAGCCTTCATCACATACGCACCGGATTCCACGGCGCGCCAAGTCACTCGCCCATCTCGATGGCCGCGCAAGCGCATCTGAACGTCTGGGCCCCCAATTTCGGCATTCAAGAATATTTGACGCTTGGCACCGAAGCCTGCGACGCCTTGTTTCCGTCGAAACATAAAGCTGAAATGGGGCAGATGTCTCTTGAGGACGCGCCCGGGCTCGGCGTTGATTTTGACGAAAGAGAAGCCGTTAAATACGACTATAACCCCGGCAGCCACCCAGTTGTCCGGCTTACCGATGGGACCATGTGGAACTATTAAGCCGGTCGAAGGGACGGCTTTGTGAAAAAGAGCGCGTCAGGCCTAGTCGAAAATATCCAGCAAATTGTCGAACATGCTGCTGCGCTTGCGGCGCTTCGGGTAGGTTTGCTGAGCGCGTTGCGGGCTTTCGTGGTAATGGACGTCGCTATAGGCCTCCTCCGCCGCGACACCGCCATCGACAAGCGCTTCCTCGCGGATGGCCATGATGATCTTCTCCAGCTCCCCGCGATCCAGCCAAATGCCGCCTGACGTGGGGCAGATGTCCATCTTGACGCCGTAACGCTCCACCTCACGCATGGGGGTTCCGTCGATGGGAGATGTCATCAGGGGCATGGGCAAAATCCTTTGTGAAATGTGATCCGTGGCTCAGTGAAGGAGGTATGGTCGCGCTCCCGCTTTACAAGGCGCGGCGGGTGATTGGCGGGAGCTGATTTACAGCCACACCCGCAGCAGAACCCAGTTTCGAAGCGCGTCCCAGACGACTTGATAGATAGGTAGGAAGCTACGTTCGAAAATGAAGACGCCGCGCAGACCCGGGCGGAGTGCGCCCCTCGTTTCGCCTTGCAGTGTCGCCCGGCCCTGAAAGACCGTAATATCGCTGCGCTCGCTTTGGGCGGGCGAAATCCACTCCACCATAGCATCAAAGCTCTGATCGGGCGCGAAATCGGGGCGGAAAATACCTGCTTCACCATCTTCAATCCGGTTCAACAGCGCGTCGCTGACCTCCAGCCGCAGGGCGAGCGCTGACGGGTCAAACACCTCAAGGATTGGGTCGCCCTGACGGACAGTCGCGCCGACAAAGCGGCTCAGGCGATCGCCCGAGACAACGCCGTTGATCGGTGCCATCACGGCGGCCCGGTCCTGCTGCCCCTCCAACAAATCAATGCGGGCGCGCAGGCCCTCGGCCTCCAGCTCGGCATTGCGCAGGGCAGCCGCATCGCGAGAGCCGCGGGCGGTTTCACGCTCCAAAAGAGCGCGAGCGTGGTCGGCTTGGACCGATGCAAGCTCCTGTTGGATGTCGTCTGTGTCGATTTGCAGCAGCCGCGTTTCCTCAGATGTGACCAAGTCGCCATCAGCCACATCCACCGCCAGCACAAGGCCTGACAGCGGCGCCGTGATCGTGCGCGCCTGGGTCGAGATCACTTCGCCCGGAACGCGGCGCGCATCGGGGATCGGGATCAGCGCGATGCCGATGGCCACAAGACAAAGCGCGGCCCGGCGCACCCATTTGCGCGCGGCCTGGCCTTTGTTGAGCGCGCCCATAGACTGCGTCGCCGCCGCCGTTTGCGTCAGCATCGGAAGCAGGTGGGGATGCCTGCGCGCCTGATCAGCCCGCAACACAAATGTGCCGTTGCCGGCGCCAGCGACGAACACGTTTTCGGGACGGCCTGAAGCGGATAGCGCGTCGCGCATTTGCGCCTCCAACGCGTCGGGCAGGGCCGCGCGGCGGGTGGCTTCGGGTTGATCCGAGATGGCGATGCGCTTGGCGCGGTCACCTTCGAACCACGCGAGGGCAACGAGATCGGCATCCGTGAAAGCGCGTATCTGCGAGGCCAACGTGTCCGGGTCGGGCTTGGTCTCAATGAGCGCGACAAGGCGGTTCAGCGCTTGCAGATCAGCGTGCCTGTATGTTGCGAATGAAAGTCGCGACAGTGCCACAAGGCGTTCAAAAGCCAGCGCCCGGACCGACACCGCCGCGCCGCGTAAACGGATCACAAGCAGCCCCGACGCGCCACTTGGCAGAGCGATGGCAATGGCGATGGCGCCTTCTTCCTCAACCGGTTCCGGCGCAGCGGACGCATCACTTGGCAGGTTTGCGAGCCAGTCGATCAGATGGTCGGGAAAAGATGGCTGTCCGGGCGCAATGGCCAGGGGCTGCGCCCGGTCTGGCCCAAAGACAAATGCAGCCGCGGCGGTCGTTAGGGGCACCGCCAGATTGGCCAGAGCGCGGGCGAAGGTTTCATCTTCCAGGGCAGGGCGAAACACCCGCGCCATGGCCTCAGAAAGCGTCGGGCCGGATGCCTCGGGTGGCGCCTCGCTTGCCATTTAGCGCGGGTCTTGCAGCGTGACGATCTCGCCTGGGCGTAAGGTGCCATCTGCATTTGGCAGCTCGATCAGCAGGCGGAGCGTGCGGCTGGCCGGATCAATACGCGGGTCGAGCGCGCGTAGACGAGCCGTGACCGGTTGACCGCTTTCCAATGTCGCGCTCAGGTCCGTGGCGCCTGAGAGCGCCGTGGCCCATTCGACCGGCACGAAGGCTGTCGCCTGCAACACATCCAACGCGCCGAGCTCCACGAGGATCGTGGAGGTATCGACAATGGCGCCCGGATCGACGGCGACGTTCAGAACCGTGGCGTCAAACGGCGCGCGGATGGTGAATTCCTCCAAAGTGGCGAGCTCCAGTCCCAACTCGGCGCGCCTGCGGCTCAGCTCGTCCTCGGCCACGCCAATATCAGCTTGCGCAACCGCAACGGCCTGCTCGGCGACCGCGACCTCCCAAGATTGGGCCGCGCCTTGGGCACGGGCGCGGGCGATACGTTCAAGCCGGAACTCCGCTTGTTTCAAAAGCTCCTCGGCGCGGGTGACGGCACCTTTCGCGCCTGCCACGACTTCCGCCAGGGCTACTCGTGCACGCTGAACGCTCGCATCAACCTCAGCGACAACGGCACCGCTCGAAACCACCGTACCCTCCGGCTCGATGATGAAGGTCACACGCCCGTTCACCGTGCTGCGCAGCTCAACCGCGCGGAGCGGCTGTAGCACGCCGGTGACCTCCGCGCGCAGAGGCATTGCGACGATGCCTAAAGCGAGGATCAGGAAAGCCAGCCGCACCGTCTTAACGCCCAAAATCGGAGAAATTTGCCAGCGACATCTGATGCGCGGCATAGATGGTCGAGACGCCGCGCCGTACCAGATCAGCTAGTTTTCCATCGTCCAAAGCGCGGAATTTCTCTTCCGAAATCAGGGCGAACCCGTCGACTTTCTGCTTGCGATCGCCACGGCTGATCGTGACCTCAGACGGCCCGATCAGATCCAAATCCTGCGCCTCCTGCATCACGGCGCGGGTCCGCTCGGTTGAGGCAGTGTAGCGCTGGCAAAAATCGAGCGCGCGTTTGGCCGCGTCAGACGGGCTGCCATCCTCATTGAAAAGCGGCTGGCCTTCATCGCCTTCGCCCAAGAGGGTCGAGGACATATCGGCACAAAGGATATGCCGCTCCGCCGTTTCGCTTTCGCGCACCAACCCAAACGGGTAGCGCCGGACATAGGCCGGAATGTAAGCGCCCTCCGCCCATTGGCCGTTTTCATCGACATAGGCGTTTTTGCCGCGTTCAAACCCAACCAAGGCAACGGGGGTCGCGGGCGCGCCGGGGGCCAGGACAATCGGGTAATGCCGCATTGCGACCGGGAATTCATCGACCGTCAGGGGGATAACGTTGGCAGAGGCTGCAAAGCCGTAATCCTGCCGTTCCTGCAGGCGGGTTGCCTGATGCCGCTCCGGCGTCAGGGGCACAAGGGTTCTGTAGAGAAGGGGAAGTTTATCACTGGAAGGGGCCCGATCCTCCGGGTCCACCGCACGCCGCCTGACCATATGCTCTGCCTCTTTTGTTCTCAGGTTTCTTGTTCAAACGGCAAGCGTTGTTGCAGCAGCCGCCGGATTTGCGCGGTCAGTCTTTCCGCAATTGAGCGAGGCGGCAAGGGGACTCTTGCGACAATCGCCTCACCATTGCGGCTGGAGGCGGCACATGGGGGCAGGGGGCCTGATGGCGCGCCTTCCAGGCTTACAGTGCCGTCCCTAACGACGGCCTCGGACCAGGGCTTTTCCGTCACCGCGCCAAAACTGCAATCCGGCGCGCCTGCAAGGCGGATTTCCATCTGCTCGGACAGGCCAGCCTCAAGCCGGTTTTGCGGCAGCGAGAGTTTCAGATAGGGCGCGGCGCGCACGGACAGGGCGGCCACGGCGCTGTCACCAGCGGGGGTGAGCCATTGCCCGTTGAGTTTTTCGCTGGCCAGCGGGGTAAGCTGTGCGCCGTCTGGCAGCTGCGGCGACAGACGCGCAATCCGGATTTGCAGCTCGTCGAGCCTTTGAACAAGGCTCTGCCTGTCGCTTTCAAGCGCAGCCGCCTCAGACGCGGCCAGGTTGCGGCTGAGCGCAAGGTTGGAGACGATCTCAAGCCGCGTTTCCAGCAAGGTTTGATCCAGCAGAAGCGTCGGCTGATGGAAGGTCAGGCTTGCCTCTTGCGTCTGCGGCAAAAGGAGCTGCGCGGGTTCTGACGGGCGCAGAAACTCGGTTCTGTGGCTATAAATTTGCCCCTCGACCAGCAGACGCGCCTTGAACGGGACAAAGGCCAGAACGGCGAGCGCGGCCAGACCAGCCAGCGCCAGACCTGCGCGAAGAGGAGAGAGTTTCGTCATGACAGGTTTGATCGTGCCAGAAAGCGGGCGCACCACCAAGAGCATTGCCGCCACAAGCGCAATAACAGTGCCTAGGCGCGGATCGAACCGGTAAGCGAGCCAAAAGACGCTGGCGAAAATCGTCCAGCGATAGAGGTAGGAGACGACCCAATACCCCAGCTCCGCACGGCCAGGTCGAGGGGCCTCCGCCCCGAGCGCGCGCCAGAGCACGGCCCGCGCCGCCGCACTCGCCCGCCCGGCAAGGTTCGGCTGACCCATCAAATCCGTCAGGATATAGTAGCCATCCAGCTTCACCGCAGGGTTGAGGTTGAACAGCAGCGTCAGCGCCCCCGAGAAGACAGCGACCTGCAAGATCACCGGGCCAAAGGCGCCTAGATCCAAGCTGGACCAAGCCAGCACCAGCAAGGCCACGGTTAGGCTCTCGACATAGATGCCAGCCGCCCCAATCGCCGCGCGCCGCCACCGCGACGCTAGCCGCCACGCGCTGGTGACGTCGGTGAAGGGGAAGGGGGTGGCGGCGAAGACCATCAGCCCGATCCGGATCGGGCCAGGATCAAACCCCTCCCGCAGGCACATGACCCGGAAAGCCAAGATGTGGCCAAGCTCATGGATCGCCTTAATCCCCACAAAGAGGAGCGCCACCATAACCCAATTCCCGAGCCCCGCCTGCGCGCCTTGCGCTAAGCTGGCCTGAACAAAGGCAAGGTTGTTCAAAAACACCGCCAGCGCGAGCAGAAGCAAACCCGCCCAGACAAGCGCCATGGGCGCGGAAAACAAGATACGCCCGAGCCAGGTCAGTCTGCGAGCCAGCCTGCTTGCGTCCAGCAGGTCGAATTTCAGGGAGATGATTTTGCCTTCAATGGGCTGGCGCGTACCGGATTTGTCTGCATCCAGCCCGTCGCCCGCGACCACACCGTTGCGGGCCAAAATGCCTAGCAGCTGGCCAGCCTGAGCCGGGGCAATACCCGCAGAGACAGCACTCGCCTCGACCGAACCGGTGCGGCGCAGAGTCTCAAGGAATGCAACTGCACCGGGGTCTGCGGAAAAATGACGCCCGGTTGCCTCATTGGTCACCACATAACGCGCGCTCGCGGGCTTGGAGGCCCCCAAATCGGTTATGGCGATTGCGCTGGATACGCGGATATTGGCCATTTCGGCTGCGCAATCCCTCCTCGCTGCGACTTTATCGGCGTGGCCTGGGTCGCGCTAGGGATGAATTTAGGCATCAAGCGGCGTTGCGCACCTGAGCAGAACTAAGCCAGCTGATCTGCGAGGGTCCAAAGCTGCGCAATCACAAAGATACGATCTGCTGCTTTTGCTGGCGTCTGTCGCTTTTTACTTTGCCGTCTCAAACCGCATTCAAATCGCAGTGCAGCCAGAGCAAACGCCACCTACCCGCGCGCGCCTTTGGACCATCTTCGGGGTCGTAACAAATCTGGGCCTACTGGTATATTTCAAGTATTCCAACTTCTTTTTGGAGAATTTGAACCAGATACTTGGGACCGAGTTTGCAACGCGGAGTATTTTGCTACCGCTGGCCATACCCTTTTTCACCCTTCAGCAGATTACGTATCTAGTGGATAGCTACCGCGGACTGGCAAAGAGAGGGCCTGCGCTCAATTATCTGGTGTTTGTTACCTTTTTTCCGCAGCTCATTGCGGGGCCGATTGTGCATCACAAGGAGATGATGCCGCAATTCATGAAGACGACGTTTGGAGTCTTGCGATCATGGTACTTTCTTCTGGGGCTGATCACCTTCAGTGTCGGATTGGCGAAGAAGCTACTCATCGCCGACAACCTGGCCATTCACGCCGATCAGGGGTTCTCAGATCCCTCGAACCTAACGCTTCTCGATGCCTGGCTTGCTACGCTTTGCTATACGTTCCAGCTCTATTTCGATTTCAGCGGCTATAGCGATATGGCGATTGGGCTTGCCTTGATTTTCGGTATCCGATTACCGCTCAACTGCTTTTTGCTTTATAAATCAACGTCGATACAACAATTCTGGCGTCGTTGGCATATAGCACTATCCCGTTTCTTGCGCGACTACGTGTATATCCCGCTTGGGGGCGGGTGCCGAAACCGGGTGCGGGTTGCCGGAAACCTTATGCTTACATTCTGATCGGCGGGTCTTGGCATGGCGCCGGTTGGACATTCCTTCTTTGGGGCGCGATCCATGGCGGGGCCTTGGTCGTGGAGCGTTTATGCGCCCCTGTTGCCCGGTATTTGCCCAGGATTGCCAAATGGTCGCTCACATTCTTTGTCGTACATATCGGATGGGTATACTTTCGCGCAGAAAGTATCGGCGATGCCCATCAGGTTCTTGGCGCCATGTTTGGGCTGCTGCAATCACAAGCGGATGGTCCAAGCCACGTTGTGCTGACGCAGAATGACGTGACCGCGGTGTGGGTTTTGATCGCTATGTTGGTGGCATTCTTTCTGCCGAATACATTCCAGTTAACCCGTGATTTCAGACCTATCTGGAAAACCGTTCTGGGGGCAGTCTGTTTCGGGGCGGCGTGCCTGGCGATGCTTGCAAGCGAAAGCCAAGTATTCTTGTATTTCAATTTCTAAAAGGGGGAGAAAATGTATTCCCGCAGGTTGGCCTATTTCGCGGCTTTATCGGTCATGATGCTAAGTGTCTTGCCGCTTCTCAACCTCACAAACAGGGGGTTGCCCTCACCGGGGGAACCCTTGAGCGCGCAGATCAGAAGCCTTTGGTCTGTCGATTCAGCTTAGGGTCAAGTGGCGCTTGCTCTGTGGCGGTGCTGCGGGGTGTCAATGAGAGGCGGAGATGTCCTGATCGCGCAAAACGGGTTTTTGTTTCTGGGCAATGATCATGTCCAGGTGATCGACAAGCTCACGGGCCAATATCTGCCCTCTCAAGAGAAAATTGTCGACGGGGTCGAAATGCTTGCGCGGATGGAGACTGCGGCACGGGTTCAGGGAGGACAGTTCCTGTTTGCCATGGCCCCGAACAAACACAGCATTCACAGCGAATTTTTACCCGAAGGGCACGGTACACGACTCACGGCGAAATAGCCTTCGATTTTGGGCTTGAAAGCGCCCG
>JAPORH010000222.1 GCA_026710325.1 Litoreibacter sp. | reverse complement strand
CAATTGTTGGGCGGGATTCGCACCCGCAAGGAAAACGCGCCTTTCCACGGCGCACACCTGAACTTTGATCAGTTTGCTTTGGAGGTTGACGGGCAACGTTTTGGCCCAAGCGATGCAGCGCTGACCCTGACGCCCGATTGGAAAGGCCCCCTGCCCGCGAATGCGGCGGTTCACGTGGTAGAGCGGCGGGGGTGCGACCTGACCCCAGTGACAGGGCCCGATGCCGCGCTTCGGTTACGCGCCTATCTTTGGCCTGACCAGCCGGAACGGGCTGCTTTGCTGGAGGCCGCTTTGCGCTGCCCGCCCGCCCCGGTTGACGCCGCAGATGCAGAAAGCTGGCTCTCTCACCGGTTGGTCAGAGAAACGGGGGGCCCATGCCACATGATTCACCACACGGTCGCTTGGCAGTATTTTCCGGCAGAGGTGCAATCGCGCTGTAAAGCCATGATCGAAACGGCAGGTGCCCGGGCCACAGGCTCTGCCCCGCTTGCCTGGTTCGGGATGGAAGCGGACGCAGAACAAAACGGCGCGGCCTTGCGCTTGAGGATGTGGCCCGGCGACATTAACCTGACCTTAGGGCGCGCCGACTTTCATGGCCGCTGGGTCGCTTGGGACCCGCAGGAGAGCTGAAAATGAACATGGACCCTTCCCTCAATGTGCTGGGCGAGCCGCTGCGGCTTTGCTCAACAGACCCGATGACCGGGTTCTTTCGCAACGGATGTTGCGATACGGGGCCAATGGATCAGGGCAGCCACACGGTCTGCGCGGTCATGACCGCAGAGTTTTTGGCGCTTTCGAAATATCTGGGCAATGACCTATCGACCCCGCGCCCTGAATTTGGGTTCAAGGGCCTGAACCCCGGCGACCGTTGGTGCCTGTGCGCCGCTCGTTTCATGCAGGCGCATGACGAGGGGGCCGCGCCGCAAGTCAACCTGCGCGCCACCCATCAGCGCGCCTTGGACGTCGTGCCTTTGGACGTGCTCCGTCTTTATGCGATGGATGTTGAAACTTAGGCCCCTGCCCGCGTCATCTGCCAATGCAGCCAGAGCGGCGGGATAAAGAACAGCACCAACCCAAAGTTGAAAAAGACCCAGATCATTCCGGGCAGCCACATCAGCGTCAGCACGACACCGACCCAGCCAGCCATTGCGGTAGCGCGTTCCTCAGGAAACAGGCGCAGAAGAAAGAGCGCGAAGAGCCGCCCGCCATCGAGCGGCATCACCGGTAGCAAATTAAAGATCGCCAGAAACAGGTTGATATAGGCCATCCAGTAAAGCGCCCAGGCCCAGGTCATATTCTCCACCCCCGGCGCGATGAGGGAACAGATCGCCCAGATCGCAAGGTTCACGATGGGGCCCATGGCGATGATCAGCTCTTGCTCATAAGGGGTCGTGTCGCCCTCATGCTCGCAAAAACCACCGCCGCCGTGCAGCAGGATGCGCCGCACGGGTATCCCCTGGACAAGTGCGCCCCAGGCATGACCAAGCTCATGGAGCAGAATTGAGCCGAGCAGCATCCCGACAAAGACGATGTTGTAGAACAACATCTCGGATCCATTGCTGAGAGACAGGTAAAGCAGCGGGATCAGCAGAAGCGAGGCCGTGATCTGAATCGGCACGCCCCAAGGGCCGCGAAACTGAAAGACTGGGACGTCGGAACGAAACATATAGGATGCGCCATTTATTTCTGGCTTCCTTCCTAAACCAGCAATGTGGCGGTTTTGGGGATCGCGCGCAAAAAAGCCACCGAGGCACGTGGCCCGGATGGCTTCAGCTTTCAGTCGCGCAGCTTGGCGATGTCGTTCAAGAGCCCGTCCGTCCCTGTGGTGACGGTCAGACGCTCCACCCGGCCGGCGATGGTTTCCAGAGCTTCAAGCTCTTTCAGCCGCAGCATGACGGGGTTTTCCGCCATGACTTTCGCCGTGTTCAGAAGCGAACGGGTTGCGTTCGTTTCTTCGCGACGCCGGATGACATTGGCCTCGGCCTCTTTCTCCGCTGCGACGACACCGGTCAGGATGTCGCGCATCTCCCCGGGCAGGATCACGTCTTTCAACGCGATTTCCCCGACCTCGAGACCGATCCCGGCCATCTCGGCGCGGACCGCTTCCGCGGCCTCCGCGTCGACAGCCATTTTATCGGCCAGCAAAGCGTCGAGCGTCAGAGCGCCCAGCGTTTTGCGGAAGGCCAGCCCAAGGGCCCGGTGCAACGCATCTTCGAAATCCTTGACCGCGGTGACCGCCCGCAAGGGGTCGGTGACCCGGAAATCCGCCGCGAGGTTCACCCGCAGCGTCACCTGGTCCTTGGTCAGGATCTCGTGCCCTGTCACGTCGTGGGCACGCCAGCGCAGGTCGACCAGCTTGGCCACCAAACGCCGCCCGGCGGTCCAGAACCGGTGGGTCCCAGCCTCCAGAATGCGCTCATGCGCCCCGTCAACCGACACCAGCGCCACGTGCGCCTCGGGCACCTCGACCACAGTCATGGCCCCGGTGATCCGCGCCCGCGTCAGACGGTCGCCAAGCGCGCGAGGCACGTCATGCCCTTTGCTCAGATCAATCCGCTCGACGGTCCAAGGCCCCGCTGCCGTCCACAGGACGCGCCGCGTCTCAGGCGTCAGAACCTCGGACAAGCGACCGTCGCGGGCGACAATAGCGATCTCATCAGCGCCAGTCCGAATATCGGTCATATGCGCCTCTGCCAGATCGGGGCGTTCCCGCCACAAAGCATCGTTGAAGGTCGATGTGACCACCGCGTCGCTGATGATATGGCGTTCCACCACATCTTTGCGCCGCAGCATGTGCTCCCCCGCGCCAAGAATGGCGGTGATCCGGCCTTTGCGGAACACGATGGCCCGCTCGGCCTCGGTCAGGGTGAGGCGTGTCCGCCCAAAAAGTATATCTATCAGTCGCATCGTTTTTCTCCTTACTTATCAATGCCTTATTGTCGTCGCAATTGCGATCTCCTTTAGGTTTCAGTTGAGGTTGGGGGAGCTTTGGAAAGCTCCGGTTGCAGATTTGAGGTGGATGCCCAGCCCCGCCCTGTCGCGGCGTCAGCGGGTGTTTGAGGGAGCGGGGCGGTGCCGATCTGGCGGGCTCGGCGCGGTCGAAACCATGCTGAGCCGGACCAGTTCGGGCCTACCCTTCACCTCAAAGCACCGGCATCAGCCGAGGCTTCAAGCGGCGGTCTTTTGGCCTACCGAGGCAGGCCGTCCGAGCCGCACCCAAAGCGGGCGGGACCAGACATCCGAAATTTTAATCACGCTTGGAAGGCGTGCGGGGAGTCGAACCCCAGGCTTTTAGGGCCTTACCCAGAGAGATGGCAGGATTCGAACCTGCTACCGCTAGATTATGAGTCTAGTGCTCTACCGATGAGCTACATCACCATGCATCTTAAGCATGTCCCTGACCGATGTTGTGGCCTTGGCATACATCCGCAGCAGCGCCGCGTTGCACCGGGGCAGTGATCACCTGCGCCCGCTAAGGTCCGGTCCGTCGGATCGGGAGGTGCGTTCTATGCGAGGGGGTGAGATTCGGGATAGCGGGGTTTTGAACCAGCGTCCGGGCCTGTGGCGAGCGCGCAACAATATTGCGCATCTACGTAATAAATGAAAAGCCGCCTGGTCATTGAGACCCAGTTGACAGCAGTCGAAAGCGCTTTGAGCTTGCGAGAAATTTCAAATTTCTTTGCGCGATTTTTTCATGGGCATTTCAACCGCTAGACGAGCGGGTCCGCCATGAGCTCCTCGACGAAAAGGCTGACCAATTGGCTGCGCCCGCCGACCCCGGCCTTGCGGTAGATGGCATTGGTTTGCGCTTTGACCGTGCCCTCGGACGTCTCCCGCATCTGCGCGATCTCAGCTGTTGAGGCGCCTTTTATGGCGAACAGCGCCACGTCGCGCTCGGCAGGCGTCAGCGCCCATTGGGTGAAGCGGTCTTCCAACAGCTCCTGAAACGCGCCGGAGGCCACGCGCAGCTCGCTTTCGACATGGGCCGTGCGCGCGAGCGAGGCTCGCAGCATCAGGCCGACCATCACCGCGCCGAGGATCAGACCGATGAAGGCGCCGATTTCGATGGCCTCATGCACCTGCCAGCTGATCGGCACGCGCGTGAGCCGGAAGGCCGTGTTCACAATATCGGCCAGAAAGAAAGCCGCGCAGAGGCATTGCACGATGAGCGCGATGACAATGAGGGATGGGTATTTCAGGATCATGGCTGCACCTTAATCATCGTCATCCTCCCCGTCGTCGCCGCCGCCTTCGTCACCGTCGTCATCATCATCGTCATCCTCGTCATCGCTTTGGCCGGGGCCATTGCCCTCGTTCTGATCGGCGGGTGGCGTGGTGTCCCCGCCCCCGTCTTCAATACGTTGCGTGAAATCGCGCAGGATGACCCCTGTGGTCGGGTTGATCACCAACTCGCGTACGTGCCGCCCGTTGGAGGCGACAAAGCGCAGCCGGCCCAGGAAGGTGCGGTTGACCCGGATATCGGTGAAGCCCTGCGCGCGCAGCTGGCGGCGCACCGAGGCTTCGATATCGACGGGTTGCGCCGCTGCGGGGCTCGCGGCAAGCGCGAGCAGACCCGCAAAGAAGCTGCGTCTTGAGTGCATTTCCGCCACCTCCTGCAAGGGTGGAGCCCCCGGACCATGCGTGGCCGGAGGCTCGTTTAATTCATAATATGGGGCGTCTGTGCGTCGTCGCCATGCCGGGCTTAGTCGTCATCGTAGCCGGGACCCTCATCGTAGGAGTCGTCGTCATTGTCTTCGTAGCGGTCATCCGCGTCGTCCTCATAGTCATCATCTTCGTGGTCATCGTCCTCATCATAGCTATCGTCATCGAGCTTGAGGGAGGCGACGACCCAATCCCAGTGGTCGGACAGGCTCGCGATCTGGATGCCTTGGAATAAGCTCTCTTCCGGCGCTTCCTCTGCTTGTGTGGGCAGAGCTGCGCCTGCGGTGGTGCCAATAAGCAGAGCCGCGGCAGAAGTGATCATCAGGTTTTTCATGGTCTTTCCTTTCTTTTCAGGTAGGGCCCGGTGCGGGATGCGCCGTGCAACTGCTGGGGAAGAAAGGGCAAATCGGGCCACCCGGCCATTGACCGAGGGTTTAGGCGGGGCTTTGTAAACTTGGCTGATAGACGAATAAACCTGAGTTTATGTAGATGAGCAAAGATGAACCTCTGGAAAGGTTCGAATTTTCGCGGCCAGAGAGACACCAAATCCGAAGCTTAAACAAAGCGCTCGGGGATCAGGCGTCGCTGACAATCGTTAGCTTGCGGACAAAGTAAGCTTTCGCTGCGGTTGCGCGCGTGTCAGCTTTGTCAGACCGGTTCTTCTAAAAATTGCAAGAGACCAAAAACTGGCAACGGCAAGAAACCTGATCTGGCCTCATAGCTGAAAGTGAATATGGTCATCGTGCCGCGCTGCCCTGCAGCCTTGAAAGCGAATTCGCGGATGTGCGACCTGCAACGATTGTACTAGGTGCGGTTCAATGAAGGTTTTCCCCACGCGTTCATCGCTTGAAAGTATTCTCATGACTGCGGCCATACGTTCTTCGTCCAACGCGTAATCGCGCCAAAGCGGCTGAAGAATATCAAAATCCCACCTCAAAGTTGGCCATCTCGGCGTGCAATCAGTCGGACCGGGCTCAAACGCGAAATACCCTATCGGTGATCGTGTTACGCCCGGCAGGTAGCCTGTCTCATCACGGTAGAAAAACGCGAGATCGGCCTTCTCACCATCATCGTGAGAAAGGTGTGGAAGCAAAGGAAATCCGTCTAGAAACGGGAAGTTTGCATCAAGTACAATAGTTTCCGTGCCCGGGTACCGGCGACCCATCTCATCGGCTGTGTCAATGAGTACGTCTCGCAGTTCCGGGGTCACGTAGTGGCGATTAAGTGCGCAGTACATCAAGCTTTGAACCTGAAGCGGGCCGTCATCGAAACAGTTCAAAGCCACCCGACCGAAATTCGGTGCGACCCAAACAGCCGCTGTCGTCAAAGCCGCATAAGCGAGTATGAACGCGACTAATCTCTGTCGGAAGAAAAGCGCAATCAGCCATGCAAACCCGCCAATCTGGGTCAAAATGGTCAGGAACAGTACAACACTAGAATTGGTAACGAAACGCGGCATGCGACAAACCTGCCATTTCATTTGAGGGGCTACAACCGATCGATACGAGCATGGCCTTCAACTTGCGCGAGCGAGGGCTGACTTCGTTCGATTTCTGGCTCTGCAGGGAAAAGCGGTCATTCGCGCATAGGGCATCGGTCACTTTGGGCTCAAAGCAGACTTATGCAAACGGCCAGCGAAAGGACATATCTTTGCGCAGTTTTAAAGCCACATGTGTGCGACATTCAGTTAGTTTAGCCCGAGGCGGTGCGCCCCTCGGTGTCGCTCATGTCGAAGCCCAGGTAATTGGCGACGGTGAAGATGTCCTTGTCGCCCCGGCCGCACATGTTCATGCAGATGATGTGATCGGCGGGCAGCTCGGGCGCGATTTTGGCGACATGCGCGAGCGCGTGGGAGGGCTCGAGCGCCGGGATGATGCCTTCGGTCTCGCAGCAGAGTTGGAACGCGTCGAGCGCCTCTTTATCCGTGATGGAGACATATTGCGCACGGCCGATTTCGTGCAGCCAGGAATGCTCCGGCCCGATACCGGGGTAATCAAGGCCCGCGGAGATCGAGTAGCCTTCGAGGATTTGCCCGTCATCATCTTGAAGCAAGTAGGTTCGGTTTCCGTGCAGCACGCCGGGGCGGCCGCCGGTGAGGGAGGCGCAATGCTCCATCTTGGCGTTGACGCCTTTGCCGCCGGCTTCGACCCCGATGATCGAGACCTCCTTGTCATCGAGGAAAGGGAAGAACAGGCCCATGGCGTTGGAGCCGCCGCCGATCGCCGCGATGATCGTGTCCGGCAAGCGTCCCTCGGCTTCCTGCATCTGTTCTTTGGCCTCTTTGCCGATGATGGCTTGGAAATCGCGGACCATGGCGGGGTATGGATGGGGACCTGCGACGGTGCCGATGCAGTAGAACGTGTCGCGCACATTGGTGACCCAGTCGCGCAGGGCGTCGTTCATCGCGTCTTTCAGCGTGCCGCGGCCGGAGGTGACGGGGACGACCTCGGCGCCAAGCAGCCGCATCCGGAAGACGTTGGGGGCCTGGCGCTGCACATCATGCGCGCCCATATAGACGACGCATTTCAGCCCGAACTTGGCGCAGACGGTGGCCGTGGCCACGCCGTGCTGGCCCGCGCCGGTCTCTGCAATGATGCGGGTCTTGCCCATGCGGCGGGCGAGGATGATCTGCCCCAGCACATTGTTGATCTTGTGGGCGCCAGTGTGGTTCAGCTCGTCGCGCTTCATGTAGATTTTTGCGCCGCCAAGACGCTCGGTCAGGCGTTCTGCATGATAAAGCGGCGACGGGCGGCCAACATAGTGCTTCCAGAGATGATCCATCTCCGCCCAGAAGCTCGGGTCGGTCTTGGCGTGCTCATATTGCTCTTCCAACTCCAGGATGAGCGGCATCAAAGTCTCGGACACAAAGCGCCCGCCGAACTTGCCGAAACGGCCCTGCTCGTCAGGTCCGGTCATGAAGCTGTTGAAGAGATCGTTGGCCATGATGCGTTCCTTTTGCTGAGGCGCCATGTTCCTAAAAATACACGCGAGCGCAAGACCAGGGGCCGCCTTTTGATTGCGGCATTTGGCCTTGGTTAAGACATTGCCGCAGCGATAAAACCTGAAATCAGCTCTGCCGATTTTTGGCCGGGCGCGGATTCGACGCCGGAGGAGACATCGACTTGTTTCGCGCCGGTGAGCCTGATGGCCTCGGCCACGTTTTCGGGCGTGAGCCCGCCTGCGAGCATCCAGGGGCAGCCCCATTTACGCGCGGCGATGAGCCGCCAGTCGAAACTGAGCCCATTGCCGCCTGGAAGGTCTGCGTTTTGCGGCGGTTTAGCGTCGATCAGAAGCTGGTCCACCGCGCCCGTATAAGTGTCAATTTTCGTCAGGTCGTCTCTGTCGGCAATGCCGATCGCCTTCATTACGGGCAGGCCGTAACGCTTGCGGACCTCCGCGCAGCGCTCTGGTGTTTCGCTGCCGTGAAGTTGCAACATGTCGAGCGGGACCTGTGCGACCAGCTCATCCAAAGCCGCGTCATCAGCGTTCACAGTCAGGGCGACCTTGGCAATGCCGGCTGGCACCTCTAGCGCCAACTCCCGTGCGTCCGTAATGTCTAAATGGCGGGGCGATTTCGGGAAAAAGACAAAGCCCACATACCGCGCGCCCGCGTCAGCGCAGGCCGCAACATCATTGGCGGTCCGAAGACCGCAGATTTTGACAGCAATGTCAGACATGAGCTGGGGTTAGGTCGCGTTGTCCAAAAGCGCAAGCACTTCGTCCTGGCCTTTGTCGCGCGCTGTTTGAGCCTTGATGCCTTTGACTTCGCGCAAAAGCTTCTCTTTCTCGCGCTTCTGGCTGCGTGCATCGGCGCGGTGCTTATGCTCCCGCAGCCATTCCCAGACGAACCCAATGAGCAGGCCTACAACAATGCCCGCGAAAATAATAACGAACAGCGGAAGCTCGTAGCTGAAAGGCTGCCCAAGATAAGCGGCGAGCTCTTCAGGAAGCAGCTTAATCTGTACCGACGACCGGTTCGCGAGCGCCAGGATCAGCAGGCAGAAGGCAATGGCGAGCAGAAACAGATATTTGATGTAGCGCATAGTCAGTTAACTTTCTCTGCCGTTCAGGCGATCCCGCAACAGTTTTCCGGTCTTAAAGAAGGGCACATGCTTTTCTTCGACCTGGACCGCTTCACCGGTCCGCGGGTTGCGCCCGGTGCGCGGCTCGCGCTTTTTGACGGAGAAAGCGCCAAACCCACGAAGCTCTACGCGGTTCCCCTCGGAGATGGCGTCTATCACTTCCTCGAAAACGGTATTTACGATCCGCTCCACGTCGCGTTGATAAAGATGTGGATTTTCATCGGCGATCTTCTGGATCAGCTCGGAACGTATCATAAAATCCTCCCCAGGACTAATAACAGCGCGCGGGTTTACCCTTTATGCTGAGGGACTATAGGCCGAATAAACGTGCAGAGGGAAGGGATTAGGTGCGTCGTGGCCGGGGAAACCCCCGGCGTTTTCCCCTGATAGACCGTATCTTAGGTCGAAACCGGCAATATCTGACTGCTCTGATCCCTTCAAAAAAGGCGAAGTTCTTTTGTCAGGTAAAACGCACTGAGCGATGATTCGCAGCCTGGGCGCGTGCGATGGCTCAAAAGAAAACAGCCCCGCCAAAAGGCGGGGCCGCTCAATACTTTTCAGAAGAGATCGCGCTTAGTCGTCGTCGTTCTTCAGTGCCGCACCAAGGATATCGCCCAAGGACGCGCCGCTGTCGGAGGAGCCATATTGCTCGACGGCTTCTTTCTCTTCCGCGATCTCGCGTGCCTTGATGGACAGACCCAGCTTGCGGGTCTTGGCGTCCACATTGGTCACACGCACGTCGACCTTGTCGCCCACCCCGAAACGCTCTGGGCGTTGCTCGGCACGGTCACGCGACAGATCGGAGCGGCGGATGAAGGACTTCATGCCCTCATACTCGACCTCGATGCCGCCATCCTCGATGGAGGTGACTTCAACGGTGATGATCGAGCCGCGCTTGACGCCATCGGTCGCCGTGTCGAAGGAGCCGTCCAGCGCCTTGATCGACAGAGAGATACGCTCTTTCTCGACATCGACCTCGGTGACAACGGCCTTGACCATGTCGCCCTTGCGGAAATCGCCAAGCGCATCTTCGCCGCGGCCTTCCCAAGTGATGTCGGAGAGGTGCACCATGCCGTCGATATCGTTGTCGAGACCAACGAACAGACCGAATTCGGTGATGTTCTTGACCTCGCCCTCGATCTCTTTGCCAACCGGGTTGTTCTCAGCGAAGACTTCCCATGGGTTGCGCATGGTCTGCTTGAGACCAAGGGAGACACGACGCTTGGCAGAGTCGATTTCCAGAACCATGACTTCCACTTCTTGCGAGGTGGAAACGATCTTGCCGGGGTGGACGTTTTTCTTGGTCCAGGACATCTCGGAGACGTGGACCAGACCTTCAACGCCGGGCTCCAGCTCAACAAACGCACCGTAATCGGTGATGTTGGTGACACGGCCAGTATGCGTGGATTCCAAAGCGTATTTGGCAGCAACAGCCTCCCACGGGTCTTCCTGCAGCTGCTTCATGCCGAGGGAGATACGGTGGGTTTCCTTGTTGATCTTGATGACCTGCACCTTGATCGTCTCGCCGATGGTCAGGATTTCGCGTGGGTCGTTTACGCGGCGCCATGCCATATCGGTGACGTGCAGCAGGCCGTCTACGCCGCCAAGATCCACGAACGCACCGTATTCGGTGATGTTTTTGACCACGCCGTCGACCGCTTGGCCTTCAGACAGGTTGCCGATGACTTCGGCGCGCTGCTCGGCACGGGATTCCTCAAGGATCGCACGGCGGGAGACAACGATGTTGCCACGGCGGCGGTCCATTTTCAGGATTTGGAACGGCTGCTTCAGACCCATCAGAGGGCCCGCGTCACGTACAGGGCGGACGTCGACTTGGGAGCCAGGCAAGAACGCAACCGCGCCGCCCAGATCAACCGTGAAGCCACCTTTGACGCGACCGAAGATTGCGCCTTCAACGCGCTCTTCATCCGCATAGGCTTTTTCGAGACGGTCCCAGGCTTCCTCGCGGCGCGCTTTGTCGCGGCTTATGGAAGCTTCGCCGCGTGCATTTTCAACGCGGTCGAGGAAGACTTCAACCTCGTCCCCAACGGACAGGTCGGGCGCTTCGCCTGGGTTTGCAAATTCTTTCAGATCGACGCGGCCTTCCATTTTGTAGCCGATGTCGATGATGGCTTGACCCGCTTCAATTGCGAGAACCCGGCCTTTGACCACGGACCCTTCGTCCGGTGTGTCCATTTCGAAGCTTTCGTTCAGGAGGGCTTCGAATTCCTCCATGGTTGCGTTTGTAGCCATGTGGCGTGTGTTTCCTAATCTATGTTTTATGCGGGCCGAGCGGTTGTCTCCGCCGGTCTTTTCAGGTTTCGGTTGGTCGTTGTTGAGGCCGATGATTTCAAAACAAAGAGGGCCGGAAAACCGACCCTGCTCCGTCCCGAGGTTGTGCCACCCCTTCAGACAGGCGCGCGTATAGCGTGGGTTTGCGCAAAGGGCAAGGGCCTCGACCCCGATGCCGACCGTTTTGTCCCACCTGCAAACCCTGTGTTGCAAGGCTTACGGTACGGGCGGCAGGCCAAATCGCACGCGAAGCTCGGCGTAGACGCGCGCGCGCTCCGTGTCCTTTTTTCGATTCCTGGTTTCAAGCGCCACGAGAACCGAACGCGGATCGCAAATGTCGATCTCAAAACGGCCGACGCGGCGCTTTGTGCTTCCCCCGATGAGCAGCGCGTAGTCCGGGATCAGCGCAAAAGGGATATCAAGCATGCCATGCTTGGTCACAAAGAGCTGGTCGAGATGCGTGATCGTCGCCGGATAAGAGCGCCAGTTCAGATGGTCTTCAACCGAGCCTAGGTCCCATTTTGGATCGCCGCCCCAAAAAGGGACCGCATCAAGCGCGTCCAAGCATTGCGCAAGTCGCTCGAGGTTTTGCGGGTCACGCTGCACGACCACGTCGATATCATTCGGCTCAATCTCCGCCCCGTAAAGTGTCAGGACATATGACCCGGCCAGTAGCCAGGTGACCTTGTGCTCCGCCAACGCCGCGAGCAGAGCCGGGATGTCGGGGGGGTTTTTTCGCGTGGGATCTGGGCGGTTCAACGGGCTATCGGGAATGTCGTTTCGAGACGTCGCATGGCGTGGAATCGAGATTTGCTATGCGTTCAAGAAAGGCGTGTGCCCGTCGCGATGTAAAGGCACTGCTGGCTAGTGACCAGGTTTCGGCATCGCGTCGCGCACGGTGGCAATGGCTTGGCGCACCGCTTCTTCAATGCTCAACTCCGAGGTATCGAGCAGCACAGCATCTTGCGCGGGGACCATCGGCGCGGCCTCCCGCTCGCTGTCGCGTTTGTCGCGCTCGCGCAAATCGTGCAAAACGCCCTCCCGCGTCACATCATGGCCTTTGGAAGACAGTTCGAGAAACCTGCGCTCGGCCCGCACCATATCCGACGCGGTGACGAAGAGCTTCACCTCCGCCTCTTGGCAAATCACTGTGCCGATGTCGCGCCCATCCAGAACCGCACCGCCTTCACGGCGGGCAAACCGTTTTTGGAAAGCAACCAACGCCGCGCGAACTTCCGGGATCGCGGCGACTTTGGAGGCCGATTGCGCGACCTCAGCGGTGCGAAGATCAGATCGCGCAAGGTCATCAGGGTTTAGACTTTCCGCAGCGGACACGGGGGCCTCCCCTGCCAGAACCCGAGCCCCGGTGGCACGGTAGATCAACCCAGTATCAAGGTGCGCAAAGCCAAAATGCGCTGCAACACGGGCCGATATCGTCCCTTTTCCTGCCGCAGCGGGCCCGTCGATGGCGACGGTGAACCTCATGAAAACCCTTTCTTGCGCCAGGTTAGGAGCAGGATGACAGCGACAAGCGCAACCGCCACAAACTTTGACAGCGTAACCCAGCCGGCGACCCCAGCAAGGGCAAATTGACCGCCGACAAACTGCGACACCATTAGGTTTTCACAAATATCGAGCACAACAAAAGCAACTATCACGCCCAGAAGTATGACAGGCGTGCGCCTCGTAGGAATAGTCTGTGACAACGCATAGAGAAGGGCGCCGAAAAACCCGATGAAGACGTAATCGAGGATCAGATAAACCTCTCGATAAGCGCCTTTCTCTTCAAAGCTTAGGCTACGTGCAAACATTTCTGCTTCTTGCGCAGTGTAGCCGAATACTCTGAAGTCCAAGAGACGTTGCGAAAAGCTACCCCCCTGAATGTCAAAAAAGGCGACCCAATTCGTCGCAAGAAACAACACGAAGGTCACAAGCGCCAGACGTTTGATGATCCCCCAACGGGTCACGTCGGATCGCGTGTGATCTGCGCGCCAAGCCCGCCCATTAGCCCTTCAAAAATCGGGAAGGAGGTCGCAATGGCCCCACCATCGTCAATCTTGACCGGGCTTTGCGCCGCCATCCCGAGGCACAGAAACGACATGGCGATCCGGTGGTCGAGATGAGTGGCGCAGGTGCCGCCACCTTTGACGCCGTTGGGGCCAAGCCCATACACGGTCCAGCTGTCCTCGGTCTCATCCACAGTGACTCCGTTGGCGCGTAAGCCGACAGCCATTGCGTCAATCCGGTCGCTTTCCTTGACCCGCAATTCCTTGACCCCAGCCATGTAGGTCTTGCCCTCGGCAAAGGATGCGACAACTGACAAGATTGGGTATTCGTCGATCATCGAGGCGGCGCGTTCTGGCGGCACATCAATGCCTTTCATCTCTGGTGAGAAACGTGCGCGCAAATCGGCCACAGGCTCGCCCCCCTCTTCGCGCTCATTTTCATAGACAAGGTCCGCGCCCATCTCCCGCAAAGTGGTGAACAGCCCCGCGCGGGTCGGGTTGAGCCCGATATTGGGGACCAGCACGTCGGAGCCTTCGGTGATCAGGGCGGCGCAGACCGGGAAGGCGGCGGAGCTTGGATCACGCGGAACCGTGATGGTTTGTGGTTTCAACTCGGGCTGGCCTTTGAGCGTGATGACACGCCCTTCATTGGTGACCTCGGTCGCAATCTGCGCGCCAAAGCCTGCAAGCATCCGCTCGGAATGGTCGCGCGTGGCCTCTTTCTCGATCAACACCGTCTCGCCCGGCGCGTTCAAACCCGCCAACAAGACGGCAGATTTAACCTGCGCCGACGGAACAGGGGAGGTGTAGTGTGCGGGCACCGGATCACGGCTGCCGATCAGCGTCATAGGCAAGCGCCCACCTTTGCGCCCATAGGCCTGCGTCCCAAACAGCGCCAAAGGGTCGGTGATGCGTCCCATCGGACGACTATTCAATGACGCGTCACCTGTGAAAGTCGCAGTGATCGGCGACGTGGCCATCGCCCCCATGATCAAGCGCACGCCGGTGCCGGAGTTGCCACAATCAATCACCTGATCAGGCTCGCCAAAGCCGCCCACCCCGACCCCGTGCACCGACCAGTTGCCGCCGCCATTGTTCTGCACGTCGGCCCCGAAAGCGCGCATGGCCTTGCCGGTATCAAGCACATCTTGGCCTTCCAAAAGCCCAGTGACCTTGGTCTCGCCGACGCTCAGCGCCCCTAAAATCAGGGCGCGATGCGAAATCGATTTGTCCCCGGGAACATGCGCCTCGCCCGTCAGCGGGCCGCCGGGCGTGGAGGTCATGGGGATCGGATCACCGTGGCTGGACATTCGAAAAACTTTCAATCTAGGTTGCGCGCCAGCGTGATAGACCAGCTACAAAGCCACGTCCATGCAGCTTCATTGCTTTAAGAAATATCCCAGGGAGTTTGAGGGATCGTCTTTGTCCGCCATTGGTCCGAGGACAATGAACGATGCCCCTTCATAATAGGCATCGTGGGCGCCGCAGGCGCACCTTTGGATCACACGCGCCTGAACGCCATGTAATGCGGAACCCGTCCTTCGCGCAGCGCCTTCTGCTCGTAGCGGGTCGACAGCCAATCGTCCCAGGGTGCGCGCCAGTCCTCAGGCTTTTCCGCAAGCCAGTCAAACCCGGCTTTTGGCACCTCCTCCATGGCCTGGCGGACATAGTCAGGAATGTCCGTCGCCACCCGAAACTTCGCGCCAGGCTTCAGAACGCGGTGGAGCGGTTGCAAATGCTCCGACGTCACAAACCGCCTCCGATGATGACGCGCTTTGGGCCAAGGGTCAGGATAAAGCAGAAAGGCTTTGTCGATACTGCCCTCGGGAAGCACATCGAAAAGATCGCGCGCATCGCCTGCGTGGACAGAGATATTTGGCCGCGGATCGCGACGCAGCTTGCCCAGCAACATCGCGACACCGTTCAAATATGGCTCGCACCCAATAAAGGCCACCTTAGGGTGCAGCGCGGCCATGTGGTGCATATGCTCGCCCGCACCAAACCCTACCTCCAGCCAGACGGGGCGGCCGTCGAAGCGTTTGGTGAGGTCGAGCGGGCTGCGCTTCGGGTTTTCTTCCCAGCTCACAGGGCCGGGCTTGAGGGACTCCAAATCCTCATCCAGCCAAGCCTGTTGATGCGGCTTGAGATTATGGCCTTTCAGGCGGCCATAGAAGTTGCGCCACGGCGTGCCAGAAGGGTGGTTTTCAGCCATGATCGCAGCCTACGCGCCTAGACAGCGCTTTTGAGGCCATCCACCAGGTCAACCCGTTCCCAAGAGAAGCCACCATCATTGGCTGGCGTGCGGCCAAAATGGCCATAGGCGGCTGTGCGCTGGTATACAGGGCGGCGCAGCCCCAGGTGCTCAATGATCCCGCGCGGGGTGAGGTCCATGCAATCGGCCACTGCAGCTTCAATCTCGGCCTCGTCGACCTCGCCGGTGCCGTGCGTGTTGCAATAGATCGAGAGCGGCTTAGCCACACCAATGGCGTAGCTGAGTTGGATCGTGCAACGCTCAGCCAAGCCTGCCGCGACCACGTTTTTGGCAAGGTAGCGCGCGGCGTAAGCGGCAGACCGGTCAACCTTGGTCGGATCCTTCCCGGAAAACGCGCCGCCGCCATGCGGAGCTGCGCCGCCATAGGTGTCCACGATGATCTTGCGTCCGGTCAGACCGGCATCCCCATCAGGACCACCGATCACGAATTTCCCGGTCGGGTTCACGTGCCACTCGGTCTCTGCTGTTATCCAGCCATCGGGCAGCGTGTCGCGGATATAGGGCTCCACAACGTCTCGCACGTCGCCCGAGCTCATATTTTCATCTAGGTGCTGGGTCGACAGCACGATGGAGGTCACCCCTACAGGCTTGCCACCTTCATACTTTACTGACAGCTGCGATTTGGCGTCAGGGCCTAGCTGCGGGACCTCGCCCGCGTGACGCGCCTCGGCCAGTTTTCGCAAAATGGCATGCGAATACAAAATGGGAGCTGGCATGAGATCCGGTGTCTCGGTGCAGGCATAGCCGAACATGATGCCCTGATCGCCGGCACCATCCTTGTCCACCCCTTGTGCAATATGGGCGGATTGCGGATGCAAGAAGTTGTTGAACTGCAAGGTCTCCCAGTGAAACCCTTCCTGCTCATATCCGATGGCTTTGACGCAACCGCGCACGATCTCCTCGACCCCGCTCATGAAGCTGTCGAGCTTGTCCCGCGAGGACAGGCCGACCTCCCCGCCAACAACGACACGATTTGTGGTTGCAAAGGTCTCGCAGGCGACACGTGCCATCTCTTCTTCCGCGAGGAAGGCATCTAGGATTGCATCCGATATCCGGTCACAGATTTTATCGGGATGCCCCTCGGATACGGATTCCGAGGTGAAAAGGTAGCTGTCGCGTGCCATGAAAGCGCTCCATTAGGGTAAAATCCGCGCCGTCAGGAAGCCGTTGGCGCGGTCATGTCGCAACCGCCTACTGTGCGACCGCGCCAGCGTCAATCACCAAATCGAAGCGGCGCACGCAGAATCCCCATAAAAAGCAACACAAAAACGACGGTAATCGGCCAATCGCCGGTGCGCGAATACAGAGTTGGTGCCAGCGCTACAGGCAGCGGTTCGTCAAAGAACCCGGTCCGGTTCAAAGGCGCCTCGGCCCGCACCATGCCCAGCGGGTCGATGATTGCGCTAATGCCCGTGTTGGCCGACCGCACCACGCCCAAGCCCTGCTCAATGGCGCGCAATTGGGCCTGGGCGAGATGCTGATAGGGCCCGGATATATTGCCAAACCAGGCGTCATTGGTGATTTGAAGAATAAAATCTGGGCGTTCCGCACTGCGCAAATGTCGTGGGAAAATCAGCTCATAGCATATAAGCGGCAGTGCTGTGCCTAGCACTGCGATATCGATTAAAGCGGGGCCCGGACCGGATGCGAAACCGCCGCCATGCTGTGGAGCCATACCGTAAATCCCGAAACGCGCGGCAAGCTCTCCGAGCGGGACATATTCTCCAAATGGAACCAGATGGTGTTTGTGATAGCGCTGAGCAATGGTGCCCTTCGCATCCAACACGGCAAGCGCATTGCGGTAACTGTCCTCGACCAAGTCATTTGCCCCGAAAACCACTGGAACCCCTGCCGCCGCGTCGGTCATTGCATCGAGCACAATCCCCGCTTGATCGAGCCGGGTCGTAACGGACGTCTCAGGCCAGATGATTGCTGACAATGGCGTGTCAGCGGCCGCTTCAGTCATAGCGAGCTGGCGCAGCAGGAATTGTTGCGCGTATGCGGGATCCCATTTGAGGTGCTGCGCCGCGTTTGGCTGGATGACGCGAACGATCTTGTCGCTGAGTTCCGGCTTGATGCTCTGAAGGCGCAGCATGCCTGCACCCCAGATGCCGCCAAGCAAGGCGCAAGCTGCGGCCAAGCCAAGTGTTTTTCGGCTGAACAGAAAAGGCGCAGATGCGATGGCGAGCAGCAAAAACGTCAAAAGACCGGCGCCACCAAAGGCGGCAAGCTGCGCCGGGGCGTGACCAATCCAGACATGTCCAATCGTAGCCCATGGAAACCCCGTCAGGATCACGCCGCGAACCAGCTCTGCGAGGGTCAAAGACAATACGCCTGCAACCAGTTTTAGACGCGGGCGGGAAAAGGCCTGGGCGACCCAAAGGGCTAAAGCCCAGAACAGAGCGAACCCTGTCGCCATAAGAAAGAGCGCAAATGGCGCCATCCAACCGTGTCGGCCGACATCCACTAGAAATGGTTCAACGATCCAAAAAAGTGCAATGGCAAAATAACCCGTCCCGAAACTCCACCCGAGCCATGCAGCCCGCCGCGGCGCTTCGACCGCAGAAAAGAGCCAGAACATGACGCCAAAACCAAGGAGCGATAGTGGCCAGAGCGACCACGGCGCCTGCCCAAGCGCCGCAAGACCACCAACGGCTGCGGCGAGTATCGCGATGCCCCATTTGCCTTGGGGCCGGTTCAGTGTCATTCGGCGGCGTGCCCCGGCATGCGGACCCGGATACGCTTGATACGACGCGGGTCGGCATCAACGATCTCGAACTCTGCACCGGTTGGGTGCTTCACGACCTCACCGCGCGCAGGGACGCGCCCTGTAAGCAAGAAGACAAGACCGCCGAGCGTGTCGATTTCTTCTTCATTCTCTTCGTCAGAGAGACGCAGCCCTATCTCTGCCTCAAAGGCATCCAGCGGCGTGCGGCTTTGGGCGATGTAGATGCCGGGACGTTCTTCGCGCCAGGTATCCGCCTCGTCGACGTCATGCTCGTCTTCAATCTCACCGATAACTTGTTCAATCAGGTCCTCGATCGTCACAAGTCCATCGACTCCGCCATATTCATCAATGACCAACGCCATATGCTTTCGGTCGGTCTGCATCTTCTGCAACAGGACCCCAATCGGCATCGAGGGCGGAACGAATAGGACCTCCCGCACCAACGGTTTCAACTCAAAGCCAGACGTGTCGCCGTTTCCGTCAAACCCATGCTGAAGTGCAAGGTCTTTGAGGTGGATCAGCCCAATGGGCGTGTCGAGCGTGTCCTGATACACCGGCAGGCGCGTCAGACCGCTTTGACGAAAGACTTTGATCAGCTCGTCGAGGTCAATATCGACAGGTACCGAAACCATATCTGCCCGCGGGATCGCGACATCTTCAATCCGTTTTGCATGGAGATTGCCAAGCCCGGGTTGCATGTGACGTATCGGCGCCTCGGGCGCGACGTGGTTTGTCTTTTTTGAGGTGAGTGCACCGGTGAGCCGCTCAAACAGGCCTGGCCTGCGGGTCACTGCTTCGGTTGTGTCATTCAGCGCGCCATGCGCTGCGCTAGACGATGCGTCGTTGTCTGGCCCCATTGGTCCTTTTCCGTAATCGGCCCGAAATAGGGCACTGATGGTCTAATATGGGTCTGGAACACCCATTTTGGCAAGTATCTCCCGTTCCAGGCCTTCCATGAGCGCGGCATCCGGCTCGTTTTCGTGGTCATACCCCAAGAGATGCAGCAAACCATGAACAAGTAGGTGCGACACGTGATCCTCAAAGGGTTTTTGTTGCTCGGTCGCTTCGCGTTGACAAGTTTCATAGGCAATGGCGATATCACCAAGCTCCGGATCGGCGGTGTCAGGCTGGTCCGGCGCGCCGCCCGGGGTTTGCGAGGACAGGTCGGTCGATGGCCAGCTGAGCACATTGGTCGGGCTGGGTTTGCCGCGAAAGTCAGCATTCAAACCCGCGATACGCGCGTCGTCGCAGCCCAAAAGGCTCACTTCGAACGTGTCTGAGAGCGCAAGCGCATCGAAGCTTGCAGAAAAGGCGCGGGTTGCAAGGGGTCCGAGCGCGGCATCCTCCCAACGGCTGTCTTCGATCATGATGTCTATGTGCGGCATGGGCTCGCTGTGACGCGGATACGGTAGTGCGTCAAGCTCAGTCTTTCCGCGATCCGGCCGTGCCACGACGGCGCATGGTGCGGATGACGACAAGGTAAAACACAGCGACGCCCCCGATAAAGGACGCTGCAATGAACATCGGCATTGCATTGTTTGCTATAAGGTCGGCCAAGTCATTTCACCCGTTTGCGCAATTGTTGACGCATACAGCTAGTGCGCGAATAGGGCGAATTTTCGACAGTTTTCAAACAAAAGCAGGGGTTAGCGGGGCTTCGCATCTTGTTGCGCTTCGAACGTCTCGTAGGCCTCGATAATGCGGGCGACAAGCGGGTGGCGGACCACGTCTTTGGATGTGAAGTAGTTAAACGACACGCCGTCGACGCCTTTCAACAGATCCTCCGCATCGCGCAGGCCAGATTTCACACCGCGCGGCAGGTCGACCTGGCTGCGATCTCCCGTAATCACCATTCGAGAGCCTTGGCCGAGACGGGTTAGAAACATCTTCATCTGCATGGTCGTAGCATTCTGCGCCTCATCAAGCACGATGAAGGCGTTTGACAGCGTGCGCCCGCGCATGAAAGCGAGCGGCGCGATCTCGATCCGCTTTTCCTCGATCAGCTTTGTGGCCTGTTTGCCGGGTAGAAAGTCGTTCAGCGCGTCATAAAGCGGCTGCATATAGGGATCGACCTTGTCCTTCATATCACCAGGCAGGTAGCCCAGCTTTTCGCCCGCCTCGACCGCAGGGCGGGAGAGTATGATGCGGTCGACCTCGCCGCTGAGGAACTTGGACACGCCCACGGCGACAGCTAGATAGGTTTTACCGGTGCCGGCAGGGCCAATTCCGAACCCAAGCTCATTTTTCATCAAAGACAGCACATAGGCTTTTTGTGCCTCGGTACGCGGCTCAATGGTCTTCTTGCGGGTTTTGATCTCGACCGGCGCGCCTTTGAACATCTCGATCTGGTCACCATCGCGCGTGCCGGTGCCTTCTTCCGATCCGCCCATGCGGATTTCAGCGGTGATGATGGCGGGGGTGACCTCCTTGCCAGCCTCAAGCCGAACATAGAGCGCGTTGAGCACCCGGGCCCCTTCTTCCCGCGCCTCGCCCATCACGGCAAGTTGATTGCCACGGCGCACGATTTGGACGCCGAGAGTCGATTCGATTTGGGTCAGGTGGCTGTCGAACTCCCCGCAAAGATCAATCAGCAGCCTGTTGTCTGGATACTCGAGCAGAAGTTCGTGATCCGGGGCATCCGCGTCGGGCGGATTAAGGGCGCTGAAGGTCAATCGGCTCTCCTTTGCGTTGGCTGATCTAATGCTGCCAAGTCAAAGGCGATCGTGCAAGCGCCAAGCGGCAGATTTCATCAAGTTGAAACACTTGAATGGCAAAAATACGTGGAAGAGGACTGGCTGCCCGTCAGCTCGCTGCACATTGCATGGATATAACGTCGGAAAACAGCCGTCCGACACCGCTTTGTTCGGGCGTTTCCTCCCGCGACAGGAGTGAAAGCTTGGCCCTTAGTACCTCTGTTGGACCATCTGCTTCGAAGCGCTTCAACGCGGTTTCGCAGAATGCGGGCGCGCCCACCTCGAGGGTCGAATAAGCATAATGGTAGGTCGGATCATAAACCCTCAACTCTGCCTGTTTGCCGGGGGCCAGCGGCTCGATCAATGGAAGGTCAAAAGACACAGCCAAGCGGCCATCGGTCATTTCAGCTGCCCATTGGCGGGCCGTCCAAGGTCCACCGGCTGGCCCAACACTTCTAGATATGTATCGTCATTAAAATCATCGAGCCAAACGGTTTGGGCCTGAACGATGCGCGCCAAACCCGCATCTGACACGCCACCATCTTGATCTTCATTGATTTCCAGAAGTGCCAAGAGGGTCAGGCTGGTAAAGGCATCGTGGACCCAAGTGATCCACAGGCCACAGAGCTGTCCACCCTCTTTGACAGCAGTATGGCCTTTACGTCGATAAAACATGCGGATGCGCGTGCAACGCCCCGGGTGCAAAGATAACGCCGGGTCCGGCCTTGGGGCTTGCCCGTTTGACAAATCGTGAACCCACAGCTGCGCGTAGAGACGCAGGTCTTTGTGCTCGTCAATGACGACGCGGCGGCTGACTTCGTGGAACTGACCGCGATTGAAGAGGTTGGCGGCTACCAACAAGAGGTCAACATACCGACCGATACGGGCCAGCCCATCCAATATGATGGGTCGACCACTGGACCTAGCTACAACGAGGCTGGCTCGCCGCTGCAGGTCTCTTGGAGCGTGCGCCCACAGGTGATGAAATTGCCAATTTCCAGCGTTGAAACCTGGCTGGCCGACAATGCCTTTGAAGAAACTGCGGCGCATGGCGTGCGCAACTTGGTGATCAATCCAGACTTGATCTCGACGATCGGCGGTTAGCCCTAGCCACATGGACAAATGAAAAGCTGCTGTCAGGTGAAACAGCTTTTTTGTTCGTAGGTTCACACTCCGCCATGGCGCTGCGACTAAGTGTGCAGCAACTCAGCCGTTAGCGAATTGGCCTGCGCTTCGATGATCCTGACAGGTTGCACCGTGCCGATCATGTCCGCAGGCGCAACCGCGTGTACCGCGTGCAGATATTCAGACTTCCCGATAAGCTGCCCATCCTGCCGGCCGGTTTTCTCAAACAGCACGTGTACATCTCGCCCGACCATGCTGTCTTGCGTCTGCTTTTGCTGCTCGCTCAACAAGGCCTGCAGGCGGTAAAGGCGGTCTTTCGCGACCTCCTCCGGCACGTCTTCTTTCTCTGCCGCCGGGGTACCGGGACGGGCAGAATATTTGAAGGAGTAGGCCTGCCCGTAATGCACATCGCGCACGAGCTGCATCGTGGCTTCGAAATCTTCCTCCGTCTCACCGGGGAATCCGACGATAAAATCTCCGGAGAGCAGCAAATCAGGGCGCGCATCACGTATCCGGGCAATCAAATCGCGGTATTGATCAGCTGTATGCTTGCGGTTCATCGCCTTGAGAATTCGGTCGGAACCGGATTGAATCGGCAAATGCAGATAAGGCATCAGCTTATCGCAGGTGCCATGCGCCTCGATCAGCGCTTCATCCATATCGTTGGGGTGAGAGGTGGTGAAGCGGATACGCTCTAACCCTGTGATCTCCGACATCTGCCAAATGAGCCCGGCGAGCCCTTCTTTGTGGCCGTGATAGGCGTTGACGTTCTGACCCAAGAGCGTGATCTCCCGCACGCCGCGATCCACCAACGCCTGCGCCTCTTTCAAAAGCCGGGCTGCGGGGCGGGAAACCTCAGCCCCGCGCGTGTAGGGCACCACGCAGAAGGCGCAGAACTTGTCGCAGCCTTCTTGAACAGTCAGGAAGGCGGATGGATTACGCGCAGGAAGCTCTCGCTTCGGAAGGTGGTCGAACTTGTCTTCCTCGGGGAAATCCGTGTCGAGCGCCTGCTCCCCCGCATTCACCTTTTCCATCAGCTGAGGCAGGCGGTGGTAAGTTTGTGGGCCCACGACCAGATCGACCATGGGCTGGCGGCGCATAATCTCCTCGCCCTCGGCTTGGGCCACGCAACCAGCGACCCCGATTTTCAGGTCCGGCTTTTCGTCATGCA
This sequence comes from Litoreibacter sp., assembly GCA_026710325.1. Lineage (GTDB taxonomy): Bacteria > Pseudomonadota > Alphaproteobacteria > Rhodobacterales > Rhodobacteraceae > Litoreibacter. The sequence goes on along the minus strand of JAPORH010000222.1, from coordinate 7,711 downwards.
GGTCCTTAAGGCGACCCAGATCGGAATACACCTTTTCTGCGGCTTTTTCGCGGATATGGCAGGTGTTGAGCAGGATCATATCGGCGTCATTCATGTCCTGCGTCTGCTCATACCCATCGGATTCGAGCGCTTCGGCCATGCGTTCGCTGTCATAGACATTCATCTGACAACCATAGGTCTTGATAAAGAGCTTCTTCGCGTCGGCCATGGGGCTACCTGGATCAAGGGGATTGAGGGGGCCGTTTACAACAGCGACTGCGCGCTTGCAATTGCGCGGATGTTCCACGAGTCTTGAGCGAAACGCGGGGCAGAACAGAGATCAATGCGGCACAACAGCTTGGCAGAGTTTTTGACCTATGCGCGCCGCGGGCTAGCACCGAACGGCCCTTATGCGATTGTGCTGCTTGAAGACGCTTGCGAGGTCGAAAGCACCATCACGCATTGCCAAAGCTGTGGCTTCTTTGAGGTTTTGGTTTTCGGCCAGCCAAATCTGTTGCCGCAAACCGACAAAGGGTTGCATCTGGTCGCCCATGACATGCACCAAGACGCAGCCTTACAGCAGGTCATTAACGGTGTGATCGCCGCCTGCCCCGGCCTATGGCTGCATTACTGCTACAACGCCGAATACCTGTTCTTCCCCTTCAGCGAGAGGCGAAGCGTGGGTGAGCTGACCCGTTTCGTAACCGAAGAGCGGCGTGACACGGTGCTCAGCTTTGTGATCGATCTCTATTCCAACGATTTGGGGCAACATCCAGACGGCGTGTCGCGCAACGCTGCGCATTTTGATCGAAACGGGTACTACGCACTGCAGCGGTTCGAGGATGGGGAGGCGCTGGACCGGCAGCTCGACTATTTCGGCGGGCTGCGTTGGCGGTATGAGGAGCATGTTCCTTACGAGAAACGGCGCATCGACCGTGTCGGGTTGTTTCGTGCGCAAAAGGGGCTGGAGTTATCGGCTGATCACCGGTTCAACCTGCCCGAATACAACACCTATGCCTGCGAATGGCACCATAGCCCGACGGCCACGATCTGTTCTTTTCGTGCGGCAAAGGCCTTGCTCACAAACCCCGGATCACGCCACGCGGTCGGTCATTTCTGGTGGCAGCATTCTGAAAAGTTCGACTGGCGCGCGCAGCAGCTGATGGAGCATGGGCTAATGGAACCCGGCCAATGGTTTTAGGGTTCTGATCTTTCGCGCAATTTACCCGAAAGCCGGTTCCTACTTTTCGGATTACGCTTAAGAAAAAACGCGGCCCCCGCAGGAGCCGCGTTACAGTCTGTCACCAGCCTTCGGGGAGGGTTAGGCCGCGACAGTTTCCTTTTTGGAGGCTTTGCCTTCGATGGCTTTCGCACCACCGCTTGCAATCTCGATGGTGCGAGGCTTCAGAGCCTCGGGCACTTCGCGCACCAGATCGATATGCAGCATGCCATCGGTATGTGATGCGCCTGTCACGCGGACATGGTCGGCCAGGTGGAAGCGCTTCTCAAAGGCACGTGTGGCGATGCCACGGTGCAGGTAAGTTTTCTCGGACTGATCTTCGCCTTTCTTGGCGGACACTATCAGCGCGTTTTCGCGTTGCTCTACATTGAGGTCGGCGTCAGAAAATCCGGCGACTGCGACTGATATGCGATAGGCATCTTCATCCGTTTTCTCGATGTTGTAAGGCGGGTATGTGCTGTGGTTGACCTCGGAGGTCAGGACCCGGTCCATCAGGTCGGCGACACGGTCGAAACCAACGGTGGCACGGTAAAGGGGGGCGAAATCATAAGCTCGCATGTCAGTCATCCTTTCGAAAAAGCAATGTATGTTTGACGCAACCTTCCATACTGGACAGGTCACTTTGGTTTGTTATCGAACCCGATTTCGGCGTCCGATGATTATGAGATGGGAAACGAATTCGGCCCCTTCAAGGGCGCGAATTGAAAAAAATCAGGGTTTCACAAAGCGTGCGCCAGAAGGCTGCATCCCGCTTTTGAAGATCAACCGTTTGCCGCCAGCGCTGGTCGATTGCGCCTCCCGGCTGCGGTTTTTCAACTGAACGAGCATCTCATCGATGCGGCGTTCCACGCCTTCGGCGAGAGAGACTTTTTGCGTGTTCCATTCCGCCTTGGCGGAGACGACAGACATCACGGCGGGCTGGCCATTTTCGACGACGAGGACCGGCGCACCAGAAGAGCCGAAATCCACATCGCAGGAGGTGACATAGAGGTCATCCTCCTTGGCCAGCACGTGGCAGGCCTTTTGCAAGGACGGCGCGTTGGCGCGATCATGCGCGTAAGACACGACCGCAAGCTCTTGGCCCCGCGCGGCACGCGGCGCTGCGTCCAATGGCTTGATAGATGGGTGGCGGATGGGTTGGTCCAGTTCCAAAAGCGCCAGGTCGGCCCCAATGCGATCCTGATCCTCACGCGTCCGGAATGCATAGCTGAAATGCGCCACGCTTTGGCGCACCCCGCGATAGGCAGAGGCCCGGCCATTGCGCCACCCAGCCAGAAACTCGATCTCGCTGTCGTCAACCCGGCGTCCAGTCTCGAGGTCATAAAGGCAATGCGCGGCAGTCAACACCAGATCGGGTGCGATAAGTGTGCCGGTGCAAAACCCCGACTGACCAATATTCAAACGCCCGACAGCTTGCCAGCTTTTGGTCTCGTCCAAAGTTACGAGGCTTTGGAGCCCCTGCCCGGCTTGCAACGGCAAAGCAAAAGTCAGACCGGCGAGGACAGCAAAAAAGAGGCGCATTGGTACTCCGCAACAAAGCTTGAACTGGCAGTCTTACCCAAGCTTGCGGCGAAAATGCGGCCTTGATTTAGCGAAGCACCGGAATGTCGCTCAGATGTGGCTCATCGGTCATAGCTTTGGGCTTCGGCCCGCCTGTGGCCCAATCCAGAAGTTCGACCGTGTGCACGATGGGCATTTTAGCGGCAGAGCCGATCTGCATCATGCAGCCGATATTGCCGGCAGCGATCACATCAGGGTTCTTGGCCTCCAAAGTTTTCACTTTCCGCTCTTTCAGCTGCGCCGAAATTTCAGGCTGCATAAGGTTGTAAGTCCCGGCGCTGCCGCAACACAGATGCGGATCGGCTGGTTCGACGACAGTAAAACCTGCTTTCTTAAGCAGGTCCTTGGGGAAGGTTTTGATCTGCTGGCCATGCTGCAGCGAGCAGGCGGCGTGATAGGCCACGGTCATCTCTGGTGCGCCACCGTCGGGTAGGTCCAGCTTCATAAGCACCTCGGAGACGTCCTTAGCGATGTCCGCAACGGCTTGCGCCTTCTCGGCCAACGGAGTGTCGCGGAACATATGCCCGTAATCCTTCACCGTGGTGCCGCAGCCCGACGTGTTGATCACAATCGCGTCGAGCCCGCCGTTTTCCATCTCTGCGTGCCAGGCCTCGATGTTCTTGGCGGCTGTCGCGTGGCTCTCCTCGGTCTTGCCCATGTGATGGGTCAGCGCGCCACAGCAGCCCTGCCCTTCTGCAATAACAACTTCTGCCCCATGTCGCTGCAATAGCCGGATCGTCGCGTCATTTATATCTGTGTTTAGTGCGCGTTGCGCGCAGCCGGTCATCAGTGCCACGCGCATTTTCTTATTCTGCGCGGGGAAAGTTTGCGGATCGTCATTGCGGGAGACAGGCGGAATGGTTTTGGGCGCCATCTCCAACATTGCCTTCAGCCGCGCATCCGGCATCAGGAAGGCGAAGGGCCGCCCGATCTTAGCACCCAGAAGCGCCAGGCGGAACCGGCCCGGATAGGGCAGGATTTTGGATAGGACCCAACGCAGCGCGCGATCCGACCAAGGGCGGTCATAGTGCTGCTCGATATACTCGCGCGCATGATCTACGAGATGCATGTAATGCACGCCTGACGGGCAGGTAGACATGCAGGCAAGGCAGCTCAGGCAGCGGTCGATATGCTTGACCGTTTTCTCATCAGGTTTGCGCTCATTTTCGAGCATATCCTTGATCAGGTAGATGCGTCCGCGTGGGCTATCGAGCTCGTCGCCCAGCACTTGATAAGTCGGGCAGGTCGCAGTGCAAAACCCGCAATGCACGCAAGAACGCAGGATTTCGTTCGAGCGCTGGATCGCCGGGTCTTTGAGCTGCTCGGGTGTGAATGTTGTTTGCATGTCGTTACCCCATCAACCCTGGATTAAGAATGCTTCGCGGATCAAATTTGCTGCGAAGCCCTTCATTGAGTGCAACGATCGGCGCCGGTTCCGGATGGAACGCTCCGAGTTTTTGTTTGGTTTCGTCGCTTGCTCGGAACAGTGTGCGGTGGCCCGAAATCTCTGGAGCCTTTGCCCTCAAATCAGTCCCCGGCGCGCAGGCTGCCCAGATGAGCCCCCCGCCCCAGTCGATCAGCGTGTCCGACGCGGGCAGCGCCTCTATCAATGAAGGTGCGTCGGAAGGCTTAACGGAGATGCGCCAAATGTCCTGACCTTCTGTTCCAAACCCATCCAGCGCGCCAATAGCCGTCCAGAGCCCGGCGACGGCCTCCTTGTCACTTTCGACTTCAATATCACCACCCAGCAGGTTCGAGAGCTGCTCCGTTCGGTAGGCGACAGAGTCGGCAAACCCTTCGATCCGGAGGAACGTGTCGCCGTTGCGATACGCAGCACCCGAGACCTCGAACGGCGAGCCGAGCGCTTTGGACAAGGTCGCTACCGCTTCCGCCACGGTTTGCCCTTTCAAAGTCAATGTTGCGCTGGCGGCGATCCCGGGCAACAGTTTGAACGACACTTCGGAAATCACTCCGAGCGTCCCATAAGACCCCGCCAAAAGCTTCACCAGATCATAGCCCGTGACGTTTTTCATCACCCGACCGCCATTTTTGAGCGCCTGACCGGACCCATCAACGAAGCGGACACCGATTAAGCTATCGCGGCAAGCGCCCGCCTGAATGCGCCTCGGGCCAGAGATATTAGCCGCGACAACGCCACCGATTGTGGGTGTGCCTTCGGTTCCAAACACCCCACGATAATCCGCAGGCTCAAAGGGTAGGCGCTGATTTTCCTTGGCCAGCGCGGCCTCGACCTCTTCCAAGGGCGTTCCGGACAGCGCTACGATCGTCAGTGCGCCGGGCTCATAAAGTGTTATGCCGCTGAGGCCACGCGTCGTCAGCGCCTCCCCGGTCACTGGGGCACCAATCGGCCGCGTGCCTCCGCCGATGACCTTCAAAGGGCCTTTCGCATCACGCACAGCTTCAGCGAGCTGCGCCTCGCTTGCAGGGTTAATCATCTTCATTGCTTTCTAAATATCCTCGCCGAAGGCAAACAGCGTCTCAGGCTGCGCGGCGGGTTTCACTGGAGGCGAGCGGGAAAACCTTAGCAGGGTTCAACAGCCATTTTGGATCGAAAACGTCCTTGACCTTCATCTGGATCTCCAAATCCTCGGGCGTGAATTGCGCCACCATAAGATCGCGTTTCTCAATCCCAACCCCATGCTCCCCGGTCAGGCAGCCGCCCGCTTCAACGCAGAGCCGCAGGATGTCCGCGCCCATAGCCTCACACAGCTCCAGATCGCCTTCCTTATTGGCATCAAACAGAATGAGCGGGTGCATATTGCCGTCCCCCGCGTGGAACACATTGCCCACATCGAGCCCGTATTTCTCGGACAGCTCGCCAATACGACGCAAGACCATTGGCAAGGACGACACCGGAATTGTGCCATCAAGGCACATATAATCATTGATCTGCCCCATGGCTCCGAAAGCGGATTTGCGGCCGAGCCAGATACGCGCGCTCTCCTCGGCGCTTGTGCTTTCGCGCAGCTCAACGGGGTTATGCTTGCGCGCGATTTGCAGGATCAGACCCAGCTGCTCGTCAATTTCCGCCTCAGACCCCTCAACCTCAACGATCAAAAGCGCCTCGCAATCAGGATAGCCCGCGCCGGCAAAGGCCTCGGTTGCGCGAATAACCGGGCGGTCCATGAACTCGATAGCTACAGGCAAAACGCCCGCTTTGATGATGTCGGAGACGCAGGCGCCTGCAACCTCGTTGCTGTCAAAGCCCATGAGCACGGGCCGCGCGCCCTCAGGCTTGCGCAGAATCCGCAAGGTGGCTTCAGTCACCACGCCGAGCTGCCCCTCAGAACCACAGATCAGGCCCAGTAGGTCATACCCCGCCGCATCCAGATGCGCGCCGCCGATTTCGGTGATGGTGCCGTCCATCATCACCATTTTCACGCCCAATAGATTATTTGTGGTCACGCCGTATTTCAGGCAATGCGCGCCGCCGGAATTCATCGCGATATTGCCGGCAATGGCGCAGGCCAGTTGCGACGATGGATCGGGTGCATAGAAAAAGTCATGTTCTTCCACCGCGCCCGTCACGCTGAGATTGGTGCGCCCGGTTTGCACGCGGATATAACGGTCGTCGTAATTGGTCTCCAACACATCGTTCATGCGCGCCGTGCCCAGGATCACGCTGTCTGCCGTAGGGAGCGCGCCACCCGCGAGCGAGGTGCCGGAGCCGCGCGGAACGACAGGGACGTCCAGCTCGTGACACACCTTCAACACGGCTGCGACCTCCTCGGTCGTGCTGGGCAGAACCACGCAAAGCGGCGGGCATTTATAGGCCGTGAGCGCATCGCATTCGTAAGCGCGTGTTTCATGTTCGTCATGGATCACCGCTCCGCTTTCAAGCGCATCAGACAGTCGGGAGACCAACTCGGCTTTCTTGGAAAGGATGATCGGATTGGGGCTTGGCATGTCCATGATGACGACTCTCCTATAGAATTGGTAAAATCATATTACCAATTTCGCGCTATTGCAAGAGTAAGCCCCGGTGTACGGTCCAGTTCATGACGATTGCGGGGACCCTGTCACTCTTATCGGTTTTGGATTGGGCTGCGCTCGCTTTGCTTGTCAGCAGCTGGTTTCTGTTGGGTTTGCGGATCGAGCATCCAAGCAAAGCCCACCCATCTGTGTCTATCATCATGGCGGATTATCGCCGCGAATGGATGCGGCAGCTGATCACCCGGCAACCGCGCATCTTTGATGCCACTCTTCTAAACGCGTTGCGGCAGGGAACCTCTTTCTTCGCCTCCACCTGTATCATCGCGATTGGTGGGCTTTTGGCGGTCATTGGGAACACCGAACGGCTGCAAAATGTAGCGGCCGAGTTCGCGCTGGCGCAAGACGCCCTGTTTCTGTGGCAGCTCAAGCTGCTTGTCGTGGTCCTGCTTCTGACCCATGCCTTTTTGAAATTTGTCTGGTCCAACCGGCTCTTTGGATATTGCGCCGTCGTGATGGCCGCCGTGCCAAACGAGGTTGATGACCCTCTCGCTGTCCCCCGTGCCCTGCAAGCCGCAGAGATTAACATTCGTGCCGCGCTGAACTTTAATCGCGGGCTGAGGTCTATATATTATGGTTTAGGCGCGTTGGCTTGGTTGATCGGACCTTGGGCGCTTTTGGGGGCGAGTGCCCTTGTAAGCTATCTGGTTTGGCAGCGGGAGTTCTCCTCCCTGCCCCGCAAAATTTTGTCGGAGAATATTCCAGGCAAGGAGGTTTGAGATGAAGATGATGGCTCTCGCATTGGTTGTGTCTCGAAAGTGGTGGAAATTATTCCATGGCGTCTCCGAACGGCTTATTGTTTGGCTTTGTTATGCCGCGAGGTCAAGGATTTCGTTGAGCGGCTGATCGAGGGTTTCCCAGCCATCGACCTTGCGCATCTGGATTTGGCCCGATGCCATCAATGCCCAGAACAGCATTGGC
>JAPORH010000083.1 GCA_026710325.1 Litoreibacter sp. | reverse complement strand
GCCAATGCTGTTCTGGGCATTGATGGCATCGGGCCAAATCCAGATGCGCAAGGTCAATGGCTGGGAAACCCTCGATCAGCCGCTCAACGAAATCCTTGACCTCGCAGCATAACAAAGCCAAACAATAAGCCGCTCGGAGACGCCATGGAATAATTTCCACCACTTTCGAGACACAACCGCCAAATAATGCGCAAGGTTCAGCGGACGGTCGTCAAATTGGACAAACCGCAGTGTTTCATTGTTTGCTTTAGCCAAGGTTTTCGGAACGAGGCCAACCCCGATATTGCACTCGATCATTGCCAGTATCGTTGCCCAGTCCTGATCGGCCTCGATCACGTCTATGTCGTGAAGCTGCGCCTCGATCCTGCGCTGAATAGCTTGTTTTGTTGCGCCAATCCGATCTTGCGTCGGGATTATGAGGTTTTGTCCGATAAAGCACTCGGGCGTAATAACGTTAAGCTGCGACAAGTCATGGTCGTGCGACATAGCACACACCAAGGGAATAACGGCGGCAATTTCAAAACGCAGCTCGGATTGGCCTTTCGGGGGCTCGTTAAAAAAGCCTATGTCGGCGTTGCCGTCGATCAATCCGTTGACCCAGCCTTTGTGCGGCTTCGGGCGCAGTTCAAGATGTGAGGTCAGGTCTTCGGGCAGGTTAGCAACCAGGCTTCGTACAGACCCGTCAGCATAGGCCTGCGCATTGTCGCCAACTACAATTTTCGGAGTTTCTAACGCGCTATTCGTTCTGGCAACAAGCGAGACCTGCTTGACCTGTGAAACGATGCTGCGCGCATGTGGCAGCACCTTGATGCCCGCTGCAGTCAGCCTCACTTGCCGCGTTGTGCGTTCGAATAAACGCACACCAAGCTCGTCTTCGAGCTTTTTTATCTGACCCGAAACCTTGGATTGCGAGACGCCAAGGCTTTGTGCGGCACGCCCAAAATTGAGCTCTTCCGCGAGGGTCAAGAAGCAATGTAGCTGCTGGCTATCGATTTTATCCTCCCTCAGGCGGCCAGGCTCGGCAGCCACAAAACGATCCAGGGGAAGGCCACCAACAATGCGATCGTGATCGCATCGGCAATGAAAAACGGCGTCACGCCTTTGAACACATCTTGTACAGACAGATCGTCGCGCACCCCGGCCACCACGAAGCAGTTAAGCCCAATCGGTGGCGTGATCAGGCAAAACTCGGCTATTTTCACGACCAGAATACCAAACCAGATCGCACACATCGGGCCCGACATCCCAAAGCTGCTGTCAGCCGCGCTGACAAACTCGCCGCCATTGAGTGCCATGACCGCAGGGTAGACAACCGGAAGTGTAAGAAGCAGCATGCCAATCGCGTCCATGAACATGCCCAAAATGGCGTAAGCCAGCAGGATGCAGATCAGGATCAGCATGGGCGACGCGCTCAGCGAGGTGATCCAGTCCGAAAACGCGCCGGGCAGGTCGGCAAAGCCCAAAAACCTGACATATATCAGCACGCCCCAGATGATCGTGAATATCATTACGCTGAGTTTCGCGGTTTCAAGCAGCGCCTCTTTGAGTTGCGGCCACCGCATGCCCCGGTAAACGGCCATCAGGAAGACGACGAACGCTCCGATGGCACCGCCTTCGGTTGGCGTGCCCCAAGCGTCGCCGCTAAACGGGTTGTAGACAAAGCAGATGATTGTCACGACGACAAAGATGATCGGCAGAGCAGGCGGAAGCGACACCAGCCTTTCGCGCCAAGTGAAGCCTCCCACGGGCGGGCCAAAGTTCTTGAAGGTCAACGCCATCCCTATGATCAACAGGGCGTAGATCAACGCTGAGAAGGCACCGGGGACAAACCCTGCGAGCAGAAGCTTTCCAACGTCTTGTTCCACAATAATGGCGTAGATCACCAAAATAGCGCTCGGTGGAATGAGCGAGGCCAAGGTTCCACCCGCGGCGACAACGCCTGCTGCGAACTGCTTGTTATATCCGATCTTCAGCATCTCGGGGATTGCGATCCGCGCAAAAACGGCGGAGGTCGCAACAGAGGCGCCGGACACTGCGGCAAATCCAGCGGTGGTAAACACGGTCGAGACGGCAAGCCCGCCCGGAACCCAGGCAATCCAGCGTTTTGCAGCCTCAAACAGGGCCTTGGTTAGGCCTGCATAATAGGCGAGGTAGCCGATTAGAATGAAGGTCGGGATCAGCGACAAAGCTTGGCTCGAAACTTTCGAATGCGGCACCTGACCGGCCGTCTTGACTGCGACCTCCAGCGCCCAACCAAAATCGTCGAAACCGTAGTCCTTCTTGGCCCAGAAAATCCAGATGAGCCCGATCATGCCAGCAAGGCCTGCGGCGAAGGCAACGCGCATTCCAAGCACAACCATCACGAGCAGTCCGCCCGTTACCCAAAGCCCGATGTCGATTGGTTCCATTAGTCCTGGTCTTTCAGCTGGTCGGCTTCCATCGCCGCTTGTTGTGCGGCATCGGCCACAAGGGGAACGCCGATCGCGCGCCCGGTGCGCACGGCGCGGCCATAGGCCCAAAGTTGCAAAGACAGCCTGACGCAAAGCAGCCCGAACGCCAGCGGGGCCAACAATTTTGCGGGCCAGATCGGCAGGGCGATGTCCATGGAGCTATCGCGGCTCCACATGGGCGCTGCAAAGTCGAAGCTGCGCGCAAAATGGGCCCAAGTTCCCCAGACCAGAAGCAGCATCAGTATTAAAACGGCCAGCGTCGTTATCATTTCAACGATATAAAGCGCGCGGCCGCTGAGTTGGCCCACGAGGATGTCCATGCGGATATGCCCGCCTTCGCGCATCACGAAAGACACGCCCATGAAGGCAATCAAAGGCATGGCTTGTTCGATCCAGTCGACATAGCCCGGCAAAGGCGCGTTGAGCGCGTTGCGGCCGCCGACAGACACAACCGCGAGAACCATGAGCCCAAAAACGGCAAGCCCGCTTAGAAGCGCGAACAAACGTTCCAGGCGAAGCAAGCGTCGGTCAATTTTACTAAGCGTGCTGTCATCGCTCAGCACGAGAGAGGCTGTAGCCATCGGTCCTACCAGTCAGTTGGGGCGGGTCACGTGAAGGAAGAGCCCCGCACGCTTTCGCGCACGGGGCCCCGAGTGGGAGGGACGAATTACTTCGTCTCTGCGATCATCCCGGTCACAAGATCGTAGAGTTCTTGTGCGGGAAGACCTGCTGCGGTGTTCTGCTCGATCCAAGCACTCGCCGCCGGTGCTGCGGCCGCTTCCTTGAAGGCCGCAATCTCTTCATCTGTGAATGTCACTTTCGCGATCCCACGCTCTTCAAGCGCAGGGCCCCATGCGTCCATCGTTGCGCCATTGTAGTTGGCTATGTAGTGATCTAGCGCCTCATCGACAGACCCCAACAGCGCTTCGCGATGCGCGTCGCTCAAATCAGCGAGAGCGTCCGAGTTGACCACAACCGGGCAGTTTACAGTTCCGGGGTTGAGGTTTGTGGTCCACCATGTGCCGTTTTCGATCGTGCCGAAGGACATATGTGCATGCGGCGCGAAGCTGACGGCCTTGACCACGCCCGAGTCCATTGCCTGACGCACCTCGCTGGCTGACATTGAAGTCGGAACCGCACCAACGGCTTCCATTGCTGCACCGATCCCGCCGGTGGCCCGCACGCTGAGGCCCGCGAAATCCGCGAGCGTTTCTGGCGCGTCACCGACACCCACGATGTTGTATTGCGGCAAAGGCGACGGCATCAAAAGCGTCGCGTTCCAGCGCCCCAGATCAGCAACGGCGGCTGGGTGCGCGTAAACTGCCTTGGACAGTTCGACCTCTTGCTCCAAAGAGCTCACGCCCAGAAAAGGAAGCTCCAAGACGGTGATCGACGGGTTCTTGTCGCGGTGATAGCCGGCGCAGAACTGCGCCATTTCAAACGCGCCAATGGAAATCCCGTCGAGGTTTTCGCGGTTTTTCGACAGTCCGCCATAGCTGATGTTGAGTGTGAACTCGCCGCCGGTTTTGTCACTAACGAGCTCTGCGAGCTTTTCGACATGTTCCGTAAAGGCGCGGCGTTTGCCCCAGAGTGAGACATTCCACTCGGTCACCATGGCCTCGGTGCCAAAAGCCACGGTGATCGCGGCAACGGCTGCGCGGCTCAGAAACTTGTTTTTCATATTGTGTCCTCCCAAATATGACCCGGCCATAGAAGCCGATTTCATATGCTGGGACTCATGAAGAAAACTGCCTGCCAATGACGCTCTACCCTGCGGATTTCCGCAGGGCTAAAGAAGCGCGTCCTTGTCGAGGCCAAGCTTCACAATTTTCTCGTTTAATGTGCGTCGACACGGTACACGACTCACGGCGAAATAGCCTTCGATTTTGGGCTTGAAAGCGCCCG
>JAPORH010000118.1 GCA_026710325.1 Litoreibacter sp. | reverse complement strand
TCACCGCCAAGTCTTACCGCCACGCACGCGCCGACGCATTTCGGCTATGGCAGGATTATACCCGCGAGATGACCGCCTGAAATTCGCAACACACATAATCGCAACCTACGCCAAATAACTTGGCAATGCCGTCCGTAGACCTCCTCCGAAAGTCTTTCGCCGGCATGACGTCGGATGAGGTATTGAACAAGCCGGTTGTCGCGGAAGAACACTTCAACCGCCTTTTGGTCAACATTTCCCACAACAACCTCCAGGTTGCCGGGGGCATTTTGCATATATTGGGTAGTCACGTTTTGCTCCAATCACTGTGATCGCTTCAGGTTCTTGACCTTCAGCGAGCACAGCGCTCGGGCGTCATGGCAGCGTCATGGCTGCACCTGCACCGCGTCCGGTCTTTCTTAATATAGGCACACTTCGGCACAGATGTGCAATTTTCTTATCGGGATATTAACCGGTCAAATTTGTTGCCAACTAACGCGCACCCTGGGCGAGGATCGTGACCCGGATGGGCGAAGACTTCAGGCTTCGGTCGGCTTGCCGACTAGAGCTGTTCCCCGGTACGGGGACGCCCCCAAACCAGTTAGCACTGGAATCCGCACACAACGGCGATTATCTTATTTTTTACAAAGCGTTAACAGCACCGTACGCAAAAACCGGCCTAGACCGCTTTTCTTGACATTTTGGCCCTGATCGACTATGTGACGGTCAGGCAGGTTCGACTTTCGAGGTCACTGTCATGTCAACCTGAGGCGGAGCTTCGAAAGCGACAGCTGCTAAAGTATAAGCCAAGGGTCTAGCAAACCACGGTAATGGACGACTACTAAGGCTCGGCTTCGGCCGGGCCTTCAGCTTTTTGGAACCCTGTGCTGTTTAAACATGCAGGTCCGCGCATAGAAAACGAGCGGCCTGCGTGACGCATGGGTATCGTCCTTGGTCCTCGGATGCGTCGAAAGTACCTCTAAAACCACGCCGTTTGGAAGCGGCTCGAAACAGAACACAACTGACCATCTTTCACCGTTTTCCAACTCGATCATGATCAGGTTTTCGTGACCGCCGTAGTCTTTTGATACGAAGCAGAGCGCGCCATTAAAAAACGCATCCTTGAGGATCTGAGGCAATCGCAGCGAAACGGCATACCTGTGGTGATCGAAAGCACGTTTCGTTCCGTGATGATCAAAGGTGTGATGCGGTTGGCCGTGCAGCGCGCGCTCGGTCGTGACGTGATTGGAAAATTTCACCAGAACGTGCAGATCCGTGCCGGGTTCGAGTCCTTTGCCGGAAACAGTAACGCCGAAAGCATTGAGGTGGCTCATGTCGTAGGACACACCGTCGACGACAAGCGCAGAATGGCTTTTTGGCAAGGTCAAAAGCACCTCCATGGGACCGTGGGGCCGGGCGAAATTCGCGAACGGACCGTGGCAGCAGGAGGTCTGAACACTTCAAACAAACGAGACCAGCCCCTAATATACCGGGCAATCGACTGAGATAAGCCCTTCAAAACACGCATTCTGACAGCGTTGGTGGGTGAAATCGCGGGGCGATGCCCATGAGCGCGCCCAGAGAGACGCTGGATTGGGGGAAAAACCGAACCCATACCGTTAGAGCCCGCGCCTGCGGTGCAGACCGATGAGGCTTCCGATCAGATTCAGTTTGCCACGGTTATGGGCTTTGATCATGCCCCGCAGCGCGCCGCCCGGGTTCATGACCGGTGCCGTTGGGTGATCCCGGTTGGCATCGAGGAGCATCACACAAAGTGCCGCGCGGACACGGCCCATTCGGTCGCAAGCAGCCGCCCAAGCCGTGATGTTGATCCCCAGGGGTGCGATCCTGGCGTCTGCCGCTTCGACAAAGGCATAATCGGGTCGGTCACCGCTTCGAACTTGCATCTCAAATTTGAAGTCCTCGCTCGCCAAAGAGACCGTGTGATCCAGTCCATATTGTCCCGAAAATAGCCCTTGAAGCGCCACGGTTTCCGCCTCAAGCATTTTTCTCTGCAATCGACGGGGCCGCCAGGCCCCGGCGCAGGATATTGAGCTTGCGCGGACTTGTCCGCGCTCCGCTTATCCACGGTGTGGTTACAAGTTTCAGAAAGATTCATCTGAATGTCTTTTTGTATATAGGACCGGAAGGTTTCTTCCGGTTCACAAGAGGAATCAGCATGATTTTCAATCCAATTGCTGAGTCTTGTGCACAGCTCGGTGGCAGCGTCGATGTGCCGAGAGAGGCGCGCCTCGCCCATGCTCAGAAGCGTATCGGTGCGCGGCCAGGTCTCGCGTTCTGCAATCATCTCCTGAACGTCTGCACAAAGCAGATCTTCGGCGGACAAGCGCGCCAGCTCATCGCGGAAGGTGGCCCACCGGACGCTGCGTGTCGCCTTGAGGGTCTTCATGCGCGCGTAGCGGGCGTTCCGTGCCTCGCGCACCTCAAGAAGCTGGGTGAACATCTCGATCAAAGGCGTCAGCACGAGACCGAGGCCAGTGCTGCCATGCCGGCTCCCGTTGGCTGCGGTGCGTCGTTCCATCAGACCATGCTTCAGCAATGTCTTCTCATGTGTGCGGAGCTGGCGGGTTGAGATGCCAAGCTTCTGGGCGAAGCTCTCTTGGCGCCCGTAGAAAATAGGCTCTTTGGTAGGGTCGATCCACGCGTCGGGATCGGTGCATCCGATCAGCCGCGTAAGAATGTCTGTCAGTCTTGGGCCTAGGCCAATGTCGCGGCCAATATCGGCCATCAGCGCGATCACATCGCGTCTGGAAAATCCCTGTGGAAGGGATGGGAACGGTTCTGTCCTCATGTTCTTGTCCTCTCATCTGCTCGTTGGACAAGACGGCGGCAGGCAAATCTTCATTGGTCGCACAAATGCGTTTTTTCTTGCCTGCATGATTCTGGAGGTGCTATGCTGACCGTGTCTTACGCGATCACAGAGTTGGCGCTCTGTTTTCATAGCTCCCCCGGAAGGTCACCGCCTTGCGGGGTTTTGCTTTTCTAGGGCTCAGGTTCTCCTTTCATCTGTCGGCAGAAACATGCTGCCTGGGCTGTTGGGTTTGCACCCAGGGCTGGTCCAACGGGACTTTGTGGGGCCAGGCCAAGACACACCTTCCCTGTTCGCACGAATGCGTTTTTTCTTGCTCGAAGGGGCAGGGGGGTGGTAAAACCAGATCAACATCCATGCTGATCGAGAAGTTGGCGCTTCTTGGTTTTTTGAGCCCCCCGTTAAGGTCACCGCCTTGCGGGGTTTCTCTTTTCTGATGTCGTCGACCGCCTTTCGAATCTGCTTTCGTCACTATCAGACGACCATACCACAGCTCGTTGCCGATGCTTGAGCTTTGTCTAGGTCTTGCGTCTGGGGCTAATTCTTGTGGTTTCATCAAGAGTTAGGCCAAGATGCAATGCGGCTGTCCGCACAAGTGCGGTTTTTGCTTGCCGTATCGATGTCTTGGGTGATAAAATCGGACTTAGTGATTGAAGCCGCTTCGGGATTGCCGTCCCTAGGTTCTATCAAACCCCCCGCATGGTTGCCGCCTTGCGGGGGTTTGCTTTTTAAGCTGCTGCTCGCTGCCCCCTTTCGATTCTTGTTTTGTACCATCAGGCATACTATTTATGGCTGCCTGTCGTAAATGCGGTTTTGTCGCGAAACGACGCCACCACATCTAGTAGTTCACCTGCTCAAACCCGTAGTTGCCTTCATAATCACGCCATTCCACGAATACAGACCGCTGAAAAATATTTGGGCAGTTGTCACCGTAGCGCTCTGTTCCCACATGGGCTTCCGGCAAGGCCCCAACCGAAGATCGTCGCCACGAGAAGTCTCCCTGGGTGCCGTAGGTGCCCAGATAGATCGTCGCGCGTCGGCTACAGTCGTCCCGTGTTTCCCGCTGGCTGACATATCGCGCGTCGAAGACACGGATTGAGCGGACGAAGTTGAACTCCGGCCCGCTGATGTCGATGTCCGCGCGATCTTGCACAAGCTGAATCGCAAAGCCCTCCGGCAATGGAGCCGCGTCACCGCCCGTCCTGCGAAAGACAGCGAGTTGCGGCTCCATGCCGGCCGTGAGTGGGGACGCTTGGAAAACCGGGGCAGGGGCCCCGACCAAACGACCATCAAGGCCATCGACCGGGGTTCCTGCCTCATCCGCAGGGAAGGACTGCAGAGGGCATTGCCAAGTTGATTTTCTGATCTGACATGGGTATAGTTTGGGAATGAAAATACCTACCAACATGCCCCGCCTTAAGGGATTTCGGTTCCCACGAGAGATCATCGCCTATGCTGTTTGGGCGTACCATCGCTTTGCGCTCAGCTGCGCCGATGTTGAAGACCTGTTAGCAGAGCGCGGGGTGAGTGTCAGTCGTGAGGCGGTGCGCCTGTGGGTCAATCGCTTTGGCAGCTTTTTTGCTCATAGGATCAAGCGTGACCGACCCGCGACGGCGGACAAATGGCATCTTGATGAGGT
>JAPORH010000209.1 GCA_026710325.1 Litoreibacter sp. | reverse complement strand
GCCTCCGCTTCGCCATCCGCGAAGGCGGCCGGACCGTGGGCGCAGGGGTCGTTTCTAAAATTACCGAGTAATCTTCGTCAAACACCCGGCGGTGAGCGGCAGGCGGTTTCCTGTAGGGAAATCGCCGAGAGCTCACACCCCAGAAAAACTGGGGGAGCCCGGTTGAAGCGACACAAAGAAAGCCGCTCCCGTAAAGGAGCGGCTTTTTTGATTGTCTTACGTAAGGCTTGCGCCGAGTATTAATGCTTGTCGAGGCAGTGCCTTGCAGCGCTTTCAGCCGCACTGTCGCCAGAGTCGCCTTCCATACATGATAGAACAGTCATCCGCACGCCATGCGAATGGTTGAAATAGGCACGGCGCTCAGCTGGGCTCATGCTGTCGAGGGCGAGTTTCACGCGCGCAGCGCTGACATCGCCATGGGAGTGCTCGCGTACGAGTGTCTCAGCCGCTGAATCGTTATCCATA
This sequence comes from Litoreibacter sp., assembly GCA_026710325.1. GTDB lineage: Bacteria > Pseudomonadota > Alphaproteobacteria > Rhodobacterales > Rhodobacteraceae > Litoreibacter. Next base: position 3,985 of record JAPORH010000209.1, on the reverse strand, counting down.
GCGAAGAGTTCTGCCGCGCTGGTTTGCGCAGAAAGCGGAGCAGAAAGCAGAATAGCCGCAAAGCCTGCAGCGATAGCTGAGTTATAGTTCATGGGATTCCTCCGTAATTTGTTGGCAGCCCTTGGGCCAACGCAACGGTAAGGTGATCCAATAGCTCTGAAAATTAACTATTTTTAGAACTAATAATTCGGCAAGGCAGAACAAAAGACTATTGCGGATGCTAAAATCTGGCTTGCTTCGAATGAAAGCTCTTGTCACCCAAACGGCACCTTGAACTCACGGAAAAAAGATGCATCGAGTACGACACTGACCGAAAGATTGCGCGATATATCTTGCGGCAAAGCCGTTGCGGCCAAGCAATATCTGAGCGGGCTGCCTCTAAGAGGAGAGTGCTTGATACCAGGCAATAAAATTAACCAAGCCTCAACTTCTACATGCGCAACTGCTTCCATGAGAATGGGAGCCGACCGAGATGTATGACGCGCAGCAGATGCAAGCGCTCAGGGCAGAGGTTGCTCGGGCGGTCAAGGCGCAGGACCCAGTGGCGGCCTTGCAAGCCCCGGCGGCTTCGGTTGAGAGCCCGGAGGCGCTGATCCACGTGGCTGCAGATTGCTCAGCGCTCTCGGAAGGCGCTTTGAACCGCTACCTTGGTACATTCTACACACGCAAGGATCGGGCCCGGCTGCATAGCGCGGCGGAGGACACGCGGCTCGGGCATCCGAGCTTGCGAGCGTATTGGGCCTTTTCGTCTCGTTTCAGAGACTGCGAGCCGACGCTCAAACTGACAGATATGATCGCGGCCTATAGAACCTGCCCGCCTGGGTCGATCAGCCGGTTACGTTTAATTCAATTGATCTGCGGGCAGACCTATCGTGAAAAGGCATATGACTTCATATCCGCTTGGGCGCAGGGCGCGACTGACCCGGAGCTACGAGCCATCCCGAACCGGTTCTTCTATGGGCTTCTCATCGGGCTTATTCGCGACGGGCGCCGTGCGTTGGCGCGGGACCTCCTTGAACGGCGGGAGGCGGATGTGAGTGCGCTGGATCATTTGTTTTTTGTGGTACCGCGATGGATGCTCGCGCAGGAAGACTTGCCGCCACCCTCGACGGATGCATTGGTTCAAAAGTTGCATCAGACGCTGCCCGATCGCGGGCCAGAATGGGATTGGTTTTGCGCGACCTATCGCGAAAAACTTTCAAAAGCCGGGCAGGACTACACCAACATTCGCATGGAGCCTGAGCGCGCGGAGGAACTGCGTGAGGTGATTTACCAGGCTCTCGAGGCGAGAGCCCCTTTGGCCTTCCAGCGCATGGGGGACGGCGCGGCCTACCGGATGGACCTACCGAGCTGCGCGCAGCATGCGGTCGAAAAGCGTACCGGCGACGATGGCTTGCGGGAGGTGGCTTGGTGGAACCGGCAGATCCCAGGCGAACGCGGCGACTTCTTTGCTCGTGAGATTGCTCAGGCCTTACACGCTGCCGACATTTTGGGCGTTTGTTCGGCGCATCGTTTGATCCGAGACGCAGTGCCTGGCCTGCCAATGACTGAGAGCGTCACGGGGCGCGCTCTGCTTGCCCATGTGAACGCGCTTGGCACAACCGTCCCGCTACACGACAAAATCGTGACCGAAGACCGCGCGCATACACTCCTCTACACGCGCGAGTTCTTAAGTAGGCTTAGTCATACGGCAGAAAAGGTTGTTGTGTTGGGCGGACTATCACCAGACCAAATGAAACTACCAGATCCCAACGAGGCATCGTTTATCCCGCTTGTCCCAGAGCAGAACAAGGGTTTGCCTGAAACTGATGGGGCCATGTCCATCGTCGATGACTTCGAGGCACTGCGCGACCAGGTTCAAGCGGCCTGCGGCCCGGGCACACTTTTTCTGGTCTCGGGCGGCTATGTCGGCAAGGCTTTGGTTGATGCGGGCCGACAAGCGGGTGCTGTTGCGTTGGACATCGGGTCGCGCGCCGATAGCTTGGCGGGGTATCACACAAGAAGCCCGGCGGACGCGATCTAACCTGTCACTTGTCTTGCATTTGCGTATTTCCATGCTTGCAATGCGGGCGACGCTTTCGTAAGCAACACCCCCAGTGCAGGGGCTTAGCTCAGTTGGTAGAGCATCGGTCTCCAAAACCGAGGGTCGTGGGTTCGAGTCCCTCAGCCCCTGCCAGTGGCAACGCCGGAACCCGGCGTCGAGCATAGATCTCGTGCTCAGTTAGGCCGGTGTGATGAAATGCGTCCCCGACATACCCTATGATACCAGTAACGGGTTGATGCTCGACCTTTACTTGCCGGATCGGCTGAACGCCAAGGCATGCATCATATACGCACATGGCGGCGGGTTTCGCAAAGGCGACCGTCAGGACGCAGCGGCCGCGCATTTCGCGGAGCGGCTGACGTCGGCAGGCTTTGCAATGGCGACCGTAAGTTACAGGTTGAACACCACGCTGGAGACGTTTTCCGAACAAGAGCAGCGTTACATCGCAAGTTATGTGCGCCGAACATCATCGATTGGTTTTCGTTTGTCACCCAAGCTGTTCGGACCGGCTTTTATCGCCGCGACTGAAGATGTGTCACGCGCGATTGAGTTTTTATGGGTCGAAGGCAGTAATTTGGGAATTCTAAGCCGCAAGACCGGCGTTTTAGGTATTTCAGCAGGGGGGATTGCAGGCTTGGCGCTCGCTTTTCCGCCGACTCATTGGCAAACTCAATTGGTCAAACCAGACACAGTGGTTGCCGTGTCGGCTGCAATTGTGCAGCCTTGGCGCCTGACCGAGCAAGCACCGCCTTGTTTGATGCTGCATGGGCCCGATGATCGGATCATCCCGTTGGAAGCCGCTCAGTTCGGAGCCAACCGCGCAAGACATGTGGGCGCGCCAGTGAGCCTGATTAATACCGGCGTGCCTGGGCATGCGCCCCAGGTTGACGCAATTTTGAATGGCACTTCGGACGCTAGTGGAACACCGGTTATGGACCTGATCCTCGAACGGTTCGAGGCAATGCTGGAGACAGAGATCTAAATCTCTTCGCCGCGTTTCAACAGGTTGTCGATCAGCTGTCGTTGCAGCGGGATCGAGTCCCCGCCCCCGAAGCTCATCGCGCCACCCGTGTAGAGGGATCCATAGGTTTTTGCCAAATTCACGGCTTGGCCAAGGCCTGAGATGAACTGATCCTTCTCCAATGGAGAGAGAGGGTGGATGTAAACTCCCCAAAGCCTGCCTTGAGCAATGGCATAGCGCGCATCAAGCGCGGTATCGAAATTGGCCTGCATCACCCGCATTATTTCCTTCTCGCTCATATCTTGGGCTGCACGGATCGGTACCATAGCGCGCATCCGGTCGGCGCTCGCATCGGTGACAATCAGGACCGGCACGTCTTCGATGGTGAGCTGAAATTGAAACCCATTGGTCTGACTTTCAGGGTCGAGCGCGAGCACGATCTCGCCCATCCGCTCAACCGTCATCGGCGGGTCCTCAGTGTTCTGCGCCAAGCTGTGACTGGTTGAGAGAGCCAATATGGCCAGCCCATAGAGAATTCGTTTCATGTCGGCTCCTGTTCTCGAACTTTGTTTTTTGAGCCTAGACCAGGCTTTCTCACACAGCCAAGGCACCTTTTGGTGAGCAAGACTTGCAAAGCTCGGCCATGATCCGTATCTGAAGCAAAGTTCGATCCGAAAGAGTCTGTTCCATGACCAACCCCGTCCAGTTCATTCAACAAACCCGCGCCGAAATTGCCAAAGTGGTTTGGCCCACGCGCCGTGAAGTTGTGACGACGACGATCATGGTGTTCATCATGGCCACGTTAACGGCGATTTTCTTCAGCCTGGTCGACCTGGTGATCCGCACCGGACTGAACGGTGTCTTTGGGCTCTTCTAAGCGGCACCTAAATTTCGGGTAAAAACCAACCTAAATTAGGGTCGGCAGCATAGTACACGACGCTACTTGAAACGAGGAGCGAAAAGGATTCGAATTGAAGCTT
>JAPORH010000173.1 GCA_026710325.1 Litoreibacter sp. | reverse complement strand
GCCTCCGCTTCGCCATCCGCGAAGGCGGCCGGACCGTGGGCGCAGGGGTCGTTTCCAAAATCACGGAGTAATCGGTGATCTGAAAAAACGCCAGTGTGCGGCACCTGCGTGACAGGTGGTCAAAGACCACCAAGAACCCAGCGCCGCAGCACCCGGTGGCTACAGTGAGAAACAAAGAAAGCCGCTCCCGACAAGGGGCGGCTTTTTCTCCAGAAAGTGGCGGCCTTGCGGACTGAGCTGACCTTCTTTGGCTTTAACTGAATGTCTGCCTTTACTTGCAGGGATTATCTGTACCGTTTGGTAATCTGTTTACTGCGGCGACCCGCAACTCGTTTTCGTCACCATAGTATGCAAACACCGATGTTAGCTGTCCGCCGCCTCGGCAAATGATACGGACAGGCGCAAGTGTCTTGCCATCGTCAAATATCATTGAGAGATTTCCCTGGTCGCGGATTTGAGCAAGAAGTGTACCTGTTACGGTACCAATGACAGAGCCTTGGTTCTCTCCAGTTTCACCCGTCACCACGCATAAGAACCACTCGGAGCCGTCTGTAATTGCGCTCGCATTCAAAGGAAAATCGTGGTGTTGAAAGCCCCGTTCAAGCTGGGGCTCGACGTTCAATGTCGACGGTGCTTCAGAATGTTCTTGGAAACCCCTGAACGATTGCTCGGAGACCAGCACTTCGCAAGCGTTCATGACGTCGACCCATGCTTGACCAAAGCCTTCTTCGGCAAAGGCAGGAGTGCTCCAAACTGCGACGGCTACAGCAATTGTCGACAGACCGATTTTCAACATGGCAAACTGTCCTCGGGGTTTGGTTTCTCATCACAAGAAGTTCCTTCAGTGCGGACATTCGTTGCAAAGCAGAAAAGAAGCAAGTTGGGCTCGGAGCTTCCATTCGGTATCTGACCAGCCCGGAATCAAGCGGCTTCGCCGCGCCGGGCATCGCCAGTCCGCCCCACCGGGCTGGCGATTTGGCAACAAGCTGCGCGACACAAAGATCGAAGATGTGCTTGGCCACCATAAAGCTCTGCTGAACTGACCATAGATCGCCATCCCGCGGACTGGCGACGCCCGGCACACGTTGCGCGCGTCCGTCCGGAGGCAAAGCCGCGCCGGGCCAGCGGTCGTCTAATACCGGTAAGGCATTGCAAACGCCCTACAGGCGTCCCGAACAGCGCCCGCTTTGGTCGATCTCGGCGCATCGTGGGCGCCGGAATATGTGCTTGGCCGTCATAAAACCCTCCGATCAAACAAAGCTGCGGCCACCCACGGACGATCGCTGGCCCGGCTGGTGTTGCGAGGGGGAAGGGCACCCAGATGATCTATTGGGTGCCGCGATCACTTTGCTTTGCAAAATGACCCTGCGCACTGTTCAAAAAGGCGCTGAGGCCTTTTTAAACCACTTGCGACTCTCAAAAACCCTGTCTATACGCTCCCCACGGAACAGGGGTGCGCCATGCGTGCCCCTTGAACAGTTCCACCAGAAGACGCGACGAGGGCCTGCGATGCGCGCAAGCCGTCCAATCCGTTGAAACCCCGATATAAGGGGACATGTCATGGCGCAAAGCCAGAACATTCGCATCCGCCTGAAGGCGTTTGACTACCGGGTCCTGGATGCATCCACCCAAGAGATCGTGAACACCGCAAAGCGCACCGGCGCTGACGTGCGTGGCCCGATCCCACTGCCAAACAAGATCGAGAAATTCACCGTTCTGCGTGGTCCCCACGTGGACAAGAAATCTCGTGACCAGTTCGAGATCCGCACCCACAAGCGGCTCCTGGATATTGTCGACCCAACCCCGCAAACCGTGGACGCGCTGATGAAGCTCGACCTGGCTGCCGGTGTTGACGTCGAGATCAAGGTTTAAGGAGGGCTACTGATGTTGCGCTCCGGTGTAATTGCGAAGAAGGTCGGCATGACCCGCCTCTTCATGGAAGACGGCAAGCAGGTTCCTGTCACCGTTCTTCAACTCGACAAGCTGGAAGTTGTCGCTCAGCGCACCGCTGAAAAAGACGGCTACACGGCTGTTCAGCTCGGCGCTGGCACGGCAAAGGCGAAACGCACATCAAAAGCGATGCGCGGTCACTTTGCAGCCGCCAAGGTTGAGCCAAAGCGAAAGGTTGCTGAATTCCGCGTGGCGGAAGAGAACCTGATTCCCGTTGGCGAAGAAATCATCGCGGCCCATTACTTTGAAGGCCAGTTCGTTGATGTTGCCGGCACCTCGATCGGTAAAGGTTTTGCCGGTGCGATGAAGCGGCACAACTTTGGTGGTCTGCGGGCGTCGCACGGTGTGTCGATCTCCCACCGTTCGCACGGCTCGACTGGCCAGTGTCAGGACCCGGGCAAGGTTTTCAAAGGCAAGAAAATGGCCGGTCACATGGGCGCGGCCCGCGTGACGACGCAGAACCTGCAGGTTGTGAAAACGGACGTGGAACGCGGCCTGATCATGATCAAAGGCGCTGTTCCCGGCTCCAAAGGCGGTTGGGTCACGGTCAAAGACGCTGTGAAAAAGCCAACACCTGAAAACACCATCTATCCTGCTGCTCTGGCCTCCGCGGCCCGTGAAGCTGCGAAAGCTGCTGAAGAAGCCGCCGCCGCCGCTGCTGCGGAAGCGGAAGAGGAAGCGAAGCGTCTGGCTGAAGAGCAAGCGGCACAAGAAGCTGCTGCCCTGGCTGAGGCCGAGGCTTCCATCGAGGCGGATCAAGCCGCAGAAGCCGATGCAGCCCCTGAAGGAGACAAGTCCGATGAAAGCTGATGCCATCAAACTGGACGGCAAGAAGGCCGGCTCGGTTGAGCTGTCTGACGCCATCTTCGGCCTGGAGCCACGTGCGGACATCCTGCACCGTGTGGTGCATTGGCAGCGCAACAACGCGCAGGCCGGCACCCACAAGGTGAAGACCCGCTCCGAGGTGAGCTACTCCACCAAAAAGATATATCGCCAGAAAGGCACCGGCGGCGCACGCCATGGCGCGCGGTCTGCTCCGATCTTCCGCGGTGGTGGTGTCTACAAGGGCCCAACCCCGCGCAGTCACGGGCATGACCTGCCCAAGAAGGTGCGCAAGCTGGGCCTGATGCACGCGCTGTCGGCGAAAGCCACAGCAGGTGAGCTGGTGATCCTGGACGATATCAACGTCAAGGACGCGAAAACCAAGGCGCTCGCCGCGCAAGTGCGCGAGCTGGGTTGGAAGCGCGCCCTCGTCATCGACGGGGCCGAGGTCAACGCCGATTTCGCCAAGGCCGCCCGCAACATCGCTGGTCTGGACGTGCTGCCTTCCCAAGGCGCCAACGTCTACGACATCCTGAAACGCGACACTTTGGTCATCACCAAAGCTGGTCTCGAAGCACTGGAGGCTCGTTTGTCATGAGCGCGAAGGCTGAACATTACGACGTGATCCGCAAGCCGGTGATCACCGAGAAAGCAACCATGGCCTCCGAGGCCAACGCGGTTGTGTTCGAAGTGGCCATCGACGCCAACAAGCCGATGATCAAAGAGGCGGTCGAAAACCTCTTTGGGGTGAAGGTAAAAGCGGTCAACACGACAATCACCAAAGGCAAAGCCAAACGCTTCCGCGGCCAACTCGGTAAGCGCAAGGACGTCAAGAAAGCCTATGTGACCCTCGAAGAGGGCAACACGATTGACGTGAGCACTGGGCTGTAAGGCTGGTCTCATATGGTTTTTAGAAGCCCCGCTTGAGAGAGTGGGGCTTTTTTTGCGGTCATTCTATGTGCTCGCGCGGTTAGCTAGACGCAGGTTCCGCGCGTAGCCAGGCAGTCTGGCTGGTTGACGATTTTGTCGTGCTGGTAGCGGCAAGCTATTCGAATATGTGAATCACTAAAACAAAGCTCAGATAAAATCAGAGAGCATAACCATCTCTTGGTTTGATGTAATGAAAGAGGTGAAGCTTTCATTGTTCTCTCAAACAATTCCTAAGATCGTTCCCTTTTCGTTTTCGTTCTTGTGACTTTGTAGAAGTCAACACTTTGTTAATTTTTGTCTGATTAACCTTTGTCGAGCAATTTCACACTTTCTGTCGACTGAGTGTGATCCACATGACAAAGTTGAAAGGTCCACTATGAGGAGAATTCTGCCGTTTGCGCTACTAGTTTTTTTAGTATCACTTTTAGGTTTGTTCATTGCAGCAAAAATCGAGCTGCCGCTTATGTATGCAGGCCTCATACCGACACTAGCTGGGGTCGTCATCGCCGCTGTTTACTTGCCAGGTAGAGACCAATGAAGGAAGGACTTAGGTTGTGTCGCGAATTTGGTGGAAATTTGAAGTTGGCGTAATCTCCGGGTGAACAAAAACACCCAAACCTGGCGGTAGAAGCCGCCATAGGAGATCACACCATGACAAAGACTACAGCAACATCTGCCGTTTCGCTCCTCTCGCATGAGGAGGGCTACGATCCGATTGAGGATCGTCTTCGCGCGAACATCCGCGCCACGATCGAAGCGGTTTTTGAAGAAGAGCTTGAGGGTGTTCTCGGCCGCTGTCGCTACGGACG
>JAPORH010000165.1 GCA_026710325.1 Litoreibacter sp. | reverse complement strand
CAATTGTTGGGCGGGATTCGCACCCGCAAGGAAAACGCGCCTTTCCACGGCGCACACCCCAAATTCGGACACTGCATTCCGCCAGCTTTCGAGCTCTTCTGTTGAAAGTGAATATGTCTCGCACGCTTCTTCGTCCGTGATCAGCCCATGCTCAACAGCTTTGACCACGAGAGCCTTACGGCTTGCAACCCAACGAGAGGTTTTCGGGCTGGGCAAGTCAGACCGGTTCAATTGAGTCCCATCCGGTAAGGTCACAGCGACTGGGCCTTGGGGGCGCTTAACGTACATTTTTTACTTCCGCTTCAACTCGTTTGCGCCATTTACGGGCAAAGGGCTTAAAGAGCTGTGAAGCAAGCGGTTGTAGACGCGTAAGATTTTCCTATATTGCCCGCTAACTGCTTAACGCAGCGATCAGCGGGACAGCCATGGCACTCGATCAGACACCAGACAATCTGAATTCACTGGGCTTTGCGAAAGCGCCGGAAGATACACGCGTGGTTGTCGCGATGTCCGGTGGTGTGGACTCCTCAGTCGTGGCTGCGATGCTGGCCGAGGAAGGGTATGACGTCGTTGGCGTGACGCTTCAGCTTTATGATCATGGAGCGGCGCTTGCCAAGAAAGGGGCCTGTTGCGCGGGACGCGACATTCATGATGCGCGCCGCGTGGCCGAAGAAATGGGCTTTCCCCATTACGTGCTCGATTATGAAAACATATTCAAAGATGCGGTCATCGACGAGTTCGCTGACAGCTATCTGGCAGGTGCTACGCCAGTGCCCTGTATCCGCTGCAATGAGCGGGTAAAGTTCAAAGACCTGTTGGAAACCGCAAAAGATCTGGACGCCGATTGCATGGCAACGGGTCATTATATCCAGCGCAAAATGGGCGCTGCAGGGCCGGAATTGCACTCCGCAGCTGATGCGAACCGCGACCAAAGCTATTTCCTGTTTTCAACGACGCCAGAGCAGCTCGACTATTTGCGCTTCCCGCTTGGCCATCTTCCCTCCAAGGCGGAGACAAGAGCGCTGGCCGCCAAATACGGGTTGCCGGTGGCCGACAAGCCCGACAGTCAGGACATTTGCTTCGTGCCAAATGGCAACTATGCCTCCGTCATCGAAAAGCTGCGCCCCGGGGCTGGCGAGCCGGGCGAAATCGTCGACATGGACGGCAATGTGCTCGGTGCGCATCAAGGGGTGATCCACTACACGATCGGCCAACGCCGGGGGCTTGGCATTGGCGGGCTGTCAACTCCGCTTTACGTCGTGAAGCTGGACGTCGACACCAAACGCGTCATCGTTGGCCCAAAAGAGGCGCTCGCCACGCGTGATGTACCTGTGCGTGAAATCAACTGGCTCGGAGATGCGCCTTTTGAAGGCCAAGCAGAGCACCATGTCAATGTGCGCGTCCGCTCGACAAAACCACCGATGCCCGCGGCAATTCGGCCTGTTTCCGCTGTAGAGGCCAAGGTAGAATTGCTTTCGCCTGAGGAAGGTATTTCGCCTGGGCAAGCCTGTGTCTTTTACGAAGAGGGCACCAGTCGCATTCTCGGCGGCGGCTGGATTTGGCGCGGGTACTGAGACCTACACCGAAAAAGTGATGACTCTATACTGGAAATGCATGCTAGGCTGTAAACTAAAGTTTACATCCTGGAGATAGCTATGCGCCAATCGATCCTCGCCTTCGCATCAGTTTCACTCATTACCACAACCGTGGCTTTTGCCGGTGGTCATGGCGGCAACCCGGCGGTGAACGCACGCAACGCGCATATGAGCCTTTACGGTTTCAATCTTGGGATACTGGGCGACATGGCCAAGGGAACGACCGAGTATGATTCAGCGCTTGCAACTGAAGCGGCCAACAACCTAGCTGCACTGGCTGCATTTGATCAAACCGCTTATTGGATCGAAGGAACCGAACAAGATGCCGCATTAGGCTCACGCGCCAAGGCCGAAATCTGGTCAGATGCTGCTGGGTGGGAAGAGCAAATGAAGGCGATGGAAGACGGGGCTGCGTCCCTCGCTGCGGTGGCCGGCAACGGTTTGGAGGCACTGCAAGGCGGTATGCGCGTGGCCGGTTCGGCTTGTGGCAGTTGCCACAAAGCGTTTCGCGGGCCACGTAACTAGTCGCCCATGTGGGGCAAACTGTTTCGCTGGGGCGTTTTCCTCGGACTCATTGGGGCTGCGTGTTACTGGGTTGTCACGCGGCCTACCACACTGGACCTAGAGCAGATCGCCGCGCTCGCGGGCGACGCCGAAGCGGGCCAAATCGTCTTCATCGCTGCTGGTTGCGCCTCCTGCCATGCGCGGGAAAGCATATCTGGTGACGAAAAACTGGTGCTGGCGGGTGGTCAAAGATTTCCGTCCGATTTTGGGACCTTTGTTGCCCCCAACATCTCGATGGACCCAGACCATGGCATAGGGTCGTGGAACCAAAGCGACTTTTTGAATGCTGTCGTCAAAGGTGTATCCCCGACAGGCAAGCACTATTTCCCAGCTTTTCCCTATACGTCCTATAACAAGATGACGCTTCAGGACGGCGCACATCTATGGGCCTATATGCAAACTTTGTCCAAGAGCGGCGCGCCCTCTCAACCGCACGAGATTGCATTCCCTTTTAGTATCAGACGCAATTTGGGCGGTTGGAAATTCCTGTTCCTCTCACAGGATTGGGTGGCTGCTGCCCCTACCCCAACTCTCGAACGCGGGCGTTACCTAGTTGAAGCTTTGGGCCATTGCGCCGAATGTCACACGCCGCGCAACGCCCTTGGCGCGCTCGATACGGCGCGTTGGATGCAAGGCGCACCGGACCCATCAGGCAAAGGCCGAGTTCCAGGGATCACGCCTGCTATTTTGGGATGGGTCGAAGCAGATATTATTGAATACCTCTTCAGCGGCTTTACCCCTGAATTCGATACGGCAGGCGGGCATATGGCCAATGTGATCGAGAACACGGCTCAACTTCCCAAGGAGGATCGGGAGGCGATCGCCGCCTACCTTCTGGCATTGCCCAACTAGCCGTGCAGCGCTTTCGCACGGGTCTCAAAAGCGCGGACAACGCGTTGCATCGCTTCGTGAAAAAACAGGCCCGCTGCGCCCTGCAATAGACGGGATTTGAACTCGAAATCCACGTCGAAGCTGACTTTGCAGCCGTCGTCCACATCCTCAAATCGCCAAGTGGAGCGAAGGTGTTTCACGGGCCCATCCAGATATTGCGTCTCGATCCGACGCTCTGAGGCGAACATATCGACCTTAGAGGTAAAGCGCTCCCGAAATACTTTGAAGCTAATGACCAGATCCGCGATCATCACTTCTACGTCCCCCTTCTGCTCCCGCGACTTGATCCGCGCAGCCGCTGTCCAGGGCAAGAACTCCGGGTAGGAGGCCACGTCTGCGACCAAATCATACATCTGGTCCGCGCTGTAAGGCAGCGTTCTGGTCTCGGAGTGACTGGGCATCAAAGGAACCTTTTCTCGACGTGGCCAGCCTTTTCGTTGCATAAAGGCCCGAGTGCAAGAGGATACCATGTCACAGCCCGCATACGTGATTGATCAGATGATCTCCGCCAAATCCATCGCCGCACGGATCGAGGATTTGGCCGCCGAAATTCAGACCCATTTCAAAGGCACCAACAAGCTGGTGATCGTGGGTCTTTTGCGTGGCTCCTTCGTTTTCATCGCTGATCTGGTGCGGGAGCTCGACCTGCCCGTCGAGGTCGATTTTCTTGAGGCGTCAAGCTACGGCGACAGCACTGAGAGCAGCCGAGAAGTGCGTATTCTGAAGGACTTGCGCGGCGAGATTGGTGGGCGTGACGTTCTTGTCGTTGAAGACATCGTCGACACCGGTTTCACGCTCAGCCATGTGATCAAGCTGCTGCAAGCGCGGGAGCCTGCCCGGATGGAAACCGTCGCTCTTCTGGATAAACCCAGCCGTCGGGAGGTCGAGATCAAAGCCACTTGGACCGGATTCGAAATCCCCGATGAATTTGTCGTGGGCTACGGCATCGACTACGCACAACGCAACCGCAACCTGCCTTTCATCGGCAAGGTGCGCTTCACGTGAACGGCTACCGCTGGCTGATGCGCGCGGCCCTTTGGGTCCGTAACCCGCCGTCTGAGAAACGGGTGAAGTTTTTCGTGGCGATTTTGGCCGTTTGTTTAGCGATTGGATTTATCGAGTACTATGTCGGTTGGCCGGAATGGGCGACAGCGGAACGGGTAACACGGTTTCCGAAATAGCGCTTCAGTCTGCGGGTTGGCCTTCGACCGTTTCTGACACGTCTTCTGGCACAATGGGATCCGTTTTCCACTCGCAGCCCGGCACAGCGGGAATGGGCTCAACATCACGCCAAATTACGGGGGCGATGGAAGGCCACTGGCGTTTATTTTTGGCGTCGACCCAACCGCGCCAGCGTCCATAAAACTCTTCGTCGGGCAGAACGTCTTCAGACCATTGACATGGATCATCCATTTGCTCCCGGAAGGCATCGGACATATTCACAGTTCCATCCAAGAATGCATTCCTGAAGTCCGTCCGCGCATCGAAGTAAACCTCTGTCAAGTCAACGTACCTCAGCGCTCCACCATCATTCTTGGTTCCATGTAAATGCGTGAACTTTAGAAAGTTCACCGCGTCTGCATAGCCAGTCAAAAGGGAGTAGTCGAGAACGGTGGTGTCGCGAATTTGGTGGAAATTTGAAGTTGGCGTAATCTCCGGGTGAATCGAAGCACCCAAATCTGGCGGTAGAAGCCGCCATAGGAGATCACACCATGACACGCACCTGCGGTGCTA
>JAPORH010000162.1 GCA_026710325.1 Litoreibacter sp. | reverse complement strand
CACCCGGAGATTACGCCAACTTCAAATTTCCACCAAATTCGCGACACCACCCACCAATTAACCCAACACTAAAAACCGGACAGTATGATGAGAGGTGAAAAGAAACAAGTGTGATTGAGGTGGTGCGAGTTGAAAACTAGGTCCTTACAGAAGGTCATCGGCGTGTAACCGCAACATACATAGTAGCAATGCTTCTGGCAGCAGATCGGTACTCAATCCTCTCATTCGATAGCTAGGCTAGTGTTGGCCCTAGTGGTGACACTAACACGACCTTTCACGACGCTTTTGTCTGCAAAGCACATCTTCCAATCAAGCGGCGTGTGCGGATAGCAAAAACGTCAGCCCGACCGCGCGGGTGTTCTGAGCGCTTCTCAAACCAATGGCGAAACGCTCAGAACCAAGCTTGGCAACTGCGGCTTGAGCGCGAGCAATGGCGCTATGGGAGCTATAGCAATCCCGCCGTCTTCGCCCTTAGCCGGACCAACGCCAGGACGGCGTCAATCGTAGGCGTGGGTTTCCCGACCAGGCGCCCGAGTTCGGAGACGGAGCCGACGAGGGCCTCGATCTCCATGGGGCGGCCGGCATCGAGGTCTTGCCACATGCTCGTTCGATGCGCGCCGACAGAGGCGCCGCCGTCGATGCGGCGGTCGACGTCGATGGCGAATTTGACGCCGAGCTCCTCCGCGATCTCCTGCGCCTCGACCATCATGTTGCGCGCCAGCGCGCGCGTGCCCTCATCAGTGCAGAGCTCCTCCAGCGTGGCGTGGGTGAGCGCGGAAATCGGGTTGAAGCTGAGATTGCCCCAGAGCTTGACCCACAGATCGTCGCGGATGCGGGGGCGGACGGGGGCTTTGAGACCGGCGGCGATCATGGTTTTCGACAGCGCCTGCGCGCGCTCCGACTTCTCGCCTGACGGCTCGCCCAAGAGGAAGCGGTTCCCCTCGATATGGCGGATGACGCCGGGCTGGATGACCTCCGCCGCCGGGTAGACGACGCAGCCCAGCACCCGGTCGGGGCCGAAGGTGGTCCATTGCGCGTCACCGGGATCGACGGAGGCGAGGCGCGTGCCCTCGTAAGGCCCCTCGAGCTTGTGGAAATACCACCAGGGCAGCCCGTTGACGGCGGAGACCACGGTGGTGTTCGGCCCGATGAGCGGCGCGATTTTGTCCACGACGGGAGGAACGGAATGGGCCTTGAGCGTAACGAAGACATAGTCCTGGGGCCCGAGGAATGTGGCGGTGTCGGACGCGATGACGTCGACATTTATGTAGCCGTCGCCCTCCATCAGCGTGAGGCCGTTATCCTGCATCGCCTCCAGATGCGGGCCGCGGGCGATCATGGAGACCTCCGCGTCCGTTTGGGCGAGCTTGGCCCCGAGATAGCCGCCGATGGCGCCAGCGCCGAAGATGCAGATTTTCATGTGGTGAGCCCCAGTTTTTCGGCCATGCCGATGCGTTGCATCTTGCCGGTGGCGCCTTTGGGGATTTCGTCGAGGATGACGATGTGGCGGGGGATTTTGAACTCGGCGACGCGGGTTTTGGCGAAGTCTTTCAGGGCGTTGGCATCAGCAGTGGCGCCGTCGCGCAGCTTGATGGCGGCGCCGACCTCCTCGCCGAGCTTGGGATGCGGGACGGCGAAGGCCACGACCTGGGCCACATCGGGGTGGTCCATCAGCATCTCGTCAATCTCCAGCGGGCTGATCTTCTCCCCGCCGCGATTGATGATTTCCTTGAGCCGCCCCGTGAGGCGCAGGTAGCCTTCGGCGTCGAGCGCGCCCTGGTCGCCGGTGCGGAACCAGCGCTCGCCCGCCACCTCGAAGAAATTGTCGGCATTGGCCTTGTCGTTATTCTCGTAGCCTGGCGTGACATTGGGCCCGGAGATAACAATCTCGCCGGTGCCGTCGATCAGCTTCGGCTCGGCCTCATGCGCGATGGCCACTTTTGGGCCCGCGGCGATGCCGACGGAGCCGGGGATTTGGCGGCCGGGCGGCAGTGGGTTGGAGGCCATCTGGTGGGCGGCCTCGGTCATGCCGTAGCCCTCGATCACGGGGGCGTTGAAGGTTTCCTGCAGCTCGGCGAAGACCTGCGGTGGCAGGGAGGCGGAGGAGGAGCGCAGGAAGCGCAGCGGGTTGGCCGCAATCACATCCGCATTGCGCGGCGCGCGCGACAGGATCGCTTGGTGCATGGTGGGCACAGCGGTGTACCAGCTGGGCTTGGCTTCGGCCATTTGGGCGAAGAATTTCAGCGCATCAAAACCCGGCGCGCAAAAGACCTGCCCGCCCGAGGCCAGCGTGGCCGAGACGGCGGCGATCAGCCCGTGGATGTGGAAGAGCGGCATCACGTTGAGGCAGGTGTCAGCGGGCGTCAGCGCGAGCGAGGCCTCGATATTGCGGGCCGACGCCGCGACGTTCGATTGCAGCAGCGGTACGATCTTGGGGCGCGAGGTGGTGCCGGAGGTGTGGAGGATGAGCGCGATATCGTCAGCTGTCGGTGCGGAGGTATCGACGGCGCCCAGGGCCTCGCCTTCGAGCGAAAGGGTGAAACTGCCAGCCGCCTCCCCCGGGGTCAGGCGGATGATGGCCACCCCGGCCTCGAGAGCCGCGGGCAAAGCCGGGCCGTCATAGCCTGCCAAGACGATCAGCGCCTTGGCCCCAAGATCGGCCAGGTAGAAGGCGTATTCCTCCTGCTTATAGGCCGGGTTCAGGGGCGCGGTGGTGCAGCATTGGGCGACGCAGGCGAACGCGGTTGCCATTTCGGGGCCGTTTGGCAGCACGATCGCGACCCGGTCGCCACGCCCGATGCCAAAGCCATGCAAAGCATCGGCAGTTTGGGATGCCAAAGCGCGCAGCGCGCCATAGCTCAGACCCGCGCGGCCCGGCGCGCCGATGGCGATTGCGTCTTCAGGATGGTTTGCGATGAGGGAGGCGTAGGTGGTCATGGGCGCTCCGTTGGTGCCGTTGCTCAGGCGCTGTCATCTATCACGCTGAGCGGGGTGATCAACTCCGCACCCTTTGCGCGGTTGGAGTTGACGTTGCGGGAGACCCGGAAAAAGGTGAAATGATCCTCGAGCGCGTGGCGCAAAAGCTTCACTGCGCCCTTGCCCTCCTCCCCCAGCCAAAGCGCGTAGTCCTGCGACTGCAAAGTGACCGGTTCGCGGTGGTGAATGGCCTGCATCCCCTGCCCGGCCCCGGTGGTGACGATGGCGCAGGTGGTATGCGCCTCCCCGTCGCGTTCCCAGTTTTGCCAGACACCGGCGAAGGTGATCGGCGCCCCGTCGGTGCGGTGGATATACCAAGGGAGCCGGCTCTCATCCGCGTCCTTGGTCCATTCGTAAAATCCGGTGGCCGGGATCAGGCAGCGGCGTTCGCGCACGGCTGCGCGGAAGGCGGGTTTTTCGGCGATGGTTTCGCCGCGCGCGTTGATCAGAAGCGGGCCGCCCGCAGGCTTTTTGTACCAATGCGGGATAAAGCCCCAACGCATCGAGGTGACATGGCGGATGCCGTCCTGGCTGGTGATCGCATGAACCTGGTTGGTGGGGCAGATGTTGTAATTGGGCACGTCCGGCAGGTCATTGCCTAGCTGCGCGTCAAAGACCTGCGCCATGGCCTCCTTCGGGACAAGATTTGCAAAACGGCCGCACATAGGCGTGAGTGTGGCGGGTTTTGTGTGGGGAGGGCAAGGGGGGTGTTTTGTCGGCTATGAGGGACGAAGCTGCCATAGAGCACGAGAGTTCCAATGTCCGCATCGGATTTTGCGTTTGGCAAATCAAATTTATACTGCCCAGTGTTAAACTCGATGGAGCGCCTGGAGGACAGAGATCGGACGGAATTGCAATAGCGTGGTGTGGCCCGTACCTTGTTTCAGATTGCAGTCACCTTGGGAGAAACTTAGTTGGAACAGATTGCATTGTTTGGAGGTGTCGTCGGCGCATTCGCAATCTTTGATGTTTTGTCTGAAAAGACTACAAAAGCGAAGCTGGCGGAACTTCTCTTCGGGTTCCATAGTGTTAATCCATCAAAGGTTGAGCGCCAGCTTATCGTTACAATTATTTCGGCGTTTCAGAGTCCGTCCAGAAATTTATCGGTCCACCGCATCTTTCTTTGGTCTCTAATCGTTTCACCGTTGTGCGTGGTTTTGGGGGACATTATCCCAGTGTTCGGTTTCACTGCTGGACAGTTCAAGGAAAGTTTCTTTGCAATTTTGTCGAACTATATCGCACAGCCAAGCACCTTTATAACTATTACACTTTTTCTGGCGTTACTCAGTTTGCCTTTCGACTATTGGAGCATCTGGGTTGCAAAAAAAATCTACATTACCGAAGAGGAGCGAAGCGGCTTTGTCGCATTCTTTGTCGACGTATTGGTATCGTTCGCGCCAGTTGTTCCAATCATGCTATTCATCCAGAGCGAAAAATCTGCGAGTCTTGGCATACCTTTGGTCGCTTTCGCCCTTGAAAATGTTAGTCATAGTTTTGCCGAGTTGCTTCTGCACCTCATTATCTATTTGCCGATTGGAGTTGTATCTTCGATCTGTCTTGCCTTTTCAGTTAGGTTGCTGGGTTTTTTTATCTCGGTTGCGGCACGGCTGTTTTTGAGTGCTACAAAACTAAACCAAAAGTTGGTCTTGGTTTCGAGAATACACGAGTATCCATTTTCATTCATAGGCTTGATTGTCTTTCTCTCATATTTTGTATGGGGCTTTTTCTAGACTTCACTATTGCATTCCAAAGAACTGAAGCAAACATTTGCGCGGGTGGTGTCGCGAATTTGGTGGAAATTTGAAGTTGGCGTAATCTCCGGGTG
>JAPORH010000157.1 GCA_026710325.1 Litoreibacter sp. | reverse complement strand
CGGGCGCTTTCAAGCCCAAAATCGAAGGCTATTTCGCCGTGAGTCGTGTACCGTGGGAAGAGTTGACGTCACCGCCCCACGCCGGTTTGTGTTGGAAATCAAAGCGAGGTTTGGGTCAACGGTTGCTGGGTTAATCTGAGAAAAGGGGTCGCTCGTCGACAGGCTGAGCGCTATATCCGACCAGATCTCGCCAGTCTGCTGCTCAATGATGACCTTTCGTTCGACTTCGACGACCCCCTCGGCGCGATTCAGGTTCATGTCGTAGCTTGGACGCCAGTTTGCGGAAAAAATGAGGTGCGAGAGTGTGAGATTTGCGGTCACAGCCTCAGGCGCATTGAGCGAAATCGCAATCAAGTCCACAGGGCCTTGCGGGGGTTGCAAACGCTTGAAATCAAACTGCGCTTGTTCAAATGCCATCTGGGCATCGCGCACAGCTACTTCGCTTGGGCGTGCGTTCTCCCTCGCTTGTTGCAAGGTCAAACTGAGCGATGCGACTTCTTCGCCCAGCATGGCATTGATTTCTCGGAGCTCGACCGCATTGAGCCCTCCATCTTCGCTACCCGCACGCGCGCGCAGAAACTCTAATTGAACTTCGGCAGCGACGATGGCGGACTGCATGCGTGCAAGCGTGCCTTCTGCGATCTCGAGTCGTTCGCGCGCGTCCTCCATCGCGTCAAATGCGCGTTTCTGAGCCCCCATATAAACAAGTTCGCTGTCGAGCAGGTAGTCGGGCAACAGCTCAACGGAGCCAAGTGATAGATCAACCAAGCCTCTGATCTGGAAAGGCTGGCTGGGATCCAAGGCTGGTGGCACAGGCAGCAAGACCCGGTGTGCTCCCTCCGGTAGCCCGACAGAAAAAGCACGCCTCAGCGTGGCCCCCTGCGGGTAAACCTTTGCCGCCAAAACCGGCGCTTGCACGATGAAGTCAGCTGCCCAAAGTGGGGAGGCAAGAAAGCTGGTGAAGAAAAGCGCGCGACGGAACATGAAAAGGGCCTCAAATCAATGCGATCTGAAGCCCAGTCTTTATTGTCTTGGCGCGGCTGGCAAGTCAGCCTTTCTGTAGCACACGGTTGCCCAGAAGTTCGGCAATCTGCACCGCGTTCAATGCGGCGCCCTTGCGCAAATTGTCGGAAACGCACCACAGGTTGAGACCGTTTTCGACGGTCGAGTCCTGACGGATACGCGAAATGAATGTGGCAAAGTCGCCTACGCATTCGACGGGGCTAACATAGCCGCCATCTTCGCGCTTATCGATGACCATGATGCCGGGGGCTTCGCGCAAGATGTCACGCGCCTCGTCCTCATCGAGGAAGTCTTCGAACTCTATGTTGACAGCTTCTGAGTGGCCTACGAACACTGGAACGCGGACACAGGTGGCCGTGACTTTGATCTCCGTGTCGACGATCTTCTTGGTCTCGGCGACCATTTTCCACTCTTCCTTGGTGGAACCGTCTTCCATGAACACGTCGATATGCGGGATCACGTTGAAGGCGATTTGCTTTGTGAACTTCTTTGGCGGCTTGTCATCGGTCGGGTTGTAGATCGACTTGGTCTGATCCCACAGCTCGTCGATGCCTTCTTTGCCCGCACCCGACACAGACTGATAGGTCGAAACCACAACGCGTTTGATTTTGGCGCGGTCATGCAAAGGCTTCAATGCCACGACCATCTGCGCGGTAGAGCAGTTCGGGTTCGCGATGATGTTCTTCTTGGAATAGCCCATGATCGCATCTGGGTTCACCTCCGGCACGATCAGCGGGATATCCGGATCGTAGCGATAGAGCGACGAGTTATCGATCACCACGCAGCCGGCGGCTGCCGCTTTCGGCGCGTATTTCTTCGTGGCCTCTGATCCGACCGCCCAAAGTGACATGTCCCAACCAGTGAAGTCGAAGGTCTCCAAGTCCTTGGTCGTCAGGGTTGTGTCGCCAAAGCTGACCTCCGTACCAAGAGAGCGACGTGATGCAAGCACGGCAATCTCGTCTACAGGGAACTGGCGCTCGGCCAGGATATTCAGCATTTCGCGGCCCACATTTCCGGTGGCGCCCACGACGACGACTTTATAGCCCATGATCCTTCGGGTCCTTTGGAGTTGCAAAAATGTCCTTGCGGACGCGGCTCAATACCCCCATGTGAGCTGGGTTAAAAGGCCTATTGCGCGGCAAAGCTTGCCGGAAAAGGTCGATACAGGCTAAATGTGCCCGGCAAACCGGCGCTGAGACGGAAGAAGGCAGCAAAACGTGCAAAAACCCTCAGCCAGCCAAGGCATTGCGATTTCACAGCAAAGCTCTGGGCAGCTTTTCGGGCGGCTCTGGCGCGGATACCTTAGAAAGCATCTGGGCTGGATCCTGCTGGCCATGCTTTTGATGATCATCGAAGGCAGCACGCTCGGGCTGTTGAGCTACATGCTGCAGCCCATGTTTGATGTTGTCTTTGTCGATGGCAATTCTGATCAGGCCTATCTCATTGCGCTGGCGATCTTCGCGCTCTTTGCCGTGCGTGGCATCAGCGGCCTGGCGCAGCGCGTCTTGATGACCCGTACGGCGCTCAAGGCATCAACAGAGCTTCAGGTCGACTTGTTGGGACACACATTGGACCTCGATAACGGGTTCCATTCAAAGTCTTCTCCCGGCGCTTTGATCGAGCGGGTTATGGGCGACGTGGTCTCCATACAGGGGCTTTGGAATATCATCGTCACCGGGACGGGCCGCGACGTGATTTCCCTCCTGTCCCTTATGATAGTCGCGATCTCGATTGATTGGAAATGGGCGGCAATTGCGGTTATCGGGGCCCCGCTTTTGCTACTCCCGTCAATCATTGTGCAGCGATATATACGCCGGAAAAGCCAATATTTGCGCGAGGTTGCCGGCCGGCGAACGACGCGGCTGGACGAAATATTTCATGGTGTGACGCCAATCAAGCTGAACCGGATGGAGCGCTATCAACGCGGCCATTTCTCCAACATCTCCAACGATTGGGTCAGGGCTTCGGTCAAGGCAGCTGCAGGCCAGGCGACTGTGCCAAGCCTTGTGGATATTGCCGTGGGCTTTGGATTTTTCTGCGTGCTGATTTACGGGGGTCCGCAAATCGCAAGCGGCGAAAAAACGGTAGGGCAGTTCATGTCGTTTTTTGCCGCGATGTCGCTTGCCTTTCAGCCGCTGCGGCGTCTCGCGGATGTCGCCGGTTATTGGCAAATTATGAGCGCCAGTCTCGCCCGTATTTTTGGTTTGATGGACACGCAGGCTGAGGTCAAAGACAACGCACCCGAAGGCACGCCACTACCAAAGACCAACTCCGTTCGTTTCGATAAAGTCTCGCTTGCCTACGGCGACCTGCCCGTTCTGAAAGAGCTGAGTTTTGAGGTGCCGGAGGGCACAACTACAGCGCTGGTTGGGCAATCTGGCGCGGGCAAAAGTACCGTGTTCAATGTGCTGACACGTTTGATCGATGCACAAGAGGGTCACGTTCAGATCGGCGAGACCAAGACGACGGATTTGAAACTGGCACAGCTGCGCGGTCTTTTCTCGGTTGTAAGCCAGGAGGCGCTTCTTTTCGACGAAACACTGCGCGAAAACATCATCCTGGGCCGCACCGATGTGAGCGACGAGGACCTGAAAGACGTACTCGATGCCGCGAACGTCAGCCAGTTTTTGGGCAACTTGCCAAACGGCCTCGACACTCAAGTGGGACCACGAGGTACCAATTTGTCTGGCGGCCAACGGCAACGGGTGGCAATCGCCCGTGCCTTGCTACGGGATACGCCCATTTTGCTTCTCGATGAGGCAACATCCGCTCTCGACGCGGAATCGGAGAAAGTTGTGCAGGACGCGCTCGACCGATTGGCAAAGGGTCGGACGACATTGGTCATCGCCCATAGGCTGTCGACGGTTAGAAATGCAGACCAAATCCTTGTGCTTGAACAGGGCGAGTTGGCCGAGGCCGGGACCCATGAAGAGCTGATCAAGCATGGTGGGCTCTATTCCAACTTGCACAGTCTCCAATTTAGAACACCGGAACCACGCCAGACCTATCCTGCGCCTGATAACACACCTGACAACGCCGCAGCCATCGCTGTTTTGCCAGTTGAGCGCAGCGCAGGCATACGCCTCGGTTCGATCTCTCTCGACGCGCTGGTCTGGCCACTCGGGCGCCCCAACCGACTTGCCCATGGGACCGTCGCAGACATGGAGGGAACCGACCACCTCATCCTCCCGGAGCGATCAGGAGCTTATTGGAGGCACCCTTTCCTCCGGGTGAACCTTTCGCTCCTTGCAAAAGGTCCCCGCAGCAAAGCGCCAAAGCATGCTACAAAATTTCACCGGGTACTGACCGACGACGAAGACCTAACCCGTACACTTCCAAATGCGCGGCTTATCGCGCCTGGTAGCTCAGCGGCCGAGGCTTTGCAGCAAGGCTAGGCGTCGCCCGCCCAAAGCTCCTCATAAACCTTGGCGATTCCATCGGCTTCAGTTTGGATGCTGTAGCTCTCACAAGCCAGCTTTCGCGCGGATTGGCCGAGCGCGTCTAACCTCGCGGGTTCCGCTAAAAGAGCGCTCACATGGGCATGGGCCTCATCAGCGTCAATGACCAACCCGCCGCGACCCTGTGCCGAAAACGCGCTGAAATACCCTGTGTCGCTTGCCACAAAGGGCACAGCTGAAGCCATCCCTTCGAGCGGGGTCATCCCATAACCTTCATATCGCGGTAGAGGCACCAACAGGGACAAGGCGCGCATAATACCCGGCATCCTTTGCCCTTCAATCTCGCCGACAAAAAGAAGCCGTTCGGACAAACCCGCCGCAGCCACTTTCTGCTTCAAATTCTCCAAAAAACTGTGATCGCGCGCCCCTGCGCGACCAATGACCAAAGCAGTCACGTCAGGATGCTCTGGCAAGACGCGCAGCATCGTTTCGACGAAACGATCTGTCCCCTTTTCAACCCGGATGCGCCCCACGCATGCCACGCCGCGCGCGCCACCGAACCCGAGCTTCATCCAATCCGCGCTCCGGTCGATACTTGGACAAAATCTTTTTGTATCAACGCCATGCGGGACAACGGCCTTGACATGCGGAACAAAGCCCGCCGCCTCTGGCGTTGTAGCAATAACCGCATCCATGCGCGAAATAAGCCAGCGTGGAAAAGCCGAATGCCGCCTTTGCGCGGCGCTGGTAAAAACCAGTTTCACGGGTCGTCGAAGCACGTCACGCGCCCAGATCCCCGCCCGCATCTCCGTATTTCGGCGGACATGCCAAATGGAGAAATCGCGATCCGCTGGTCGCGTCGCTGACATGAGCAACGCCTCGCTTTTGGTGATCGGCGCGGGAGTTCCAGGTAATGCCTCACCCACCAGACGCAGATCATAACTTTGCGCTTGAATAACCCCGGCAATCGTCGCCGACACCCCGGTGAAATTACGGTTAAAATTGGTGACGTAGAGCTCGGGCGCGGTCTTCATGCGTCCACCTAGCCCGGACGCCGCCGTCGCGGCAAGAGCGCACAAAGCAAGAGCGCCCACCCCAAAAGCGCCTGCCCGTGAAACGAGAGGTTTTGTTGCTCGGAAAAAAACAAGACCCGTCCAAGAAAGACAGGGGTCGGAATTTGTTTCACAACGATCTGCCAAGGCAGACCTTCAAAAATCTGGATGTAATATAGGTAATAAATCTGCGGGGAGACCCAAACAAAGGACCAAAAGAGCCCGAGCGCTATCAAAAAGCGATATGCTCGCTTCAGATGGCGCACCCTCCAAACGATCCAAAGGCAAAGGGCCGCCAAAACGACGCTCAAAACGATTAACCCAAAGCGGCCTGCGAGGCTCAGGGTGAAAAAACTGTCTTCTGCGTACATTTCAATTCCAGCTGAAACGTATGATGCAACCAGTTGCAAATTTTTGCAATTCCTTGCAACAGTTGGTTTGGACGAAAGGAAACAGAATGGCCGTGACCTTGAAAGATGTGGCTTTGCGGGCAGGTGTTTCCCGGTCTGCTGTCTCGCGCACGTTCACGGAAGGCGCGTCTGTTTCAGACAAGACGCGCGCCAAGGTCACGAAAGCTGCGAATGAACTGGGGTATCGCCCAAATGCGCTCGCTTCTTCTTTGACGACGGGGCGAACCAAACTGATCGGGCTGGTTTCCGACAACTTTCACAATCCAATCTTTCTGGAAGTGTTCGACCTTTTTACGCAAGGCCTGCAAGAGCGCGGTTTGCGGCCGCTCCTTGTAAACCTGTCACAGCAAAAAGACCGCGAACAAGCACTCAACCTGTTGCGGCAGTATTCCGTTGATGGCGTGATTGTGGCTTCCTCGACGCTGCCGCCCAGCTTTGCGAAGTCCTTTCGGGAAGCGGGAATGCCGGTGGTCAATTCCTTTGGTCGTCATACCACAAGCCCGGATGTCCATGTCGTGGGGATCGACAATGTGGAATGCGGGCGGATGGCGGCCCATGCTCTGATCAAACGCGGCTACCGCAAAATAGCCTTCATGGGCGGGCCAGAAAAAGCCACTTCGACGCAAGACCGATTAAGCGGCTTTCTAGAGGTCGTTCGTGGCACCCCGGGCGTAAGCCAAACCCACAGTTTTGCCGATGCCTACAGCTTCAAAGCTGGGCGCGAAGAGATGGCGTGCCTCATCTCAGATGGCCCGGCTGAGGCCTATTTCTGCGGCGACGATGTTCTGTCCATCGGCGCTTTGAGTGCGATCCAGTCAGCTGGACTAACAACCCCAACAGACATCGGATTAATCGGGCTGAACGATATGGAAATGGCAGGCTGGGACAACATCGCGCTGACAACAATTCACCAACCAATTCAGCAGATTATCGCGTCCTCCATCGAGCTCGTAACCGCGATGCTGGACGATCCGGAACGCTACCCGGAAGCGCGCTTGTTTCCTTGCCACATCGTGGAGCGCGGAACGCTGCGAGGCACTTGAAAAGGTGCCGCCTCACGACCAGTAACGCGCCTCTGCCTGCCGGCTAAGTTAACGATTGCGGAACCGCGTTTACCCACTCTCCATTTTTCTTAGCCGAGTCCACGCACGCATGCACCGCCGCCATCGAGCGCAAACCGTCCACGGCTTTCGGATAATGCATGGCCGCCGGATCGGGCGCACGCCCGCCTTTTTGCGCACGGATCACCTCAGCCAGGTCGGAGTAGATATTGGCAAAGGCCAGCGGCATCCCTTCTGCATGACCGATCGTCACACGCGTAGCGCGATCGGCCTCGGGCGACAAATCGGCCTCCCCGCGTTCGATCACCTGAACACGGCCATTTGTTGGCGTCCAGAAGAGCTGGTTCGGCTGCTCTTGCGCCCAACGAAGCCCGCCCTTTTCACCAAACACCTGTATCGTCAAACCATGCATGCGACCAACAGCAACAGCCGAGGTCCAGAGCCTGCCGACGGCGCCACCATTCATCCTGAAATTAACCATCGCATCATCTTCCAGCTCCCGACTGGAAATGGTTGAGGCGAAATCTGCTGAGAGCGTTTCGACCTCCTGCCCAGTCACGAAGGAAGCCATGTGCAAGGCGTGAATACCGCAATCAGCAAACTGGGCTGAGGCCCCCATTTGTGCCGGATCATAACGCCAGCGAATGCGAGGATTGTCGGCTTGCGCAGCATCTGCGTGATGCCCGTGCGAAAACTCGGCGACAACAACGCGCACCGCACCAAGATCGCCTCGCGCCACCATCGCCCGCATATGGCGCACCAGCGAGTAGCCAGAATAACCGTAATTCACCGCGCAGATCTTTCCCGTATCAGCAGCGAGTTTGGTGATCACCTCGCCCTCCTCGACGGTCATTGTCATGGGCTTTTCGCACAGCACATTGAACCCGTTTTCCAGGAACGCTTTGGTGATCTCAAAATGAGTCGCATTCGGAGTGGCAACTGTCACCAGATCAATCCGATCTTCACGCGCGCTTTCGCCTTCCAGCATCTCCCTCCAGTCGCCGTAGGCACGGTCTTGGGCTATCCCAAGACGCTGAGCAAAGTCGCGGCCAGCTTCTGGATTATGATCCAAAGCCCCTGCAACCATTGAGAAATCCCCATCGAGCCCCGCGCCTAATCTATGCGCCGGCCCAATCTGAGAACCCTCACCCCCACCAATCATACCCCAATTCAGTCGCGTCATGTCAGCACCTCAAAAGCCGATGGATTGCAGGTAGGCGCGGTTCTTTTTCGCGTCACCTAAAGGGTCAGGATCAAGCAGCGGGTCACAGTCTTGCTCCACCGTGCACCACCCCTCAAACCCTGCGTCGAGCAGCACCTGACGCACCGCGGGGAAGTCGACATCGCCGTCGCCCAAGTTGCAAAAAATACCTTGCCCGCAGGCTTTGTAGAAGTCGGTTCGGTTGGCGACGACCTCAGCCTTCACGACCGGATCGATATCTTTGAAATGCATATAGCTGATCCGCCCGATATGACGTTGCATGAAGGCGACCGGATCGAAGCCCGCATAGGAATGGTGCCCTGTGTCGAAGCAAATTTTTAGGATGCTTTCGTCTACCTCGTTCAAAAGCCGTTCCAGTTCGGGCTCAAAATCCATGAAGCCACCAGCATGTGCGTGGATGCCGACGGTCAGCCCATATTCCTCAGCGCCCATTTTGGCGATGGTGGCGATCTTGTCGCGGAATGTGGCCCATTCCTCTTTACCCATTTGCTCGGCCTCATCGACCCGACCAGCGGTCGGCGCACGCTGCGCTGCAATGGAATCGATCAGCACAAGATGCTCCGCACCATGGGATTTCAGCGCCTTGCAAGTGCGCACCGCGCCGTCCATCACGTCATCCCACTGATCCGGATCGTGAAACGCCCGAAAGACGACGCCACCGATCAGGGTTTGGTCGTGCTCCGCTAACGCATCAGAAAGGACTGACGCGTCCTCGGGCATGAATCCTACCGGGCCAAGCTCGATGCCTTTGTAACCCGCTTCCGCATTTTCTTTCAGCACGGTCTGCCAAGTTGGATTGCGCGCATCATCCGCAAATTCCACGCCCCAGGAACAAGGCGCATTGCCAATTCTGATCATCTTTGTCTTCCCGATTATAGGGTCACCCAGGCCTTTGCCTCGTTCGAGGCAAGCGCCGCATGGACCACTTTGTTAACATATTGACCTTGCTCAAAACTCGGCCAGACATCCTCTCCAGTTGCGATGGAATCAAGGAAGTGTTTCGCTTCAATTATGATTTGATCTTGGTACCCAGTCCCGTGCCCGGGCCCTTGGCAAAAGCCCAGATAGTCAGGATGCGCGGGGCCTGTCAGAACCTTGCGAAAGCCGCGTTCCGCTTCCGGCCCTTCGGCCAGATAAAGCCAGATCGCGTTTTGATCCTCCTGGTCGAACCGTATTGCGCCTTTAGTGCCATGCACCTCATAGGCATAGCCCATCTTGCGGCCCGTCGCGACGCGGCTGGAGAACAAATGACCCATTACACCATTGTCGAAACGGCACATGATTTGCGCCTGATCATCATTTGTGACCTCGACCTCGCCGCGGGTTTTGTGGACTGTTTCAGCTTCAGCTATGAGCGATCGGATGGGGCCGATCAGGGTGTGCGCCGCATTGATGATATGCGGCGCGAGGTCTCCCAAATTTCCGTTGGAAACCCCGGTACTGCGCCACGTGGCTGGACCATCGGGGTCAGCGTCGAAATCTTCGGTATGCTCCCCCCGGAAGTATACAAGTTCGCCTATCCGCCCGTCTTCAATCAGTTTGCGTGCAAATTGCGTCGCTGGCGTCCGGATGTAGTTGAAACCAACCATGTTTCGACAACCGCTGGCTTTGGCCGCTGCAACCATCGCTTCGCCATCCTCAATCGAACCACCAAGGGGCTTTTCGCACAGAACATGCAATCCGCGTGCGAAGGCAGCTTCCGCGATCTCGCGATGCGTCCATTGCGGTGACGCGATAACGATGGCCTCAACCTTCGGGTCGGCGACGAGATCACGCCAGTCAGCAGCCGCACGGCGGAAGCCAAACTTGTCGCGATACTTCTCCGCCGAAGAAGGGGACGAGGCAGCCACGACCTCCAATCGCGGGCGCAACTTTGTATCAAAGACGGACGCGACAGAGGCCATCGCGACGGAATGAGCCTTGCCCATATAGCCGCCTCCAACGATCCCAATGCCAATTTCAGGCATTTTGAGCCCTCCCTGAATTTCGGTTTGCAACCGGTTGCAAAACAGCTATCCTGTCGACAACATAAAGGTCAATAGGGCACGCAGCCGATTGCAAAAAGTAATGCCGAAGGGAGCTCTTGTATGAACCATAGTGCAGACACAGTTCGCCTAACAGTCGCACAGGCCATCACTCGTTACCTCGCGGCGCAGTACATCGAAATCGATGGCGAGAAGACCCGTCTTTGCGGTGGCGGTTTCGGCATTTTTGGCCATGGCAACGTGACTTGCCTGGGCGAGGCGCTTTTCGATCACAAGGATGCTCTGCCGCTTTATCGCGGTCAAAATGAGCAAAGCATGGGCTTTGCCGCCGCGGCTTACGCGAAATACCATCTACGCCAGCGCTTCATGTTCTGTACCGCCTCTGCCGGGCCGGGCACGGCCAACCTTTTGACCTCTGCGGCGCTCGCACATGCGAATCGTTTGCCCATGCTGATGCTTTGCGGTGACACGTTTCTGACGCGCCTCCCCGACCCGGTGCTGCAACAGTTGGAACATTTCAACAATCCGACCTTTGGCGTGAATGACGCGTTTAAAGCCGTCAGCCGTTATTGGGACCGGATCACCCATCCGGCGCAGATCATCCAGTCTTTACCCGCCGCAATCGCTACGATGCTGGACCCGGCAGACTGCGGCCCGGCCTTTATCGGCCTCCCACAAGACGTACAGGGCTGGGCCTATGATTACCCGGTTGAGATGTTCGAGGAGAAACTGCACCGCATCCGCAGACAAGCACCCGACACGCGCGAAGTGAAAGAGGCATCTGCGCTTTTGAAAACCGCCAAGCGCCCGGTTATCATCGCGGGTGGCGGCGTTCAGTATTCAAAGGCGGTGGCGGAACTGACTGCCTTCGCTGAGGCCCACCAGATTCCAGTCATCGAAACTATTGCAGGTCGTGCCAATCTGACTAACGAACACGACCTCAATATCGGCCCTGTCGGCGTGACAGGTTCGAATTCCGCAAACACAATTGCCGAAGAGGCAGACGTGATCCTCTCCGTCGGCTGCCGCTTGCAGGATTTCACAACCGGATCTTGGACCGCCTTTGCCAAGGATGCGCAGATCATCTCCCTCAACGCAGGGAGGCATGACGCGGGCAAACATCGCTCCCTCCCGATTGTGGGTGACGCGAAACTCGGTCTGTTGGCT
The DNA here is from genome assembly GCA_026710325.1 of Litoreibacter sp. GTDB lineage: Bacteria > Pseudomonadota > Alphaproteobacteria > Rhodobacterales > Rhodobacteraceae > Litoreibacter. Next base: position 21,412 of record JAPORH010000157.1, on the reverse strand, counting down.
CTGGAAAAAAAGATAGGCGATTACAAAGCGCCCGAAAGCTGGACGACACATGCGCAGGCGGAACGGCAAACATGGGACGCTTATGTCGCAAAGAACGTAGCCCCCGGAAACAGACCAAATTCTTACGCGCAGGCGATTGGCGTTGTGAACGCTCTTTGCGCGCCGCGTGACCGCGTTGTGGCTGCTGCTGGCGGACTTCCGGCGGAGGTCACCGCGAATTGGCGGACTCTCGATATCGGCACGGTCGACGTCGAATTCGGCTTCTCCTGCATGGGCTATGAAATTGCCGGGGGCTGGGGCGCGCGCATTGCGCAATCTGAAGTCGAGCCGGATCAAGACACAATCGTCTTTTGCGGCGATGGCTCCTACCTGCTGATGAATTCCGACATCTACAGCTCGGTCCTAACCCGCAAGAAGCTGATCATTCTGGTGCTCGACAATGGCGGGTTCGCAGTGATCAACAAACTTCAAAACAACACCGGCAACGAGAGCTTCAACAATCTTTTCGCTGATACGCCAACGGTGCCCGAAGCCTTCGCGGTGGACTTCGAGGCGCATGCGCGGTCGATGGGGGCAGAAGCAGAAACCGTGTCTAACCCAGCGGAATTGGGTGAGGCGTTTAAGCGTGCCAAGGCAGCCGACAAAACATCAGTCATCGTCATGAAAGTCGATGCATATGAAGGCTGGACCAATGAAGGGCATACGTGGTGGGAGGTCGGCACGCCTCACGTCACCGATAACCCGAAGGTCAAAGCCGCGCATGAAGACTGGGAAAGCAGCCGGTCGAAACAGCGGAAAGGCGTGTGAGCATGTCCGTGTTACTCAACGGCATAAGGCAAAACAACTTCCTCGTGATCGGGCGCGCGGGCATGGATTTCTTCCCCCACCCGGCAGGTACAAAGACCGAGGAGGCGACCGAGTTTCGTTCCGGGCTCGGCGGTTCTGCCGCTAATACGGCGGCTGGGATTTGTAGGTTCGGCGGCAAAGCCGATCTGGTGACCTGCGTTTCTGACGATAGCGTTGGACGCTATTGCGTGAACCAGCTGGAACACTATGGCGTTGGCCATCAGCACGTGCGCCCTGTGGGCGGCGAGTACCGCAATTCCCTCGCCGTTTATGAAACACGCGTCGAAGACCACCAGACGGTGATCTATCGTAATGGCGCAGCCGATTTTCAGATGAGCACCGATGACGTTGAGGCTTTGGATTACGCGAGCTATGGCGCGTTGATCACAGCGGGCACCGTTTTTGCGGCGGAGCCATCCCGCAGCGCCGCCTTTCGCGCGTTTAAACTGGCGCGGGAGGCGGGCCTTCCAATCATTTTTGACATCGATTACAGACCCTATTCTTGGCCTTCTCCACAAGTGGCGGAAGATGTTCTGAGCCGCGCGGGCGAGATGGCAAACATGATCGTCGGCAATGATGAAGAATTTGGATTCATGGCGGGCGACATCGCGAAGGGCCAAGCCAAGGCGCAAGCGCTTGCTGAAAGCTCCGCGTCCATCGTCATCTACAAGATGGGCGAAAAAGGCGCGGTCACTTATGCGGGCGGTGATGTGATCACAACAGGCATTTACAAAGTCGATGCTTTGAAACCCACAGGCGCGGGCGACAGTTTCATGGCCGGTTTAATGGCCGCCATCGCCGCTGGTTTTGATCTGAAAGACGCCATCCATCGCGGCTCTGCCTGCGCGGCCATTGTTGTCGGCAAACCGGGGTGCGCGCCTGCTTTGCCCGATTTGGCCGAACTAGAGACGTTTTTGACAACCCATCCCGGCCCAACCGCCACCTGAGAGGATCACCATGCATATCGCCCCTTACGACAATCAGAACAAACCTATCGTGGATGTGGACGACCCGACGGTCCCACTAAACTACTTCAACATCGTAAAGCTGAAAAAAGGCGACGCGTTTGAATACCACGTGCCGGGCTTTGAAACGTGCATCGTGCCTGCGACTGGTAGCGTTGATGTCGAGGTTGAAGGGTTCAAGGCAGAAGATATCGGCGGTCGCGTCGGTGATGTCTGGGGCGGGGAGCCGGAGGGTGTTTACGTACCGACCGCAGCCAAGACGACATTTGTTTGCACCTCCGACGACACAGAAGTGTTCATCGCGGGCGCCAAATATGACGAGACGCTGGAGCCTTTTGCCGTTCGCGCTGACGAGCTCGACCTCGTGCAATACGGCTCCGACGACACCAAAACGCATCGCAAAATCAAGCATATCCTCGGTACGAAATACCATGACAAGGTGGGCCGTTTGCTCGTCAGCGAGCTGTTCACAGTCGGCGCCGGTGGCTGGTCTGGTTTCCCAAGCCACAAGCATGACACGGACCGCCTGCCGATCGAAACGCGGCATGATGAGACCTATAATTTCCGCTTCAAGCCGGACCACGGCTCGGGCGTGCAGATGCTGCAGCGTCAGGATGGCAAACCGGGTGACGCCTATCATATTGTTGACGGCTCCACGATCTGCCTCGACAGCGGCTATCACCCCTGCGCGGTGCTGCCGGGCTATGAGATGTATTACTTCACGATCCTCGGCGGTTTGTCACAACGCAGCCTCGTTCAGTATTTCCAGCCCTCTCATGCCGATCAGCTGGAAACGATCCCCGGCATCAAAGACATGATCGCGAAGTTCAAGTGACACTGGCGACACTCGCGGAGGTCCTCCAACCTGCCTTAAGGGACGGCTATGCGGTCGGCGGGTTGGTGTGCCTCGGTTGGGAAGATATGCGGGCCTACGCCTTTGCCGCTGAAGAAGAGGGCTGCCCGGTGATCTTGCAAGCAGGACCTGGATGCCGGGAGCACACGCCACTACCGATCCTCGGCAAGATGTTCCGGTATTTGGCCGACGAAGTCAGCGTACCCGTCGTGGCTCACCTTGATCACGGCTATACGTTTCAGGAGTGCCAAGAAGCGCTAGAGAGTGGCTTTACGTCGCTCATGTTCGACGGCTCGCGCCTGCCGCTTCAACAAAATATCGACCAAACCGCAGCGATTGCCGAAATGGCGCATAAGGCGGGCATCTCCTGCGAAGGGGAAATTGGCTTTGTCGGCTACGCCAATGGCGAGAATTCGGCAGGAACAGACCCTGACGAGGCCGCGATCTTCGCGAAGGAGACCGGCGTTGACGCCATGGCGATCTCAGTCGGCAACGTCCACCTTCAAGAAGACGCCGGCGATGGTTTGTATGAAGAGCGCATTCGCGCCATTGAAGCCGTCACCAATGTGCCGCTGGTGATCCATGGCGGCTCCGGTGTGCCACTGGCACAGCGGAAGGCGCTGGCAAATGGGTCGACCATTTGCAAATTCAATATCGGCACCGAGTTGCGCATGGCCTTTGGCGCCGCATTGCGCGACAGCATCTCGAAAGACGAGACGCGCTTTGACCGGGTTCAAATCCTGAAAGACACGCATGCCCCGATGGTCGCGGCAGCCCGAAAGGTGCTTGACGGATTACGCTAGCCTTCGTCAGAGCCTTCCCGGTCCAGGTTCTTGACGAAGAAATGGTACCCAGCCCAACCGCCTAAGCCCCAGAACACTGCACCCCAAAACGGGTGACCGGTTGCGAACTCAAACAGGCCCCACCCGAAACACACCCCAAATGTGACCACCCGCCGCCAAAGCGGATCAAAAAACGGGTGATCGAAGTCGAAACCCTTCACAGGATTTCATCAAGGCGCACCTCGCGCTTCTCCTTGATCGACAAAAGTGCGGCTTCCGCCATCGCGAGCGCGCGCAAGCCGTCCTCCCCCGTCGTGGGCGGCGCAGCGCCATCTGCCACGGAGCGGACAAATGCCGCAATCTCGTTCGCATAAGCGGCCGTGTATCGCGTCATGAAAAAATCCAGCGTCGGCGGGCGCTGATAGCCATTGGCGTCGGCCACGGTGATGTTGGCTTCAAGCGTGTTTTCCGCTGAAACAGAGCCTGTCGAGCCGTGCACCTCAATCCGCTGGTCATAGCCGTAGGTCGCGCGGCGGCTATTTGTGATCGTGCAGTGTTTCCCCGTCGCGGTGCGCATCGTGACATTGGCACTGTCATAGTCGCCATGGTCGCCGATAGCCGGATCGGTCAGGACGGAGGCAGAAGCGTAAACGGTTTCGACCTCCTCCCCCAGCATCCAACGGGCGACATCAAAGTCGTGAATGGTCATGTCGCGAAAAATTCCACCGGAACGGTCGATATAGTCCAGTGGGGGCGCGCCTGGGTCCCGCGAAGTGAGCGTGACCATTTCCACCTCCCCAATGCGACCTTCATCAATCGCCTTGCGCAGCGCGTTGAAGTCCGGATCAAACCGTCTTTGGAAACCTAACATCAGGGTGCCGTCAGTTTCCTCGACGACCTTCAAACAGGCCCGAACGCGGCCGATATCCAGATCGATCGGTTTCTCGCAGAAGACCGCTTTGCCCGCCTTGCAAAACTGTTCGATCAGATCGGCATGCGTGTCGGTCGGGGTGCAGATTACCACGGCATCAATGTCATCCGACCCGGCGATTTCATCAATGCTGCGCAGATCGCAACCATACTCATCGGCAACTTGTTTCGCGACCGCCTCGACTGGCTCCGCCAAAGCCACGAAAGACGCCCCCTTTACTGACGCAATCGCCTGCGCATGCACCTGCCCAATACGGCCCGCTCCAAGAACACCAAATCTGACCACCTAAAGCGCCTCCTCAAAGCCTGCGCCGGTTTTGGCGCCGGTGATGTAGGCGACGACGTCCTGTCCGTCAGTCTCCTCTTTTTTCAGATCAGCGCAGATACGACCGCGGCGGAAAACGACGATCCGGTCCACCAGATCAAACACCTGACGCATATTGTGGGAGACGAGGATCAGCGGTTCCCCGGCCTCTTTCAACCCGCGGATAATGTTCTCCACCTGTGCGGTTTCCTGCACGCCCAAGGCAGCGGTCGGCTCATCCATGATCGTTAGCTTGGACGCAAAAGTCGCGGTCCGCGCGATGGCCACGCATTGCCGCTGCCCGCCAGACATATTCTGGATCGAGTTGCGGATGTTCGGAATTTTGACCCCCGTTTTCTCCAGCCCGTCCATCGTGGCCTGCCGCATGCCTTTATAGTCCAAAAGACGGAACGGCCCGAGCCAGTTCCACTTGGTCATCTCCCGCCCCAAAAACAGGTTGTCCGGCACGTCCAAAGCGTCAGCCAAAGCGAGGGTCTGGAATACAGTCTCGATCCCCGCGCGCCGCGCCTCGATCGGTCCTTGGAAATGCACCGGTTCGCCATCAAAGATGATGTCGCCGCGCGTGCGCTGCTCCACGCCGGTAATCTGGCGCACGAAGGTCGACTTGCCAGCCCCGTTATCCCCCATGATGGCGACATGCTCGCCTTTGCGCAGCGTGAAATTTGCGCCTTCAAGTGCATGCACGCCGCCGTAATGCTTAGTGAGGTCCTTGGTCTCTAGAATGATATCGCTCATATCGGCCTCCCTCACGATCTACTTGCAGCGCGTTCTTGGCGCATTTTGTCCAGCACAACCGCCGAGATGATAATGCCGCCCATGGCCATCAGCTGGAAGAACGCATCAAGCTTGATGTAAGTGAAGCCCGATTGGATGACCCCAAATACCATCGCACCAAGCACCGTACCAATGATCGAACCGCGCCCGCCCGTCAGGCTGACGCCCCCGATAACAGCCATCGCAATCGCGTAAAGCTCATAGAAAATACCCATGCCCGACTGCGCCGTCAGGTTCTTGGAGCTCAGAATAATCGCCGCAAAGGCCGCCAACATTGAGGCGATCATATAGACCCTGACCTTGTGGCGCTTCACATTGATCCCGGACATCCGCGCCGCATCCTCGTTCGAGCCGATAGCGTAGGTGTGCTTCCCATAGAGCGTGTATTTCAGCACGATGTGGAAGATCACGGCGAGCAGCAGGAACCAGAAGACAGGCATCATGCCTTTGCCGAGCGCGGCATAGCTTTCGGTCGGGAAAGAAACAGGCTTGCCGCGGGTCCACGCCTGCGCGATGCCGCGGCAGATCAAGAACATGCCAAGCGTGGCAATGAAGGGCGGGATGCGCGTGTAGGCGATCAGTGCACCGTTTATCGCCCCTATAAAGGCCCCGAAACATAGGCCGACGATCACTGGTAGGATCATGGGCAAATCAAACGCCCAGTCTCCAAACACGGCCTTCGGGTTGGGGTTGCCGTTCACCAGCTCGGTCTGCGCGAAGCTCATGACGATCATCGCCGTGGCCCCCACCAAGGGTCCCGATGACAGATCGATCCCGCCCGAGATAATCACCTGCGTCACGCCAAGGGCGATGATCCCGATGATGGCGACCTGTAGGATGATGATCCTCAGCCGCGCCTCGTTGAAAATCGAGTCAAACCGGTCCCGCGTGTCGAACAAAAAGCTTTGCCCGTTCATGTAAGGAAGGGTTTGCCCCAGAATTTCAAAGATCACCACGATGATGATCAGGGCGAAGAAGATGTTTATTTCATTTGGCCATGACCGCTTCTTGGCGTCGAATTTCAACCCGCCGATTCCGTGTGATGTGTCCGACATTCCGCGTTCCCCTTAGACCTCGTTCGGCCAAACCCTGTCATTCGTGGAAAAAGGCGGCGCGGAAAACGCCGCCTTTCAGTGTGTATTCGCCCTCAAGCTTAGTTGGCGAACTCGCTGACATTGTCTGGGGTCACCAGCTTGAACGGGATGAAGACGGTCTTGTCGACCTCTTCTCCATTCGCCAGCGCAATCGCCGTGTCGATGGAGCCCGCGCCCTGGCCAGCAAGGTCTTGGAACACGGTTACGTCCATGTCACCGGCTTGCATCGCAACCAGCGCATCCGGGGTCGCGTCCACGCCGCCGACCTGGACTTCGTCCATGGACATGCCAGCTGCTTTCATCGCCTGGATGGCACCGATGGCCATTTCGTCATTGTTGGCGAAGACCGCGTCAAACTCCTCCCCGGAGGAGAGCCAGTTGGTCATCATGTTCTGCGCCTCGTCACGCGACCAGTTGGCCGTTTGGCTGTCGATCAGCTTGATGAAGTTGCACATATCCATGCCAATCACGTCTTCCACGTCCTTCGAACGCTGCACAGCCGCCTGGTTGGACAGCTGACCCATCAGCATGTAGGCCTTGGCACCACCGGATTTGCCCTCAGCGCGCAGGTTTTTGCAGATCTCAAAAGCTTTCAGCGTACCGGACTCGATCTCGTTAGAGGCCACGAAGGCCTGACCTTCTGGCAGCGTTTCCATGTTGATCGGCTGGCGGTTCACATAGACCAGCGGCACACCCGCAGAGGCGGCGGCGTTCGACATAGCTTCGGTCGCGTTTGTGTCCACCGCGTTGACGATGATCGCATCCACGCCGGAGGCGATGAAGTTGTTGATCTGGTCGAGCTGACGCGCCACGTCGTCCTGTGCGTCTTCCATCTGCAGGTCGAGGCCGTCGATGGTGGCGGCGTGCTCTGTCATGCCGTTGCGCATGATCGTCAGGCCATTGTCGTCGAAGCGCGCAACCGAAACGCCGATCGTTTGCGCCATGGCGGCAGTGGTCATAAGCGCGACAACTGCCCCGCTGATAAGAAGTTTCTTCATAGTCTTCCTCCCAATTTGCTGTCCGGCGCAGCATGGATTGTTTTGCCGGAGCCCGCGTCGGGGCGTTGATCCATCTGGGCCAGTTTCATGCGGCTTGCTCCGACAAGCTGGCTTCGATGAAAGCGAAAGACCGCGAAAGCTTTGGCTTCGGGTCTGTTAAAGCGTGAACGTCAGGGGCAAAGGCCTCGATCGAGACTGGGCCAGAATATCCTTGCGACATGAGGTCCTTAATCTGCGGCAGGTTGCCGAGGCGGTCGGCCCCATCAACAAGCCCGCGGTGAACGTCTGCCATTTCAAGGATAGAAAGCGAGGTGTCGATGACGCCGGAGACATGCACAATGGCCGTATGATCCGGAAAAACAGGGCCGCCACCTGCGAGATGGTGGTGGAACGTATCATGCACCAGTTTGATCCGATCTTCCGCGCGCAAGGCTTCGATTATCTCGACCGCCTCCGATTTGTATTGCATCGAACAGTGTTCGAACCCCAAAGGTTCAACCAAGCCAATCAGGTCATGCGCCTCCAACATCGGCTTGAGCTCCCTAAGTGCGATGCGCAGCTTGGCTTGCCGTTCGCCATTGCCGAGACCGTACCCGTCATTTCGTGGGATAAGGCTTATGGCTTTTGCACCGCTCTGCGCAGCAATTGTCAGCAGTGCCTCCGCTTCGCGTGCTTTCTCGTCTGACCAATCATTGAATGCTTTGACTTCCGCAATTGTCAGAATGTCTAGGCCTGCGGATTTGGCGTGCGCTTTGGCATCTTGTGCCGCTGCACCGTCAAATAACGCGCCGCCAAGATCATTGCGCAGCTCGACACCAGCGCAGCCGAGACTCTTGGCCAGGTCCAGCAATTGGTCAAAACGCAACATAGGCGTCGTCGCATGATTAAGCGCGCGCGTAAGCTTCAAAGCGGGTCCTCCCTGCCCAATTCATGGGCACCCTGTTGATGGCTATGCTGGGATAGGATAGGGCTCGACGTCAATAAATTGAGTCATTCCGTCTCAATAATGATATTTTTGCAACAGGTTGCATGATACTTTTATATCATTGAGACAGTTCAGGGATATGTAATATCGGGTCTAGAAAATGCTGCCCCGCGACATGCCGCGTTTCCCCGAGCACGGCTTGAACCATGAGATCACAGAGCTCACGACAGAAGGACTGAAGCGGGGTTCCAATCACGGCCGTGACGTAGCCATCTGCGAGGCCAGCCCGCGCTTCCAGAGTGAGGTCATTCACAACAAGCGCAACCTCCCGGGGATTGCGTTCTTCTCGCAAGGCACTGATTGCACCCTCCATGCCGCCACCCGCGACGTAAATACCGACGACATCAGGATGACGTGACAACAGATCGAGCGTTGCTTCATGTGTCAGTTCCCGCGTTTCTAAATTGACCAAAGTGTCGAGCACATCAAATCGCGGCAGATGCTCCCGGAAGAACGACCGGAAACCAGCTTCGCGCAAATCATGCCCATGCCACCGATGCCCCCCAACAAAAATCGCCAGTTTTCCAGGTTTGCGCGTTGTCGAAGAGAGCAGCCACGCCGCCCCCCGGCCTACCTTCAAGTTATTGAGACCAATGTAGTTTATACGCTCTCCTTGCGCGAAGTCTGACAGCATGGCCACGGTTGGAATCCCGCGTTCGGAAAGGGCGCGCACCGTATCGTTAATTTGGTGGTGATTCACAGCCGTTGAGCCGATGACGTCGCAATTCTCGGCCATCTCAAGAAGGGCGTTGGAAGCCTCTTTCGGAGACTGCGAGGGGGAAAAGACGACTTCAATATCGCCATTTACATGTTGCAATTGCTTGACCGCTACCTCTAACGCGTCAGCAAGCATTTCGTAGAACCCCTGTCGTTCCTTTTGTATCACGAAGCCAAAACGAACCCTTGGCAAGTCGGGGCGGAGCCGTTGTTCGATCAGGTTGGTACCATGGTACCCGATCCGATGCGCGGCTTCGGAGACGCGTCGTCCTGTCTCTTCTCGGACAGGGACATTTCCAGCCAGAACACGATTGACCGTCGCGACACTTACACCAGCCTCGCGAGCTATGTCTTTGATTGTTGGTCTACGTGCCATCGAGGGGTCACCGATGATATGCCTGTATCAGCTTTCGATATCATCCTTGATACAAAACCAGATCGATGCAAGGACCTAGTCTTCTTTCTTCCCTTGATGGCGCAAGTGATCGGGCAGCATCGGACTGATCCGCGGGGTTGTCCCCGTTTCCGGACGCGACCGCGTGCGCAATACCGGCGTCTCCGAGTCAGAGCTTCGGCTTTCGCGAAGCACGATGTAAAGCCCGCTGGCGATGATCACCGCTGAGCCTGCGATCGTCGCCCCGTCCGGCAACTCGTCGAAGAAAAGGAAGCCAAATAATGTCGCCCAGATGATCTGGGAATACTGCATGGGCGCCACGATCACCGCCTCACCAGAGTTATACGCAGAAATTAGGCAGCGCCCGGCGACCCAGGCAAAAACGGCCACCACCCCAACCATACCCAAATGCTCGATCGGCATCGGTACGTAGACCAAAGGCAGCATGGCAGCCATGACCGCGAAATTGGCCATCATCGGATAAAGCAACAGAACCACGCTGCGTTCTTCCCGCCCGATTTTGCGTACGACGATAGAGGCAAACGCACCCCCAACAGCCGCTGCGAGCGCCGCAAGGTGACCAAGTTCAAGCTCGGTCTGACCTGGTCGCAACACGATCAAGACGCCCGCCAGCCCAACCAGGACAGCGATCCAGCGCCGGATACGCACCTGTTCGCCTAAGATCGGGATCGCCAGAATAGTAATCAGCAAAGGAGAGGCAAAGATGATCGCGTAGACCTGCGCCAACGGCAGAACCGAGAAGGCGTAAAAGGCCGAAAAGCCGGTTATCACCGCCGCAACTGTTCGCGCTGCCATCCAATACGGGTGTTTGGGGATCAAGGTCCCGCTGGTCGCGTCCCGCATGAGGTACAACATGGCGAGCGGGAAGCTGAACATGACGCTGAAAAACAAGATCTGCACTGGGGAGTAGCTGCCCCCCAGCACCTTGATAAAGACGTCATGCGTCGAGAATATCCCAAAGGCGGCTAGCGCGAATAAAGCGCCTCGCGTGTTTGATTTGGAACTCTCGCTCATCGCTAGAGCTATACAGGTTTAAAGGCTCGCGTCGAGCGCAGCCAAGACCGCGTCACCCATCTCGGTCGTGGAGACCGGGTCTTTGTCCCCAGCCTGCATCAAATCCGCCGTGCGGACGCCACTTGCCAGAACGCTTTGAACCGCGTTTTCAAGACGGGTCGCTTCCTCGCCCTGATCAAAGGAATAGCGTAGCGCCATAGCAAAGCTGAGAATGCACGCAGATGGATTGGCTTTACCCTGGCCCGTGATATCAGGCGCGGAGCCATGGACGGGCTCGTAGAGCGCTTTCGGGCGGCCATTGGCGGCAGGCGCGCCGAGGGAAGCAGATGGCAACATCCCCAAAGACCCTGTCAGCATAGCAGCGCAGTCGGACAGAATGTCACCAAACAGGTTGTCGGTCACGATAACATCAAACTGCTTGGGCGCACGCACCAGCTGCATCGCGCCATTATCGGCATACATATGGCTCAGCTCGACTTCCGGGTATTCGTTTTCGTGGACCCAAATGACCTCTTCCCGCCACAGGATCCCGGACTCCATAACATTGGCCTTCTCCATCGAGCAGACCTTGTTGTTGCGGCGTTTCGCCAGCTCAAACGCAGAGCGCGCAACGCGGCGAATTTCGTTCGTGGTGTAGCGCTGTGTATTGACCCCGACGCGGCCGCCTTCATTGTCATCCTGAATACCACGAGGTTCACCGAAATAGACCCCAGACGTCAGTTCCCGAACGATCATGATGTCCAGCCCAGCCACGATATCCTTCTTGAGCGAAGAGAAATCTGCTAGCGCGTCAAAGCACTGTGCGGGGCGCAAGTTGGAATAGAGATCCATCTCTTTGCGCAGGCGCAGCAGTCCGCGCTCGGGCTTCACGCTGAAGTCCAGATCGTCGTATTTCGGGCCACCCACAGCGCCAAGCAGAACCGCATCGACTTCCAACGCGCGCGCCATGGTCTCATCTGCAAGCGGAACACCATGCTTGTCATACGCCGCGCCACCAACCAAGTCTGTTTCAACGTCGAACTTCAGCCCGCGTTTTTCACCGAACCAGTCGATGATGCGAGTAACCTGATCCATGACCTCAGGACCGATGCCGTCACCAGGCAAAATTAGGAGGGAAGGATTAGACATGGAACACGACTCCGCTGCGCATTGTTTATCTTGGCAGCGGGGTAACGCGGGGTGCCTGTAGCGTCAAGCCAAGCCGCCGCGGTTGAGAATCGTGATGTCCCTCTCATGGCTGAGCCAAGGCTCCAACCCCGTCTCTAGATGCTTCCATACAGCACTGACCCTTGGCGTGTAACGCAGCGCTTCATGGGTCGTGAGCCAAAGCTCGAGCCCGGGCATCGGAAAATCATCCAGCACAGGAACGAGCCCCATTTTCCGCGCAACATCGCATTGCAGAATACCAACCCCACATCCTGCACGGATCATCTCGCCATGGATGGCCTGCTGATCGCAACGCACCGCAAAATCGCTGCGGGTCAATGTCCAGCCAAGTGCGGCGGCACCCCGAATAATACGCTCCGATCGGTCGTATCCGAGCAGGTCGTGGTTGGTTAAGTCTTCAACCGCCTGCGGCAAACCACGCCGCGCGACATAACTCTCTGAGGCGTAAAACCCCAGCTTCAGGACACCAAGCCTCTTGGTCACAACCTCCAGTTGCGTGGGGCGGAACATGCGAAGTGCGATATCGGCCTCGCGAAACAGAAGGTTATCCGTCTGGTCCGTGGCGTTTAGTTCAATCTGGATGTCGGGTTGGCTGGCGCGGATCTCTGCGATGACATCCGGCAAGATGTATTGCGCCACAAACTCACTCGCTGTTAGCCGCACAGTGCCGGAAACCGACATGTCACGCCCCGCAGCCACTGTTGCAAATTTTGATGCGGCATCCGCCATAGCAAGTGCGGCGGGCAACACAGCCTGTCCTGTCTCTGTCAGCTCAAACCCTTTGGCCTGCCGATGGAAAAGACTAACACCCACCTGCGCTTCCATCGCCTTGATCTGTCGGCCCAGCGTTGGTTGGCTGACCCCCGTTTGGCGTGCGGCACCTGACAAGGAACCGCTCTCAGCCACGGCGATGAAGGCCTGTACCAGTGACCAGTCTAATCCTTGCAAGCTCTCCGTCATACAAAAATGAATAGCACATGATCGAAATTACGCAATTTCATTTCATATTTGATCTGGTATTTTCCTCCTATCAGCAAAAGGGATTTATGATGAAAAAGACCGTTTTGATCCTTGGCGCCACCGGCCGGTTTGGCCGCAACGCGCAAATCTCATTCTCATGGGCCGGGTGGGACGTTCGGTGTTTCGACCGCGCAACCGACAATTTGGAAGATGCTGCTTGGGGCGTGGACCTGATAGTCAACGCTTGGAACCCAGCTTACACCGACTGGGCCACAGACATCCCCAGATACACACAGCAAGTAATCAACGTCGCCAAAGACACAGGCGCCGCCGTACTGATCCCGGGCAATATTTATGTCTACGGGGAGGCTATGCCCCAAGAGCTGTCAGAAAACACACCGCATCTGGCAACCAACCCGCTTGGAAAAATCCGCGTGGAGATGGAGCAGGCCTACAAGGAATCTGGCGTCAAAACCATCATCCTGCGGGCAGGCGACTACATTGACACCGAGGCCAGCGGCAATTGGTTTGACAAGATAATCACGGCAAAGGCTGAGCGCGGCGTCACCAGCTATCCGGGCGCTCCGGATATTCCGCATGCCTGGGCTTTCTTGCCTGACGTGACTGATATGGCCGCGGTTTTGGCCGACAACCTTGATGAGCTGGACACGTGGACAGATGTTTTCGCGCCGAGCTTGACGTTGACGGGCCAGGAACTCGCGCACGCTATTTCGGAAGTATCAGGGCGCTCGCAGACCCTTAAACCGATGGCTTGGTTCCCCATCCAGGTTGCCAGCCTCGTCTGGCCATTGGGACGCTCTCTTCTAGAGATGCGGTTTCTCTGGGACAAGCCGCATGAGGTTTGCTCAGTCCGGGCACAAACCTTGGTGCCGGACTTCATTCCGACCTCTCTTGAGGATACTCTGGCTGCTTCACTCCCAGAACAGATCAACCCACACGGGCTTGTGCGCCGTCCAAGGCCCAAGGTCCCCGGTTTGTTGTCCGCGTTCAACTGCCGCTGCGTGCACTCGCAACCCAGCTGAAGGCAGAATGTAATCGACCCTGAGGCTGCCGATGTCGCGGCCCCAGTCGACCGTATCCACAGCATCGGCGCCCTCAAGACCGGGCGCTTTTGGTTGCGGGTCCTGCACTCTGGCATCGCGCAACAGTGCGTGGAGTGCAGGTTTTAACCCCTGCCCATCGACGGGGTCATTGTTCAGGCCCCCTAACAAGACGAAACGGCCTTTCTGCCTTGCGATGGCTTGGTGCCAGAACGCGATTTGATCGCTATTGCGACGCCCGTTTCTGTCCTCTGGACCATCAAAAACGGGCGGGCCCGTTTGAACCATCAGCACCTCAACATCGCCCGATGGCAGCGCGACAGAGACCTGCCAAGCCCCGATATCATGTAGCTTCAGAATACGAAGCTCATCTTCCGTGAAGTAATCCTCCGGCAGATTGGGGTTCTCCACATCCGCCCAAATCGTGGCGGAGAAGTCCTGCGCAAACTCACCTCGTATCGGAAATCGCGACAGCAGCGCCATGCCGCCCTGCCCACGGAACAGCCCGTAACCCTGCCGGTCACGCGCAGTATCGAGTTTGCCGTCTCGGTCCAGATCAAACCCGGTCGAAAGACCCGTATTGGGAGCCAAGGCGAACGCATGCGGCATCGCATGGCCAAGCTCATCAAGTCGCGTCTGAAGCAATGAAAGTGCGACACCCTGACGGTCGTAGTCCACGCTTTGCAGCGCAATCACGTCCGGTCTCAACCGGGCGATCCTGGTGACTGTTGCGACAAGTAGTTCATCCTCGAACCGCATGAGGTCGCGCACAAGCAGACCCGGCCCTTTGCGGCTCAGCTCTGCATTGTAGGTCATAAACCGATAAGGTTCGGCCAGAGCGTTTGCGCAAAGCAGTGCCCAGAGGATTAGGCCGACAGCAATCCTGCTTGCACTGCTCGCGCGCCAAGCTGCCGTTTGTCGTCGATCATGCCTGCGATGCGGTTCATTGCTATGCCGCGCATGAACAAGCTTGCCGGCAAGAAGGCCCATATCGAGATTGTCCAAACCAGGGTTTGCGGGGTCGCGATCATCGAGGCGTCAAACAACCCCGAAGCAGCGCGCGCCGCGGTTGGCATGCAGAATGGCAGAAAGAAGCCTAACATGATGTTAATCCGTGCATCCCGGTTCAGCCGCGCCACAATGTCGCCGCCCATTGTGGGGTCGAAGGTGGGGAGGTTGGTCCAGAAGTTGAAGGCTTCCGTCTTGTTGGGCCAGCCGCCAAGACGCAGGGCGATCAGGAAGACCGCAAGCGTGATCAGCGCGATGAGGTAGCTCAACCCGGCAGAGGCGCGGATCAGGTTGACATGCTGCGTGTTGGAGGGGTCAGGAAGCAGCAGAATGAGCAGGCGTAAAGGACTGTAGGGGAAGTCGATCACGTGGCCAATCAGAAGGCCAATCGCACCGACAACGCGCGTCAGGGTCGTGGGCTCGTATAGGCCCCGGAACAGCACAGACAGCAAAAACAGTGTCAGAAAGAGGGAGATGAAACGGATGCGGTTGAAAGGCGGTGCATTGCGGAATTCGATCAGGCTGGGGTAGCGAGAGCCGTATTCGATCATGGTAATCGTCGCGCCAACCATTGCGAGCAGGCAAATTACCTGACGGGAGTCTTCGGTCACGCCTGGCAGCAAAAGCGCGGGCGTCATGATCAAGAGTAAGACATCAAGAGTAAGACGAAAAACGCCCGTACACCCGCCCCTGCTAAGCGCGAAAACACGTCAATTAACCCCTCAAACTGGCCGAAAGCGATACTTAGCCGCCCCCTGTCCCACTTTGTGCCTTTGGCGAGTGCCGAAAGGTGCCTCATTTTCGCCTCAGTTTTGCCCAGATTCATAAACTCCTTCAACTGTCTGATAAGACTGAGGGATTTTATTGGGAGAATTAGTGGTATTCTTGTGTCACCGGAATCTTTGTGACTCCAGATATGGGCAGGAAAACCCAGATTCCCTCAATATCTGCGATGAAACATGGCGCGGAGATGGCAAACTCAGGATCCAGCCGCATTTATTAACGTTAATACATTTCTTAACGAAAAAAGCCGGCCCCATTTGGCGCCGGCCTTCAAAAACTGAGATCAGGGTTTAGACCCAGGGGCGCTCAGCGCTGGCTTTTGCCTCGAAACTGTCGATGGAAGACGCTTTCTCCATTGTAAGGCCGATATCGTCGAGCCCTTCAATCAGACACCGCTTCTTGAAGCTATCAACCTCAAAACTGAACACCTCCCCATCAGAGGACGTCACGGTCTGCGCTTCCAGATCAACGGTCATACGCGCATTGGAACCCTTCTCCGCGTCCTTCATAAGCACATCCACCGCTTCTTTCGGCAGAACGATCGGCAGGATGCCGTTCTTGAAGCAGTTGTTATAGAAGATGTCGGCAAAGCTGGTGGAGATCACGCAGCGGATACCAAAATCCTTGATGGCCCAAGGCGCATGCTCCCGCGAGGAGCCACAGCCAAAGTTATCACCCGCGACCAGGATCTCAGTCTCCCGGTATTGCGGCTTGTTCAGCACGAAATCAGGGATCTCGTTGCCCTGACGATCAAAGCGCATTTCATCGAACAGGTTCACCCCAAGCCCGGAGCGTTTGATCGTTTTTAGGAACTGCTTGGGGATGATCATATCGGTGTCGATATTCACAAGTGGCATCGGCGCCGCGATCCCGGTGAGGGTTTCGAATTTTTCCATTTGTCGGTCTCCTAAAGGGCGCATTGCCCCATATCTCTTTTCTACAGACGTCCTCAATGCCACTAAGGCATTAACCTCTTCGAGAATTACGGCTTTCTTTTGCGCGCTGCTTCACACTGACCTGCAAGCCTTTCGCGACAGCAAACCACTCTGCCGCCTCTGCAGAAGTAAGTCTAATATTGTCTGAGTGGATTGCTTTATTTCTAATCGCCCGAAACTTATCGTTCAATCTGACCATTTCTGGATTCATCACACCGATTTCAAGAAGAAACTCGACAGCCTGATCACGAGAAAGTGGTTTGCCCGCGATTGCACCAGCGGTAACTTCGATCACTTCTTGAGTGTGCTCAAATATGCTTCCAAGAAACAAGCTTGGATCTTTTACTGCATTCAAACCGTTTTGATCGTCATCATCGAAGTTCCAAGCCGTATTCTCGGAAAACGCACGAGCTTTCTCAGCTATCTCTGGAACTAACGTTTTTTCGTTGATACCGGACTGTTTCGAGAAATCTTCGTCGTCAAAAATCCACACTGTTTTCTCAGTTCTATTTGGTTTTGATGAACGCAAACGACCGCGCGCACTAAACTCTATTGGTATGTTTGCGCGTTCCGCATCGCTTCGTAGCTGGTCGAGCTCGCCTGACAAATCAACCTTTACACCCGTCATCTCGAAACGCTTCAACCTTTCGAGCAGAGTAAGCAACGGTCGCCTCATCGTGAGAAATACTATTAAAAAGGTGAGTGGCCAAAGACTCACCCTTAGTATCTCTGTGATTTCGGCGACCGTTGGCATCTACATCAATTCCCGCACATCCGTGAGCTTGCCAGTCACAGCGGCCGCAGCCGCCATGCCGGGCGAGACGAGGTGCGTGCGGCCTTTATAGCCCTGACGACCTTCGAAGTTACGGTTTGACGTGGAGGCGCAGCGCTCCCCTTCGGAAAGCTGGTCCGGGTTCATGGCAAGGCACATGGAGCAGCCTGCGAGGCGCCACTCGAACCCCGCATCGCGGAAGATGTCGGCCAAGCCTTCTTCTTCCGCTTGTGCGCGGACGAGGCCGGAGCCGGGTACGACCATCGCGCGTTTCACCGAAATCTTCTTGCCTTTGACCACTTCAGCCGCGGCGCGCAGATCCTCGATCCGGCCATTGGTGCAGGAGCCGATGAAGACCGTGTCGATTTCGATCTCGCTCAGCGGCGTGCCGGGCTCCAGCCCCATATAGTCGAGGGAGCGCTGTGCGGCCTCTACTTTGCCGCCTTCAAAGTCGGACGCGGCAGGAACGGTTGCTGTGATCGGCAGCACGTCTTCAGGCGAGGTGCCCCAGGTCACGACCGGCGCGATATCTTCGCCCTTGATCGTGATGACTTTGTCGAAATGCGCACCCTCATCGGTGAAGAGCGTTTTCCAGTAAGCAACTGCCGCCTCCCAAGCCGCGCCCTTCGGCGCATGCGGGCGGCCCATGCAGTATTCGAACGTCTTTTCGTCCGGCGCGATCAGGCCCGCACGCGCGCCGCCTTCGATGGCCATGTTACAGACCGTCATGCGGCCTTCCATGGACAAATCGCGAATGGCCTCCCCGCAATACTCAATGACATAGCCAGTACCGCCAGCGGTGCCGGTCTCCCCAATCACCGAAAGCGTGATGTCCTTGGCGGTGACACCGGGGCGCAGCTTGCCTGTGATCTCCACCTTCATGTTTTTGGACTTCTTCTGGATCAGGGTCTGCGTGGCAAGGACGTGCTCCACCTCGGACGTGCCGATACCGTGGGCCAAAGCACCAAAAGCACCGTGGGTCGCTGTGTGGCTGTCGCCGCAAACGACGGTCATGCCTGGCAGAGTCCAGCCTTGCTCCGGGCCCACGATATGCACGATGCCCTGGCGGACATCGGAGACTGGATAGTAGTTAATGCCGAAATCCTTGGCGTTCTTGTCGAGGGCCGCAACCTGAATAGCGCTGTCCTCGGTCATATTTTTAGGATCGTTCCGACCAGCGGTCGTCGGAACGTTGTGATCCGGCACAGCGATGGTCTTCTCTGGCGCGCGGACTGGGCGGCCCGCCATGCGGAGGCCTTCGAACGCCTGCGGGCTGGTCACCTCATGGACCAAATGGCGGTCTATATAGAGAAGGCAGGTGCCGTCTTCTGCTTCATGGGCAACGTGGGCGTCCCAGATCTTGTCATAGAGCGTTTTTGGGGAACTCATTGGTTCTCTCCTGATGTATTGAATAATGTCAGTGGCGTTTGGCTAAGACGTATCGAACCCCGAATGGGGTTTTGATCAGGATAGTCGTGCCAGAACGGCATGGGTCGCGCCGAAAAAGCGTTCATTCAGACGTGCGCGGTCATCCATGTCGAAAACGGGTGTCATGTAGACGCAGATACACGCTCCCTGTGAGTCCCGCAAGAGCGCGCGCCTTGTCGGATTGAACCACGCGTGGCAGTCTTCTCAAAAAACAGGGGGCGTTCCCAGATGGCGAGCCATACCGAGCAGTCGGACAGCGTCGAACAGCCGGAAAGCATCAACACCACCGAGCAGGTGGAAGAGCTTCTCGACGTGGGGCAGTCGCTTTTTGCACAGGCGGAGGCTTTGCTGACATCGCTGATGCGCCCTTGGAGCGCCTATCAACTTGGGATCGCTGTGGCGGTCTTCGCCACAGCCTTCGTACTACATCTGATCCTCGGACCCCGTATCCGCGCTTGGATGGGCACGCGGGAGGGTTGGCCCAAGTGGCGCATGCGCATCTTGGCTGTGATACACCAACGCCTGCGGGCCATCTTCTTCGTCGTTTTAATGTGGGTCGTGGTTACCGTGATGCAGGAGGTCACATGGCCCTCCCGCAGCCATCTATTGGGCATAATCGCGACGCTTGCCACCGCCTGGTTGGTTGTGGCTTTGACCACCCGCCTGATCCGCGCGCCGTTTCTACGCCAAATGGTGCGATATGGGGCCTGGGCCTATGTCACGCTCTATGTGCTGGGGATCTTGGAGGAAACCGAGCGGGTTCTCGATACTGCCGCCATTGAAGTCGGGGAGGTGCGGATATCGCTGCTTTTGATCCTGCAGGGCGTTGTCATCATCGGCGTGCTGTTTGCACTGGCGCGGTTTGTGACGCAAACGACGACGTCGCGTGTGCAAGCGAACGAGAACATCTCACCCTCGATGCGGGTGCTGATCGTCAAGGTCATCCAGATCCTGTTCTACGCGCTTGCGGCCTATTTCGGGGTGAAGGCGATTGGCCTGGACCTGACCGGCTTGGCGGTATTGTCGGGTGCCATCGGTGTGGGCCTTGGGTTTGGCCTGCAAAAAGTGGTGTCGAACCTGGTGTCGGGTGTGATCATCCTTTTGGACAAGTCGATCAAACCGGGCGACGTGATCTCATTGGGGGACACGTTCGGGTGGATCAACACGCTTGGCGCGCGTTACGCCTCGGTGGTCACGCGAAACGGCAAGGAATACCTGATCCCCAACGAGGACCTGATCACCAATCAGGTGGTGAACTGGTCGCATTCCAACGATTTCGTGCGGCTCGATATCTATTTCGGCACGGCCTACACGGATGACCCGCATCTGGTGCGCAAGCTGGCGATTGAGGCGGCGAAGGGCGTGGACCGGGTGCTCACGAGCAAGCCGCCGGTCTGCCATATCGTGGGCTTCGGAGACAGCTCAGTCGACTACATCCTACGCTTCTGGATCAGCGACCCGACCGGCGGGCTCACCAATATTCGCGGCAACGTTTTCTTGGCCCTTTGGGACATCTTTAAGGAACACGAGATCTCCATCCCATTCCCGCAGCGGGAGGTGAGGGTGCTGGGCAAAGAAACGGCGGAGCCGGTGCTGGCCGATTAGGACGGCACCGCTTCCAGCAGGTCGCCCGGCTGGCATTCCAGCACGTCGCAGATTTTGGCCAGCGTTTCGAAGCGGACGCCTTTCACTTTGCCCGATTTCAAAAGCGACAGGTTTGGCTCCGAAATGCCGATCCGATCCGCCAGTTCGCGCGATTTCATCTTGCGGGTCGCAAGCATCACATCCAGCCGAACAACGATCTCCATCAGATGAACGCTCGGTTTTCCTCAGCTTGGCGGGAGGCTTCCTGCATCACAATGCCTATGAACAGCAAAAGCGCCCCGCCCAGGCACACGGCAAACCCGGTCGCAGAAAAGCTGATCGCGAGCGCGCGTTCACCGACCGGATTGCCTAGGGTTAAAAGCACGGTAGACCCTGCCTGATAGATCAGCCCGGCCAGTGGCAGAAGGAGCAACCCTGCCCCGATACGGGAGATGCGATAGGCGCAGATATTGGTCAAAATCTCGCCCCGGGCGTAGAGCACGAACAGCGCGCGCATGTGCCACAACAAATAGAGCTGCGCGGCGAGGGCAAGGCAGCCCAGCAAGAGAACCGCGTAGACAATCCCGGTTTCTGGCGGTACCGCGATCTGCACGCCTGCAGGCGCAGTTTCTAACATCAAGCTGCGTGCAAACTCCGGGTTCGCGAAGATGCCAAGCGCCAATAGGACAAGCGCGATCATGGCGGCGGATGTCAGCCAAGACAAAAGTCTGGATATCGTTCGAAATCGGTTAAGGGTTGGCATATCTTTCTCATTTTGATAATTTTTTATTGTTTTACATTAATTTTTGAGTCGAAACAAGTGAGAACCCCCACATGACATACACAAAACACGCGGCCATTCTTCTGCTTTTGGCATGTTGCGCCTGTGGCTCGATCGTTCCAAGCACCGTATCTAGTAGAGTCAGGGAGAGGCGCGCCCTGCTGTAGGTGCGGGGAGTTTCTGTTTTCCGGTGGCTTTCGCCCTTTACCGGTGCCTCAATCCTCACCTTGGCCAC
>JAPORH010000050.1 GCA_026710325.1 Litoreibacter sp. | reverse complement strand
TCTTCCGTCCCGACGCGATTGATCTGAGCGACATCGCCGACAATATCGGCGCGGCTCAAACCATCCTGAACGAGGCCGGCTGGAAGTAAACTCTACCTCACGTCACACAATTAAGGCGCGCTACGTTGGCGCGCCTTTTTTATGCCCGGGACTTGTCCCGCCATTCCCCCAATTGGACACAAAGGAGCACTACTGGAAGAAGTCCGATGAAGGCAATCATCAAGCTAGGCACCGCCGCCCCTTCCAAGCGCTCATCAGATGCCAATCGAAATGCCTGCACAGCAAGCGTATCGTAGTTGAAGGGACGCAAGATCAAGGTCGCTGGAAGCTCCTTTATCGTATCGACAAACACAATCAAAAGCGCCGTGAGAACACTACCCCTCAGAATAGGCATGTGTATGTGGCGCACAGTCCCCCATGCGCTGCGCCCCAAGACGCGCGAGGCAGCATCGACATTGCGTGTGACGCTCGACAGCCCGCTATCATAAGAGCCGATGGCCGCCGCCAGAAACCGGATCATATAGGCCGCAATCAAGAGCCAGATAGAGCCGGAAATGAGCAGCCCTGTTGAAATGTCGAACCAATCCTCCATCCGCGCGTCCAGCCAATTGTCGAACCGCGCAAACGGCACAAGCAAACCAACAGCAATAACACCGCCTGGCACAGCATACCCCAGCCGCCCGATGAACAACGTGGCGAGCGCCGTCTTGCCGGACAAAACGCGGTTGAATGTTCCCAAAAGGATCGCCACGCCCACCGTCACAACCGCAGCTATACCCGCTAAAGTGAGCGAGTTTTGGATGAAGTGAAGGTAGCGAGGGCTGAAAATGTTCTGCTCAGACCGCAAGCCCATCAGGAACAAGGTTACCGTCGGGATGATCACACCCAACAAAACAGGTATAAGGCAGACGACTTGGGCTGCGAATGCCTGCCCGCGTGAGAGGTCTAGACGCACAAACCCCTCTTGCCGCCCCCTCGTGGCGAAAGTCGCTTTTCCGCGATTGATGTATTCCAAGGCCGCAACCAAAAGCGCAAAAGTCAAAAGCCCTAAGGCCAATTGGGCCGCCGCAGCCCGGTCGCCCAAACCGAACCAGCTTGTATAGATCCCGGTCGCAAAAGTCTGGACGCTGAAATGCGCCACCGTTCCAAAATCAGCGATTGTCTCCATAACCACAAGCAAAGCACCTGCGGCAATCGCTGGGCGTGCCATTGGGAGCGACACCGTAAGGAACGCCTTCATGGGAGACGCCCCAAGCGAGCGCGCCGCATAGAAAGGCGTTGCTGCCTGCATCCGAAACGCCGCACGCGCCATAAGGTAGACATAGGGGTAAAGAACCAAGGTCAGCATACAAACCGCCCCACCCAAAGACCGGATTTCAGGGAACCAGTAGTCACGGGGCCCCCACCCCATCACGGAGCGCAAGCTCGATTGGACAATGCCTGGATGATCAAGGACATCCGTATAGGCATAGGCCAGTACATAGGCCGGAAAAGCCAACGGAATGACGAGCGCGATTTCAAGAAAACGCCGCCCCCGGAACTCGGTCGTGACAACGAGCCAAGCGGTTGTGCAGCCAATCAGAATGGACCCCGCGGCGACAAACACAACCAACAGAAGCGTCGTCCATGTGTAGCGCCAGAGCACAGTTTCAGCGAGCGCCGACAGGGTTTCAAACGTCCCCAGAGCCGCCGCTGCAACAACGCCCACAAGGGGAAGAAGGCAAATCATGGCCACGACCAGTGCGAGGCTCGAAATCAGCTTTCTTTCCATGTGCACTACGACTCCCATGCCAAGCGTCAGAACGGTGTATCGCGAAATCTAGCTCATTTGTAGCCCCGATTGTTTTAGTCAGGATTGACTTATCTGAGTAAATAAGTCAGAAATAATTTATCAAGTCTTAGCCACCCCGTTTAAACGCATTGTCGGGCAGCCCGGACCCTCTGAAATATAGGAGAGACCAATGGCGCCCATGAAGCCCGAGCCCCGACCAGATACGAAGGAACGGAACGACCGCCCCTGTTGGCGAGAAACGCTTTTTGTGGCGTTTTCAGGTCAGTTTACAGTCGACCACCTGCTCGAAAGATATCTCGATCATCTGGAGCGGACATCATGAATGCCATGACAAAAGTGCCGCAACCAAGCGCGGAGAAACCAAAGCGCCATATCCAAACCTATGACGCGCGCGACCTTGTCAAAGATGGTGTCCAAGTCTGCATCGCCCTCGATGAGCAGATTTACTACCTACGCATAACACGGGCAGGAAAACTGATTTTGACGAAATGAAACTGTGAGGGTTCTATTTCAGATCAAAACACTCCGCGACCCCGCCGACCAAGAAGCCGACAAGCCTGCGGTTCCGATGGATCACGCGAGAGCTCAATAGGAAGCGCAGGCTATCATTATCGCCGCGGCAATGTGCCTGACCCAGCTGCATGAGCCAGCGTTCATCGAACGTAAAATCTCGAACGCCTGGGGCGTAAAACCGCGCGGTTTGGCCGAGTGCCTCCCCCCAGCAGCGCATCAGAGCTTCTGCATGCGCGTCGCGGGAGGCCGCCTGCCCCAAATCTAGCAATGCACAAGCCTCAAAAAGCTCCGTCCGGGGCTTAACGCGGCAGCGCAGGGCAACAAAACGCATATGATTGAGAAACGCAAAAGCAGTAGGTGCAACGGGTACCGATATCCGTTGTTCCAGTTTTTGATCAGGTACAATGCTTAATGTCGACGTCATCGTCTCGCAGTCTGGTTAGACAGAATACAACCGCTTTAGCGCTCGCATCTAAATTCCTGACTGCTATAATAGGGATTGGTGAATGCAACAACAATAGCGTCAACATATTCTGTATTTCCGCATCAAACTACACGTTAGATACCCAACTAAAAACAAGCAGAACCCTATTGATTGTAGTCTAATTCAAAGTGACGTTCGTGTATGGAGAACACGGTCGGCCAGCACTGCGGCAGAGGTGCGGTTGTCAACGCCCATTTTTTGAAAAACCTGCTCAAGATGCTTGTTCACGGTGCGCGCGCTTAGCGTCAAGATTGCGCTGATGTCGCGATTGGTTTTGCCAAGCGTAAGCCAATACAATACCTCGGCCTCGCGTGCGGTCAGATTAAAGGCGCTTTGTAAAAGAACCTCCCGGGTAGAGCCATTTTCGGCGTCGAGTTTAATCAAGATCTCATGGGTCGCAGACAGCCCCATGAAGTAAGCGATGGCACCTTCGCCGGCATGCGGGCTAATCTCTGAAACTGGCCTTGCAGCACAGTTGCGAAGCCAATGCTGAAATTCGGGGGCGTCCAAAGCGAAATCGCCGCCTTCCAGTACCTCCAAGGCGCTCTTTGAGCCCCAGACAAATTGCCCGTCCTCGTCAAAGGCGAGGATCGGGCGCTCAAACGCATCTATCGCATCGCGCGCACTCTGCAACATACGCGAATTGACGACGTGGGTGCTCAGGCGCGCGATCATCTCCTCGATGACCACTGGCTTTGTAATGTAGTCGACACCTCCGGCTTGCAGGCCTTTGACAACATGTTCCTGGTCGCAGAGCCCGGTCATGAAAATAATGGGTGCCAGGGTTGGGTTTGGTCCAGTCTTGAGGAGGCGACAGGTCTCGAACCCGTCAATTTCCGGCATAATCGCATCCATAAGTATGACGTCAGGCTGCACCCTATGTGTAAGCTTGATAGCTGAGTGCCCGTCACGTGCGACAAGCACTGTCATGCCTTGCGCCTCCAAGGCGCTCGAGACCATACCCAAAGAGTCCGGGTTGTCGTCAACGACGAGCGCTATGCTTTTATCACCTGCCTCAAGCGTCTTCATGGTGGTCCTCAAGCAGGCGGGCGAGCCCCTCCATGTCGAATTGCTCCAAACACGCCTCAAACGCGCGCATCAAAGATACAGGACCAACGCCAGCGACCCGCAAATCATCAAGCTCGGCGCGCAACGCGCTCGCATGGCCAATCTCGGCTGCATCCAAGAGGCGCTTGCGCTCATGTTCAGTCAGGCTCCTAAGCACGGGAACCGATCGGTTTTTGCCCATGATCAGCTTGACCTTAAGCAGCTCGGCGATTTGCAGTAGAAGCTCATCGAGGTTGTAGGGCTTGGCAAAAAACGCGTCATGGAGGCCCAGCGCAGCACGGTGCAAGCCCTCCTCATTCGCGTGTCCGGAGATCATCACAATCGGCGTGTTCTGGTGACGTCCTGTGCGCAAATCGCGCGCGAAGGACCAGCCGTCGCGGCCGGGCATGTCGATATCGAGCAATATGATGTCGGGCGCGGCATCTGCGAGCATCGTCTCCGCCATATCAACGGAGGAGGCACAAAGGACCACAAAGCCGTATTTTGTCAGGAAATTTTCGGCGAGCGCGAGATGGTTGAAATCATCATCGACCACCAAAATGGTTTTTCGCGGACCGTCATAGCCATTTACTGGCAAGGCCTTGCTTTCAAGGTCCATGATGCGAGGGTCAAAAACACTTGGCGTCACGGATGGCAGCATCAGACGCACCCGGAACACGCTCCCTTTGCCCAAGGTGCTTTCGACCTCGATTTCGCCGCCTAAGATTTCAACCAAAAGCTTGGTGATGGTCAGGCCCAGACCAGAACCTTGGATGTCACGTCGCTCCCCGCGCTCAAACGGGCGCCAGATACGGTCGATAAACTCCGGCGCGATACCGATACCACTGTCGCTGACCTCGATAATCGCCACCTCGTTGCGATAGGTCAGCTTAAACGTCACTGCCCCTTCCTCGGTATAGCGCAGCGCATTTGAGAGCAGGTTGATGATGATCTGACGAAGACGTTTTTCGTCGGAGCGGACAAAGGCCGGCAACAAACCTTCCGTCCGCAATTCAAAATCAATATTTTTTATGCGTGCTCTTACCACCCTTCAAAATACATTCCCTGATTTGACGTTCGGCTGAGATCTGTGATTCAAGGAGTCTCCCTTGCGTGTTTGGAGGCTGATATGACGGGAAACAGTTGTTTTTCA